>NZ_JBHTCF010000004.1:0-447023 GCF_042665355.1 Streptomyces monticola | reverse complement strand
CACGACGAGCCCCACGACCAGCCACGACGCACCCGCAGGTGCCTTACCGGACGTCCCGCGGAGCGTTAGGCGCGCGACGGCCTCGACCGGCTCTGCACCGCCAGCACGACGAGCCCCACGACCAGCCACGACGCACCCGCAGGTGCCTTACCGGACGTCCCGCGGAGCGTTAGGCGCGCGACGGCCTCGACCGGCTCTGCACCGCCAGCACGACGAGCCCCACGACCAGCCAGATCACGCCCACCACTTGTGCCGGGCGGGATGCCTCCGCGATCACCGCGAGGGTGATGGCCGCGCCGAGGACCGGCACCAGGATGTGCCGCCACCAGCTGACCGGCCCGCCCTCCTTGCGTACCGCGAACCACGACACCACCGAGGCGTGCAGCATCGTGAACGCGACCAGGGCGCCGATGTCGACCACCGACACCAGGTGGTCCATACCGTCGTCGCGGCTCGCCGCCCACACCGCGGCCACCATCGTGATCACCGCCGCGACGCCGAGCGCGACCCGCGGCACCCCGGAGTCCGTCCGCGAAAGCACCCGCGGAAGGCGCCGCTCACGGGCCATGGCGAAGACGAGCCGCCCGGCCGCCGCCTGCCCGGCGAGCGCGGCGAACGCGGCGCCGATCGCCTTGCTCACGGCCACCAGATCGTGCAGCCAGCCGCCCACCGAGGAGTCCACGGCGTCGTAGAAGGCCGAGCCCTGCTTGCCCGGATCGGCCGCGAGCTGCGCCGACGACACCGGTTCGAGCAGCGCCACCAGATAGGTCTGCGCGATGAACAGGAAGCCCGCGAGCGCCAGACAGAACAGCACAGCGCGCGCCACCTTCGCCGACCCCCCGGTGACCTCCTCGGCGAACGAGGCGATCGCGTCGAAGCCCAGATACGACAGGACGGCGATGGACACCGCACCCAGGAGCGCGCCCATGGTGAAGCCGCCGTCACCGGTCAGCGGCGTCAGCCAACCGCGCTCCGCCCCGTCCCGGACGAGCACCACCAGGGCGGAGACCACGAACACGAGCAGCACCACGATCTCCATCGCGAGCACCGCGAAGCCGACCCGGGCCGCCGCCCGCACCCCCCACAGATTGAGCGCCGTCGTGATCACCACGGCGAGCGCGGTCCACACCCACTGCGACACCGACGGCACCAGGGCGTGCATCGCGATCCCGGAGAACAGATAGGCCACCGCCGGAATCAGCAGATAGTCGAGCATCGCCATCCAGCCCGCGATGAACCCCGGCCCCTTGCCGAGCGCCACGCGCGCGTAGGCGAAGACAGAGCCCGCCTGCGGGACCACCCGCACCATCTGCGCGTAGCTGAATGCGGTGAACGCCATCGCGATCGTCGCGACCAGATAGACCAGGGCCACCGCGCCGTGCGACTTGGCGTCGAGGGTGCCGAAGACGCCGACGGGCGCCATGGGGGCGATGAAGAGCAGTCCGTACACCACGAGATCGCGGAAGCCGAGACTGCGCCGCAGCCCCCCGCCGTCACCGTCGGCGGCCGTACCGCCCGCGCCGGCACCAGGCGTACCGCCCGCGCCGGCCCCAGGCGTACCGCCCGCGCCGACCCCAGGCGTACTACTCGCGCCGGCACCGGAAATACCGCCTCCGCCGCCGCCAGGCGTGGTGCTTGCGCTGTCACCGGACATCGTGCGCCTCCATGGCCACCTGTGATCCCAACCGTTCCAGTCTCTCCAAGGTGTGGATCTTTGACCCGTTGAGGGCGGCCTTACGATGGGGGACATGACTGCACCGACCCAAGCCCGCCGCGTCCTGCTCGCCGCTCCGCGCGGCTACTGCGCGGGCGTGGACCGCGCCGTGATCGCCGTCGAGAAGGCCCTTGAGCAGTACGGGGCGCCCGTCTATGTCCGGCACGAGATCGTGCACAACAAGTACGTCGTGCAGACCCTGGAGAAGAAGGGCGCGATCTTCGTCGACCAGGCCACCGAGGTGCCGCCGGGCAACATCGTGATGTTCTCGGCGCACGGCGTCGCGCCTTCCGTGCACGAGGAGGCCCGTGAGGGCCGCCTCGCCACCATCGACGCCACCTGCCCCCTGGTCACCAAGGTCCACAAGGAAGCCGTCCGCTTCGCCAACGACGACTACGACATCCTCCTGATCGGCCACGAGGGCCACGAGGAGGTGATCGGCACCTCCGGCGAGGCCCCCGACCACATCACCCTGGTCGACGGCCCCGAGGACGTGGCCAACGTGGAGGTGCGCGACGACTCCCGCGTCGTCTGGCTCTCCCAGACCACGCTCTCCGTCGACGAGACGATGGAGACGGTGGACGCCCTCAAGGAGAAGTTCCCGAACCTGATCTCGCCGCCGTCCGACGACATCTGCTACGCCACCCAGAACCGCCAGACGGCCATCAAGGAACTGGCCCAGCAGTCGGATCTGGTCATCGTGGTCGGCTCCAAGAACTCCTCCAACTCCCAGCGCATGGTCGACGTCGCCAAGCAGGCCGGCTGCCCCGCCGCCTATCTCGTCGACTTCGCGCGCGAGATCGACGAGACCTGGCTCGAAGGCGTCTCCACCGTCGGTGTCTCCTCCGGCGCCTCGGTCCCCGACGTCCTGGTCGAGGAGGTTCTGGCCTGGCTCTCGGAGCGTGGCTACGGCGACGTCGAGATCGTGAAGACCGCCGAGGAGTCCCTCACCTTCTCGCTGCCCAAGGAGCTGCGCCGAGACCTGCGCGCCGAGGCCGCAGCGCTGATCGAGGAGCGCACGGGCCGCCCGGCCGCGTCGTAGACCCGTAACCCGTAACCCGTAACCCGCAACCCGCAACCCGTAGGCCTGCGGGTCCTGCGGGGGCCTACAGGTCCTGCGTCTGTGGCCTCGTAGGACTGCCCGGCCCCGCAGGCCGTCGTAACGTGGTGTCCATGCAGATCTTCGGCGTGGACATCGGCGGCTCCGGCATCAAGGGCGCCCCGGTCGACCTGGACCGGGGCGACCTGGCGGAGCCCCGCCACAAGGTCCTCACCCCGCACCCGGCCACGCCGGACGCGGTGGCCGACGGCGTCAAGGAAGTCGTCGACCGCTTCGGCTGGTCGGGCCCCGTCGGCGTCACCTTCCCCGGAGTCGTCACCGGTGGCAGCACGATCCGTACGGCCGCCAATGTCGACAAGGGCTGGGTCGATGTCGACGCCCGCGCCCTGCTCACCGAGCGCCTCGGCGGCGGCCTGCCGGTGACGGTGCTCAATGACGCGGACGCCGCCGGGGTCGCCGAGATGAACTTCGGCGCGGGCAAGGGCCGCCAGGGCACGGTCCTGCTGCTCACCCTCGGCACGGGCATCGGCAGCGCCCTGTTCGTGAACGGCCACCTCGTCCCCAACACCGAGCTCGGCCACCTGGAGCTGCACGGCCACGACGCGGAGAAGCGCGCCTCGACCAAGGCCCGCGACGACGAGCAGCTGAGCTGGGAGCACTGGGCGCACCGGATCCAGAAGTATCTGGCGCACGTCGAGATGCTGTTCTCACCGGAGCTGTTCATCATCGGCGGCGGGGTCAGCCGCAAGGCGCACAAGTTTCTGCCGCTGATCGAGGGCATCAAGGCGGAGATCGTGCCGGCGGAGCTGCTCAACAACGCGGGCATCGTGGGAGCGGCGATGGCCGCGAGGGAGAACGCGGCTCAGGCCTGACGGCTCAGGGCCAGGGTCAGGGCCTCGGGGCCTCAGGCAGGCATACGGCGGTGCGGCGGGCGGGCCGCGGCCGCGCGCAGGGCCCGCTTCCGCGCCATGAGCCGCACCTTGCGGACGGTCACGATCAGACCGGCGACCAGCGTCCCGCCGTAGAGCCACCCGGCGTGCACCGCGAGGGCGGTCACCAGGCCCATCACATGCCCGCCGAAGCCGTCCGAGCCGCCGGCGATCGGCAGCAGTCCCACGGCGAACGCGATCGGCACCGCGACCGGCCCCGTCACCAGGTCGGCGGGCCGCACCCACAGCGCCGTCAGCGCGCTCACCGGCAGGAACAGCACTCCGTAGGCCACCACGGAACCGTCGAACAGCAGCCGGATCAGGCAGGCGAGCAGCAGCATGGCCGCGCCGCAGAACAGACCGCTGCCGAGCCCGGTGAGCCGTGGGTCGGGCAGCGAGCGCACCGCGGGCACGGCCTTGCGCACAGTGAGGACGGCCCGGCGCACGGCCAGGGCGAGTGGTGGCACGGGGCGGCGGGACGCGGCGCGGTAGACCGTCGCGGTCGTGGTCCGGTCCTCGGCGGCGGGTCCCGCGGCCTGCGGCGGAAGGGGGGCCGTTCGTCGCGCTCGGTCCCTGTTCGGTCGCGTCCTGTGTTGCTCCACCGCTCCAACCTAGGTCGGCCGGGGCCGGGTATCCGGCCTTGGACACGCGCTTTGAAGCACCTTGGCTGTGCGTTCGATACGTACCCGGGCCGCGGCCGCGCACACGGCGGGGGAGCGGGGGATGGAGCGGGCGGGGAGTGGGCCGTGGGGTGTGCTGTGGAGCGGGCTGTGGAGCGGGCTGTCCACAGGGCGGAGAGGGGGCGGGACCGGGGCCGTAGACTGGTGGATCGGCCCGCCCGGGCCCACCACTCCGCCCAGACGTAACGGGAAGTCGCAACGTGTCGCTCACGATCGGAATCGTCGGTCTGCCCAATGTCGGCAAGTCGACCCTGTTCAACGCCCTGACCAAGAACGACGTCCTTGCGGCCAACTACCCGTTCGCGACGATCGAGCCGAACGTCGGCGTGGTCGGCGTCCCCGACCCCCGCCTCGACAAGCTCGCGGAGATCTTCGGCTCCCAGAAGATCCTCCCGGCGACGGTGGACTTCGTCGACATCGCGGGCATCGTGCGCGGTGCGAGCGAGGGCGAGGGCCTGGGCAACAAGTTCCTGGCGAACATCCGCGAGTCCGACGCGATCTGCCAGGTCATCCGCGCCTTCCAGGATGAGAACGTCGTACACGTCGACGGCAAGGTCTCCCCGAAGAGCGATATCGAGACGATCAACACCGAGCTGATCCTCGCCGACCTGCAGACCATCGAGAAGGTCCTGCCGCGCCTCCAGAAGGAGTCGCGCATCAAGAAGGACATCGCGCCGAAGGTCAAGGCGGTCGAGGAGGCGAAGGCCATCCTGGAGCGCGGCGAGACGCTCTTCTCCCAGGGCATCGTCCAGGGCGGCGGGAACGAGGAGCTCCTGCACGACCTGCACCTCCTGACCACGAAGCCCTTCCTCTACGTCTTCAACGTGGACGAGGACGAGCTGACGGACGACGCCTTCAAGGAGGAGCAGCGCGCCCTGGTCGCCCCGGCCGAGGCGATCTTCCTGAACGCCAAGCTGGAGGCGGACCTCGCCGAGCTCGACGAGGAGGACGCCCTCGAACTCCTCCAGTCCGTCGGCGCCGAAGAGCCCGGCCTCGCCACCCTCGCCCGCGTCGGCTTCACCACCCTGGGCCTGCAGACCTACCTGACGGCAGGCCCCAAGGAGTCCCGCGCCTGGACCATCAAGAAGGGCGCCACGGCCCCCGAGGCGGCCGGTGTCATCCACACCGACTTCCAGAAGGGCTTCATCAAGGCCGAGGTCATCTCCTTCGACGACCTGGTCGAAACGGGCTCGGTAGCGGAAGCCCGCGCCAAGGGCAAGGCGCGCATGGAGGGCAAGGAGTATGTGATGCAGGACGGGGATGTTGTGGAGTTCCGCTTCAATGTATAGGCCACGCATTACCGTGGATCCGGCGATTTAGCAAAACGCCAGGTCAGACGGGGTCGCCCCAAGTTCGGGGCGGCCCCGTCGGCGTGTGCGTGGCTGGATCCTGGCTGGACGGCCTGACGTGTCGTCATCTGTCGTCATCTGTCGTTCTCTGCACGCTGGCTGGATTTCGGCTGGAGAGAGCTGACGGTGAGTCAGGGGCGGAGGCGGGGAGTGGCGTGGAGCAGGGGTACGGGCGGATGCGCGCTTGGGGCGCCCCTGGTGTGGTGGAAGTCCCTGGTGTCGCCTGTGAGAGTTGGTTGGCGGGACTTCGCGGTGGTCTCGGGGTGCCTGGCCGCAGGTTCAAGTCCCGGGCAGGAGCCGACGGCAAGGGCAGGTCGTGTCGCCCCCCCCGTGACCGGGGGTGAGTCGCTGATCGTGGAGACGTCGGCGTATCTACCGAAGACTCGTGTCGGTTCGGCTCGTCTGGAGTGACTGGCGGAGGGCTGGTTGACCTGGGAGTTTGTGTGAGCGGTCTGGTGGTGGGCGCTGGTAGGGAAGTGCCCGCCCGCAGCCAGCGGGTTGCGGGCGGGCGGGTGTGCGGGCGTCGTGTGGATCGGGCATGCGCTGCTGCATCAGCTGCGTGCTGTGAACCAAGGCGACGGACACCACGAGGACCTCCCAGGTTTAGCAGGTAGAGATCACTATCTTGCGGTAATCGCCGTGTTCCGATGTGGAGTTGGGTGAGATCCGCAGCGCCATGGCTGAACCCAGTCGCCTTGAGCTTTGCTGTGATCGCACGAGGTGCGTCAGAGTTTGGGCTCCACGGGGAAGGGGAGTTTGTCGGCCCAGCTGGCGAGGGTGGCTGCCGCGGTAGTGCGGGTTTCGTCGTTTGCCGTGACTTCGTCCAGGAGGGTGCGCTCGGCGTTGGGCAGGGTCAACTGGCGGTAGTACTGGAGGTCTTCGAAGCCGTTGGTGGCGACGTCGTGGCTGGTGGCGGCGTAGACGAGGCGGGGGATACGGGCCCAGTAGCAGGCGGTCAGGCACATGGGGCAGGGTTCGCTGCTGGAGTACATGACCGCGTCTTCCATGAGGTGGCGGTCGAGGCGGGTGCCGGCGTCGCGTAGCGCCATGACCTCGGCGTGGGCGGTCGGGTCACGGAGTTCGACGACGGAGCTGGAGCCGGTGCCGACCACCTGGCCGTCGATGACGACGAGGGCGCCGAAGGGGGTCTTGCCTTCGTCTTCGAGGGCGTGGCGGGAGATCTGGATGGCCTGCTCTAGGAAGGCGTGGTCCTGGGGGGTCTCCGGGGCGTAGGGCACCTGATCTCCTCGTTCTCGCGTGCTGGGGCACTCACATGTGGACCGAGGGGTCGGCGTCACCGAACGGGCCGTCCAGGTCCACGTCGTAACTGGTCAATGGTGTTGTGTTTCCAGTGGTGTTGGCGATATGCAGGGCCAGGCCCGCGCGTTGCCGGTCGGTCCAGTGGCCGTTTTCCAAGAATTCGACCATATCCGGGATCGGTGGTTCGGTCTGGTCGCCGCGGATGATGAGGCGGTGGATGCGCGGGGCGGGTCGGTCGGTGGGGAAGAGCAGGGCGGCGGAGGCGGCCAGGCGGTAGTGCCACTCGTCGAAGGCAGCCTCGAAGTGGGGTGGGCGTGGGGCGGTGTCGGTGGCGGCGGGGAGGTTGTGCAGGATCACGCGGGTGACGGTGAGTGTGTCGCCGCGGTGGAGTTGGGCGGTCATCAGCGCCTGGTCGATCTCGTTGCGGAAGGCGTACTGGGCGGGGTCCAGCCAGTGCAGGGCGCATTGGACGACGAGGGCGTGGACGACGTCGGGGGAGTGGAGGCGGGCGAGTTTCGCGCGCCAGGCGTCCCGGTCGACATCGAGGGCGGGTACGGGTGCGGGGGTTGTCACCGGTCCTCCCAAGTGTGAGCACCCACCAGTTGCAGCACCTTGAGTCCGGTGACGATGGCCTGGTGCGGGTCGGGTTCGTCTGCGGCGCCGGGCAGGATTCGTGCGGCGAGATCCGCGGCGGATTTCAGTGCGGGCGTGGGCAGTGTCGTGAGGAAGGTGCGCAGTTCGGTGTCGGGTTCGCCGGAGGTGAGTGGGGCCAGGCGGGTGGCGATGGCCAAGACCATGGCGGCCGGACGCTGTCGGGGCGCGGTAGGGGGAGCGGGGGTGCGGTAGGCGGCGCGCTCGCGGGTGATACGTATCTCCTCGCTCGGCGAACCGGGTGGATCGGTGCGGGAAATGAGGCCGAGCAGGGCCTCTTGGGCCTGGGTGGCGGTGGTGAAGTAGCGGTGGGTGGCGAAGGTGCGTAGATAGGCGCCCAGGAGCCGGGGGTCGGGGGTGAATTCGGGGCGGATTAGCTCCGGGGGATGAGGCTGGCGGGTGTCGCGCAGGGTGGCGAGGGCATTGACGGAGATCAGGGCCCAGAAGCGGTCGAACTCGTCGAGGGAGCCGAAGACCTGGCGGGTGGCATCGGCCTCGGGGGTTCTCACGGAGTCGGAGCCGGAGCCGGACTCGGAGTTGGTGTGGTCGTAGAGGGCGGTGCGGAGCTGGGTGAGGATGGAGGCGCCGTCCCAGTAGTTGCCCATGAACTTGGTGCCGGTGAGGGCTTCGAACACGCCGTAGAAGGCACTGGCCTGGTGGGCGCCGTGGAACTCGCAGAAGTCGGCTGTCCACAGCAGGAGTTGGAGTGGGTCGGGCAGGATGCTGCCGACCTCGTCGCTGGCGCCGGCGGACTTGGGGTCCGGGTCGACGCGGCGCAGGATCTTCAGCCGGTTGTCGGTGGACATGGCGACCAGTTCGCGGGCGGCCCGGTTGGAGGCGACGGCCCGTACCGACATCAGGTGCGCGGTGGAGGCGAGCCAGGCCAGGTAACGGCTGGTCGCGCCCAGGGCCGGGGCCGGGTGGGCAAGGGAGCGGGCCCGTTGGAGTATGGAGTCGATCAGGGTGTCGGCGCAGCCGGTGATCACGATCGGGTCGGCGCCGCTGGTCAGGGCGGCGCGGGCCAGTCGATGCAGCACGTTCAGCTGGACGGCGATGGCGTGGTCGGCGGCGTGCGGCGGCACTTGGGCGGCGACGAGCTGGTCGACCAGGTTGCGAATGCCGGTGGGGTCGTTGCTGCCGGCGGCCTGGCCGACGGTGCCGAGGTAGGCGGCGAGGATCGGATCGTCCTCAAGGCCCGGCGGGGCGGGAGCGTGGGGTGTGGTGGCGGGCTGGGGCCGGATCAGGGCTCCGGCGAGGGTGCGTTGCAGCAGCCGGTTGCGTCCGCCGACGCTGGCCAGGCCGAAGAGGCGGATGAATGAGAAGATCCCGAAGACATTGGCAAGGAGGAACAGCAGGGCCCCGTATGTGGCGCTGATCGTGCTGTCGCCGAGCAGGCCGCACGCGGTGAACAGGGCCGCGAACCAGCCGATCAGCACCCACTCGCGGAAGGCGATGTGGCTGTCGATCGCGCGGAGTGACGGCCAGGAGCTGGCGGCGGAGAAGGTGAGGGCGAAGATCACCGCCTCGCCGGTCAGCAGCGTCGCGAAGAACGCGATGCTGAACTGGGTGGCGTCCACGATGTTCTCGCGGTCGGCGGGTGAGAACAGGGCCACAGCCCCGAGCGCGAGCGCGCACACCAGCAGCGCGATCTGTCTCCACTTTTGCACTGCGCCCCGCTTGTCCCTTGAACCCCGCCCGACTCGCACAACTGTTGCAGGGAACAAGGGAGTTGCCAACAGAGACTTCAGTCATCGTCGCGAGTGTTGAGCAGGCGGGTAGAGGCGTGAAGTGGAACCGGTGCCTACCGGGCGTGGCCGCCCCATCGGGATGCCGGAACTCTGACCTTGCGACTCAACAGCGGAGGGACATGCGCACAAAGGGCTGCGCATGTCCCTCCGCGGGGCGCTCGTATGAAAGTGCTGATCCAGCCTCAGAGAGCCTGCTGGATCGTTGCCGCGTTCTTGCGGTCCACGGTGCCGTAGCTCTCCTTGCCCTGTTCGATGAGCCGGGCAACCTGCTCAAGGGTCTTCTGCATGTGGTCCGCACGGCCCTTGTAGGCGCGCTGGACGTCCTGGTACATCCCGTGGGCTTCACCGTCCCACGTCGCGGCGACCACCCGCACGGCGTCGTCCATGCGGTCCATGTTCTGCATGATCTCTCGCGAGATCCGGCGGATGCTGTCGGCGATGGTCTGGACGTTCTCGTACCGGACCCTGAGGTCGGCGTCGCTCATGCTGGCTCCAAAAGTGTTCGGCGGCCTTGCCGGTGAGTTGAGAAGTGCGCGGTGCGCAGGGTTTGCCGGTACTACAGGCGGTCGATGCCCGACCCGCCCGCCGCGCTTGCTGCCGCCGCACCACCGCCGGTGTCGACGCCCTTGAAGGCTGCCTGGACTTCCACGTCATTGCTCTCGTTGAGGTTCCGGGTCTGGTCCACGGCCTCATGGAGAATCTGCAGGCGACGGTGAATGTCCTTGTGGTCGTTGTTGAGATCGTTCTGCGCCTTGACGAACTGCGACGCGCCCTGGCCGTGCCAGGAGCCGGCCACCATGTTGATCGCTTCAGACAGCGCACGGACCTGCTGGTTCATCGAGTTCATGGTGTCCTCGATCGCTGTCTTGGCCTTGGCGATGTCTGAGTAACCAAGACTGGAACCACCGGTGGAACTCATACTCATCCCTCTCTCATGCGTGCGCGGGCTCCGGTACGGAACACGCTTATGGAGCCCGCCTGTTACGTACGCGGACTGCCACCAAGGCGCCTGCAGCAACAGCGGCTGCGGCGACGATGGTGACGACGATCCAGAGGGTGCCGCCCCCGTCGGACTCAGCCGCGGCGTTCTCAGACCGCGGCTGTTTCTGGTCGTCCTTGCTGTCCCCCTTGTTCTTGTTCGCGGGAGAGGGGGAAGTCGATGGCGTCGGCGACTCATTCTGCCGCGCGGCGAGCAACGGATTGACGTCCGGATCTCCGGGCTCGCCCATGCCTTCGAGCAGGACTTGCGCGGGCCGGATGGTCCCGTAGCCGATGTACTTGCTGGGGACAGGGCCGTCGTGGCCCGCAGTCTCCATCATTACTCGGAGGACTTGGTTTGCTGTCCAGTTGGGGTGCTTGGACCAGATCAGGGCTGCCGAGGCTGAGGCTAGGGCTGTGGCTTGGCTAGTGCCCTTTGACTCGCAGTAGCCCTCATTCTTGGGGCAGTAGGACGGAATCTTCTCACCTGGCGCCGCGAGAGCGAGATGACTCCCGAAATTGGAGAACTTGGATACCTTGCCGCTGGAGGCCACCGCACCCACCGCTACTGCTCCAGGCATGGCCGCCGGGTACTCAGGACTCCCATCGCCGTCATTGCCGCTGCCTGCGAAGACCAACTTTCCCTTCTTTGAGGCGTAGTTGATCGCTGCCTGGAGGTCCGCTCTCTCGCCAGAGGTAGGAAATCCCGATTGCGACACGTTGATGACCTTGGCGTCACTGTCGGCGGCGTAGCGAATCCCCTTGGCGACGATACCTAGCCCGCCGAATGATTCGCTTTGGCTGGAGACCTTGACGGGCAGAATCTTGGCGCTAGGTGCCAAGCCCTTGATGCCACCTTGCGCACCGCTTCCGGCGATGGTGGCGGCCATACTCGTGCCGTGTCCCTGTTCATCGCTCAGGGTGCCGCCGTCGGAGTTCTCGACGTTTTTGCCACGGAGAACACGTCCTCGAAGCTCGGGAACGCTGGCATCCACCCCTGTGTCAACCACCGCCACCGTCACGCCTGCGCCGACGCTTACCTTCCAGAGGTCATCGGCGCGCATGGCATCGAGATACCACTGGCGGGACCGCATGTCGGCTGCGTGTGCCGAGGGCAACGGAGCGACAAGCAGAATCGCTGCTGCACCCGCCAACGGCACGACCCAGCCGGTCACGCGGCGTACGCGATGGAACACGGTGTACTGAACCCCTCATTCAATGACAGGTGGAATGGTCTTCCGCCGGTCGGTGACCCAGGTGTCTTCGTCTTCAGTGAGGTAGTCGGGGCGGTTCCCGGTGGACCGGTGCCGGCCTCGAGTAGGTGAGGCAGATCCACTCGGCACGGCACGTGCACCACCAGCATTGAACTCGCCTCGCCCACCGGCCGAAGTGCGGGTTGAACCCACTGGCCCTCCAGGCTCGGACGCTAGCCTTCTGCCAGAAGCAACATTCCTGGGATCTGCGGCACCAGCAGCAGGTCCAGCTGTTCCCGCAGCCCCTCGACCGGCTGCCATCCCTTCACCAACAGCACCGCCGTTGACGGAGCGAGGCCCCACCGCACCGCCGGGCTGTGAGGCTGTGCTCCTGCCAGCAGGAGCGCTCTGTGAAGTTCGCGAGCCCGGGGCCTGTCCTGTCCCCGCTGCGATTCCACGACCTGCCGCAGGACCCTCACCGATCACAGTGCCCGGCAGTCGTGGACCTACAGAACCGCCAGGTTGCGAAGCCAACCTTCGACCGCCGGGCGCAGTGCCTGTCCCTTGACCGCCAGGAAGCGGCCCTGGCACACCACCCGGCCCGCGGCCAGTTGCTGTTCCCTCGCCAATAACGGTTCCCATAGGCCCGCGCGGTCCCGTAGATCTGCCGGCGGCTGGTGCTGGGCGGCCACTACTAGCGCCGTTGGAAGTCCCGCCATGCGGTACAGGAGTAGGGCTGCTGGGACGCACCGTTCCGGAGGGCCCAGGGACTCCGGGGCGGGTGGTGTTGGGGCCTCCTACTGGATTCCCGGAAGGAGGCTTGTAGCCCCCGGGAATGGGACCTGCGGGCAGCGGTGAAGGCAGCACTGGAGCAGAGCCCCCAGTGCTGGGGGCGTTGGGCCCGCTGGGACGGCTAGTTCCTGCTTCCTGCGGGGGAGCCACTGCAATGGAGTCGATGCCGGTGTTCACAGGTTGGCTTGTTTGCGGATGTTCAGGTGATGGACCACTCTGCCCGCCCGTACCAACCGAACCTTGGGCGGCAGATCCACCTCCGCTGGTGTTTCCGCCACTGTTCGACGTCGCACTGACGGCTTCCGCACCGCTGCCCGAACTGTAAGGCGTACTTTGGGCTATGACGGACTTGTGCTCGGGTGGAGGCTCGAAGTTCGGCTCCGGCTGAGCCTGTATCCGCTCAGCAGACGTGTGGTAGTACGAAGTAAGCCGATTCAGCTGATTGATGGCTTCTTGCCGCTTCGGCTCTTCAGCAGCCTTCCGCTTCTCCTCTTTCTCCGGGTCCACGTAATTCATCGTGTCCGGCGCTGGCACTGCGGCTTGCGCCGAACGCAACGCATCACCCGCGCTGACCATCTCCGAACCCGCGGTCGCCGCGTACTCGGACAGCTTCAGCGTCTCCGAGGACATGCTGTGACCCCACTCGCGGAAGGTGTTGCCGGCCTCGCCCTTCCACTCAACCCGGCCGACATAGTTACGCAGATCCATGGCGATAGCCGCGATCTCCGGCGAGGCGGCGAACAGAGCCTCGCCAGCCTTGCTCAGTTGAGCCGGATTCGCCGAAGCCACCATGGCGTACAGCTCGTTGAGTGAACGCCCCTCGAATTCATCCCCTGCCACGACACACTCCCCGTTAGCTGAACCCACCCGACGTCGCGCCACCAGTACCTTCGCCAGTACCAGGCGCCGCCGCCCCACTGTCACTGGCCGACTGCGCGGCCGGATCGTCGTAGTACTTCTCGGCGCGCGCACGGATCTCCGTGTAGCGCTGCGCCTGTTCGACGTCGGTGCCGTCGTAGCCCTTGTCCGCGAAGCTCACGGCCAGCCCCATGGCCTCGATCTGCTCGCCGAAGAGCCGGCTCAGACGCTCCAGCCGGGAACGCACCTTTTCGTACGCCTTGGACAGATCATCCGCAGCTGCGAACCCTGTCCCGTAGGAAGCCGCAGTGATCGTCTGTTCGCCGATCTTCGCGGGATGGGCGTTGCCCTTCTCGAGATGTTCAAGCAGCACATCAATGCGCTTCTTGAACCCCTGCAGGTCAACGCTGCTGACGGCGAGATCCTCGCCGTTGCCTCGCCCCTGGTCGGCCACAACAACCCCCGATATAAAGCCAGTTAAACCTACGTCACTCTAGTCACTCGACACTTGCGGTCGCAACGGCAATTTTGCGCAAAGATCCAGCCTGATCGCTGGTGCCCGTGTCGCTGTCACCTCGACTGCTTCGGCATGGCTGACCTCGACGGTAATGACTTGAAGACGTCGGCGCATGAGTACGACTACTCGGATCGATCTCAGCCAGTTATTGCTTGGTCGTGCGCCGTGTGCCGCAGGGAGAGGTGGCTGAAGTCCGGGTCATCGTTGGTGGGATGATCAGTACTCGCTATCGAGGTCGGTCCCCTTGGGTGCCCGGAAGCAACCGGAAACCACGTGAACCAGAATCTTTGGGTCCGCTTCCTCCGTGGGCTTGCTGCGTCCTGTGGTTGACGAATATAGGGCGATGAAGCAGGTGAGAAGGAAGATGGGGCGGCCTCTGGCTCCGTCGTAGAAGTCCGCATGGCAACGACCCTATGCGCCAGGCCCATCAGGGCGCTTGTAGCACGGAGACTGAAGATTTACCTCAATCAGGGATGGATTCTTGCTGCGGTCGCGGCGGTCTTGCAGGGTGATGATTAGAGAGAACCCTCTCTCCTTGTGCTCCGCAGTCAACTCAAGGCTCTTGGCCTTGCTGGCATCGGGGCCGTAACTGCGGATATCCCAACTATGTTTGGGGAGGTCCTTTTTGAGGCGTTCCATCGATTTCTCCATATCTGCAACGGGTACGCCGTAAACGCTCCAGGGGTGATCGATCCTGTAGTGGTCGTCTTCTGTATCGTCGCAAGGCAGGGGGCCAGGGCCCGGCTTCGTCACCTTGCCGCGAAGGTTGATGATGTCCAGGACTTCGCTCGAGAGGCGAGTTGCTTCGTCGATTGCGTCCTCGTATTTTTTCGTGGAAGGTTGGGTCTCCGGTGGATTCTTAGTTTCCCTGTCCGACTGGTTCACGTTTGAGCACCCCGATGTTGCTGCGGTCAGTGATACGAATAGGGCGATCGTCGTCAGTCGCCTAATCAAGCTGCTTCACCTCGCCGTATTCTCCCGTGATTACTGCAGCTTGATTTCTCAGGCTGGTGGATCCGGGTTGCCAGTAACCACTGTGATCTTCTGAATCAGTTTCCATGATGTGGGCGCCGAACTTTGGATCTGTGGGAACAGTCCAGTCCTCTCCAAGGCCCACAATCTTCCCGCCGACGGGTACTTGGTCTTTACTGGAAGATCCAGCCATGGCCCACACGTGCCCCTGATCCACGTCGAGGTCATTAGCGTGGCGAACCTGCATCCCTGGGCTCCCGGCAACCACTATGTCCTCAGCGGCAAGGTCTCCTTGTTTGGACGCTTCTCCGACGACGGTGCTGCCGTAACTGTGGCCGATCACTGTGGTGTGGCTGGAACTGTAACCACCCTGAGCCTCTTGAGTGCCTTCGAGGAACTGATTGAGTCGAGGAGCTGCGTCCTCCGCGTATTGCGGGAACGCGGCCTGGGGAGCTAGATCCCCGTCCAAGACGGGGATGGCTGATCGGGGTGTGTCGTAGTCAAGCCAGGTGATCGTGGAGACAGACTGCCCCGGGGCCTTGGCGTCACTCGCCGCCCAGAGTCGCTCACCTCGCTCGATATCGCCTCGGATTCCGGCGAGGTCGGAACCGGTGCCAGGGACATAGATCGCGGTGTGATCGGCTGTGTCTGGATTACCGTTGGCGATGATGACCCGCCCATCCCCTTCGCCTTTCGTGTCGAAGCCCAAGAGGTATGCCGGAGGAAGTTGATCCTGGCCGGGGCCACGCCGGTCAAGGCGTTCCTGGACAACCTCCATCCCCCTGATGGCGCTTGTCAGGCGCTCGCGCTTCTCCGCCCATTCCATGTAGGCGATCGTGTAGCCCGATGTGGGTGGTTGGTACTTCTGCGGCATGGGCGGGAAGGATTGCAACGCAAGTTCGTACTTGGCCCGTTGCTCCGCAAGGACTGTTCGGTTGGCGGTATCGCGAACGTCGGACGGAATTCCATCCAGGGCTCCGATACTGGCAGGGTGAAGCGTGGCGTAGCCTTCTCGCTCATCCTGGGAGAGCCCCTTCCACCACTCAGCGTTCTCCTTCGGACTCCCGTTCTTGGGAGGCTCCTTGATGCTGTCCATATAGGTATCGGCGCCCTTTAGGACACCGCGAGTGTCCTTCTGAACGTTGGCCCAGTCCTTGTAAGAGACCTGCAGATCGTCGTCCGCCTTGAGCGCCCGCAGCTTTGGGGCCCACTTCGCGTCCGCCTCAGCGGCTTCCTGAATGGCCGCGGAGATCCGGTTGGCGATCTCCTGGGCAGGACCGTAGTTCGGATTCGGGTCGACACTGGCCGCTTGTCGTTGGAGAGCCTGGGCCATGTCCGAGCCGGCAGTGCTTGGGCTGCTGGAGGCGCTGTCGCCCGGAGCTTTGCCGTCGGTCTTCATCTCTGCTGCCGGGTAGCTGACTGATCCGTCGGCCTCCACCGTGAAGTTCTTGCTCTGCGCGTCGGTGACAGCGTCTTTGAGCTTCTTCTGAGCCGCTTCCAGGTCGTGGGCAAGGCCGTTGAGCGCCGTGCTGATCAGGCCACATTCGACCTGGGTGTAGTGGAAGTTCTGAGCCAGCTTCCGGAGCTGGCTGTCCGCAGTGGTGGCAGCCTTACTCTCGAGCGACTGCCGCATGCCGACCGTGATCTCGTTCTCGATGTGTTCCTTGGCCTTCCCGGCCATATCGCTGGTCGCGCGGTATCCGTCCGCGGCATCGGTGAACTCGGACGGCTTGAGCGACTTGAGGGTGGCGTAGTCCATGGCTTCGACTCACCGCTCCTTGCTGGAGCCGCCAACGGCGGGGGTGTCCCCGTACTTGCCCCGGACTGCGGAGAACACGTCTTTGACCGCCTCGTCGTTCTTGGACTCGGCGGCGCTCGCCTTCTCGAACAAGTCACGTAGAGTGCCGCAGCGGTTGCTCACATCTGTGAGGTAGCGCTGCCATGAGTCGTGGAGCTCTCGCTGGGCCCCGACGCTCGCGATCTCGCCGCCGCCCTGGCCCGTGCCCTTTTGGCTGTCGCCGAGCCTCGTCAGAGCCTTCTTGATGTCGCCGCGGAGTGCGTTGACGCCCTCGCCTGCCTTGGTCCAGGCGGCCTTCGAGGTGCGGAGCTCTCCGCCACCGCCACCGGAGTTGTCGCTCCATCCGGTGCCGGCCAGCTGCATCCGTGCCGCCGCCCCTTGCTTCAGCTCGGCCCACTCATCATCGAACGTCACCAGAACCCCCGTCGCCTCACAGCTATCACACCGGCTTGCTGCGAGCGTAGTGACGACGTGCCGGGCAGCAAATGAGTACGCCTACTCAGGTCTCAGCTCATGGCCGATATGGGCATGACCGGTGGCCGAGAACTGCCACAACTGTCCCCACCGGGATCCGGACTCGACGCTATATCAGTGGCGTATCCGGAACTGTGCTCAGCCAGGGCTGATTGACCGCGGTGATACGGCAGCAGGCATAGTAGGGGCGTGTCCCATGATGACGCTGGGACTGCGCGGGCCGTCGAGGCCGCACGGGGGAGGAGCAGGAAGTCATGGCATCACGGCGGGATGAGCTCAACGCCTATACCTTCGCAAAGAAGGTTGTGGTGTCGGCGCTGCTCAGGCCGTCGGGCACCGGTACAGAAGAGGGTGCACCGCGACCACTGCGAGCCGTCCTGCCGGGCCTTGTCATCGGGGCGCTGATCCTGGCCGGGTTCGGCGCGTGGGGGATGTTCAAGCCCAAGGCCCCCAAGGACTGGGACAAGCCCGGCACGAAGGTCATCGTCGGGAAGGACTCCACTACCCGGTACGTGGTGCTGACCACCGGCAAGGGCAAGAACAAGAAGACGCTCCTGCATCCGGTGATGAACCTGGCCTCCGCGCGGCTGTTGCTCACACCCCAGCAGTACGAGGTCATTCAGGTCAGCGACGAGATCCTGGACTCGGGCAAGCCACCGCTGGGGCCGATCCTCGGCATCCCGTACGCGCCCGACCGTCTGCCCAAGGACACGGACGCGGGCAAGACCAAGCGGTGGGTCGTCTGCCAGCAGCCGGGCGGCGGCAAGGAGGGGCCGCAGAAGGCGGCCTTCGTTTTCGCCGACCGGGACTTCGACCGGACCGAGGGCAAGGAGAAGCTCTCCGGTGGTCAGGTGATGTACGTCAACGACGAACGCGGCAAGCGGTATCTCGTCGACGCCGCCGGCACCAAGTACCCGGTCGGCGGCGACCCCGGTGATCTGCTGGCGACCACGCTCGTCGGCCTCAACAAGCAGCCGCAGGCCGTCACCGACGAGTGGCTGGCGACCCTGCATGAGGGCGATGCCGTCGACTTCCCGAAGATCCCCGGAACGGTCGGTGCGACCGCCAGTACCGGCTCCGGACTGTCGGAACGAGAAGACCGGATCGGCATGGTCCTGAAGGCGCAGACCGGTGAAGGCCCGCAGCACTACGTCGTACTGAAGGGGAAAGTGCAGCCGGTTTCCGACTTCACCGCCTGGCTGCTCATCAACTCCCCCCAGACCGACCGGCTCGACATGGGCGGCGAGGCGAGCACCGTCGACGCGCAGTCGTTCACCCCAGCCTCCGGATTCTTCGCCTCCCAGTACCGGTGGCCGCAGGAGAAAGCCGCGCAGGTCAACTCCGTTGAAGGACAGGGTTCTCGGGACACTGTGTGCAGCGTGTTGCGCGACGTCGACGACAAGGGCGGGACGACCTTGTCGACGTGGGCGGGCAAGGACTATCCGGCGCAGCTCACTGCGGGCGGCACGAGCACTTACGTGACTCCCGGCTCAGGTCAGCTCTACACGCAGGTCCAGGGCCACCAGACCCGTCCCGACGGGTCTCTCTTCCTCGTCACCGACACCGGACTGCGCTACGCCGTGCAGTCCAACGGCGACAGCGACGCCGACCGCTCCGACATCGGCGCCGGCGGCCAGGGCGAGCAGCAGGACGGTCGCCCCGAACCCAGCCAGGCCCAGATTCGGCTCGGCTACGAGAACGCCACCCCGGCGCTGATCCCACAGTCCTGGTCCGAGTTCCTGGCCAAGGGCCCCCGGCTAGACACCAACAGCGCCCGCCAGCCGCAGGGTTCGTGAGCGTGGGGAGCCGTGACATGCGAAGAGTGAGACGCATCGGCCTGGTGGCGGGTGCTGCGGCATCTGTGACGGTCATTGGGCCGTCTTCGTCGGCGTATGGCGTCGATGGTGTCGGACAGTGCACCTTCCCGATGAAGAAGCAGTACGCCGGCATCCCTTGGCCGCTGCAGCGCGTGCTGCTCGACGAGCTGTGGAGTAAGACCAAGGGCAAGGGCGTCCGGGTCGCGGTCATCGACACCGGCGTGGACAACAGCAACATCCAGCTGAAATCGGCCGTTGACGCCTCGGCCGGCACCGACTTCCTCAAGGGCGGCAAGAACAAGACGGACGGCACCGTGGACGAGGTCGGGCACGGCACCAAGGTCGCCGGAATCATCGCCGCCCGCCCTCGCGAAGGCACCGGCTTCGTCGGTCTGGCCCCCGAAGCCACGATCATCCCGATCCGGCAGAACGACGAGAAGAACAGCGGCAAGGACACCACCATGGCCAAGGCGATCGACCACGCCATAGCCAAGGGTGCAGACATCATCAACATCTCCCAGGACACCACCAAGCCGCTGAACTCCGCCTCGCCCATGGGCCAGGCGGTACGCCGGGCGCTCAACAAGGAGATCGTGGTCGTGGCCTCCTCGGGCAACGACGGCCTGGACGGCAAGTCCAGGAACACCTACCCCGCGGCCTTCGACGGCGTCCTCGCTGTCGCCGCCTCGGACCGCAACAACGAACGCGCCGCCTTCTCCCAATCCGGTGACTTCGTCGATGTCGCCGCCCCAGGCGTCGACATCGTCTCCACCGTCCCCCGTGGTGGTCAGTGCGCCGACAACGGCACCAGCTTCTCCGCCCCTTACGCGGCCGGGGTAGCCACCCTGCTGCGCGCCGAACACCCCGAGTGGACTGCGGCACAGATCATCGCCCAGATCGAGCAGACCGCCGAGCGCACCATCAACAGCCGTGACAAGCATGTCGGTTGGGGCGTCATCGACCCGGTCCGCGCTCTGACAGAAGACACGACTCCGATCAATTCCCCGCACCCGGATCCCGGCCCGTCCGGCGCCTCGGCCCCTGAGCCGGCCCACCTGGCGATGGGCGAGACGCCGCAGGAGCGCAACGAGCGCTATGCGACATACGCCATCGGAACCGCCACGGTGCTCATCGTGATCGTCGCCGGAGCGACTGTGACCGCACGGGATGTGCGGCGTCGGCGCGCCCGGCGCGAGAGCTAAGCGTTCAAGAATCGGGCGGCATGGGCCGCTAACCCTTGAGGAGGCACACAGTGAGCTGGGATGACTGGGAGCGCAGCAAGGAAGAGGCGACCGCACGCACACGCCTCAACCAGGTGGCCCCACCGAGCGGTGGCGGTGGTGGTACGGCAGACCTGATCTCGAGCCCGGCGCGGAAGCGGGCCGCGGCGCAGACCATCGAGACTCAGCTGGAACCCGATACGGCACGTGAAGGCCGGCACGCCGAGGAGTCCATGGCCGCGGCGGCCAAGGAGTTCGGGGCCAAGGACGGCGATGGCTGGAAGACCTCAGAAGCCTTGAAGAAGGCACAGGACGCGTGGGAACAACAAGCCAAGGGCTTGGTCCATCGCCTGACCACGGAGAAGAGCCAACTACGCCAGGCAGCTTCGGACTTCCAGATCACCGACGGCGGTATCGCCGAGCAGTTCGGCCGTAAGTCCGGACTCAACGGTCTCTGAAGCACAAGCAGCAGACTTATCTGAACCTGAACCGGGGGGATCCATGCCGACGTACCACGAGGTCCTGGCCACGGACCCGGCCAAGCTCACCGCAGCTGCCGACAAGTGGGAGGCTCTGGCCGGGAAGTTCAAGAAGCTCGAGGACCAGTACGAGCGGGAAGTCCACAGCGTCGCGATGGGAACCACTTGGACGGGCCTGAGCGCACAGGCCGCCAAGGCCAGATTCGACGTGACGCTCAGGGAGTACCAGGCAGCCCAAAAGGAGGCGAAAGCCCTGGCCTCACTGCTGCGCGGAGCCCGCACGCAGCTCGTCGACCTCCGCAACAGAGTCAAGTCGTTGCGCGACGATGCGGTGAAGGACGGCATGCGCGTCTCCGACCAGGGCGTGGTCTCGTACGACTACGACCGCCTCGATGACAGTGCCCGAACTGCCCTTGCCCACGACCCCAGCTACCAGCAGAGCGTGCGCTCCGCGGTCAGCGAATGGGATCAGGCCATCAGACAGGCGGTCAAGGCTGTCGGCGATGCTGATGATGTACTCGCGGCAGGGCTCAAGTCCGTTGTCACGGACTCCAATCTGCTCGACGGCACGATGGCCGGCTTCAACTCGGCTGCGCATGGTGACTTCAAGAAGCATGAGGCCGAAGAGAAGGCGCGGCGTGCGGCTAAGGCTGCGGCGGAGGAAGCCGCGGAGCATAAGGCGGAGGAGGATAACGCGCCAGCTAAGGGACCGGTCGCGACCCTTCTGAGGGGGGTCGGGTCTGCCGTGGACGGTCTGAAGTCACCTGGGGATCTCGGTGTGAAAATGGTGAACGGTCTAGTCAACGGCGTAGCGGGAGCTACCGGGTATAACAGTACTCAAGGTATATCCGTAAGCGGATCCGCAGGATTTGGTGCGGGTGTAGGTGGCGAGATTGCTCTCGTGCGTACTCGGAAACCAGATGGCGGCGAGCAGTGGAACCTCATGGTCTCTGGATCAAGTACTACCGCGGGTTGGGACTTCGGGCTCTCCGGGAACATTGGTAGGGTCCAAAGTAACGCCGATGACATCAGCCAGCTCAAGGGGACTGGGTGGGACAAGGGTGGCTCGGTCCATGCCGGTCTCGGGATTTGGGGAAACCATCAGAATGCGATCGGATCCACTAACTCGGAAGGGGATCCCGTAAAAACGGCGTCTGGCGGCGTTGGTCTCGGGCTGGGCAACGAGATCTCTACAGGATTCAGTCAAGCGGAAGGCTGGACAATCCTCGAAACGAAAGGCAAGGAAGACTGATGTTTTTCGGGGTTATCGGTGCCATATTCTTCGTCCTCGGCTGGCTTCTGGTCCTGAACGTAAAGAACTTCGCCGGTCGTGCGTTCAATTTTTATGCGAAGCGCACCGTGGCTGTGGGGACGGCCACGCCAGGCAAGTTGCGTGTTGTAGGCGGGTTTTGGATTCCCGTGGGAGCGGTTCTTCTTATCGTCGCATTCGTGAAGTGATGTGTTCATGAAGCGCGGGGTGTCTGAAAGGTATCCTGGCGGCATCCGGGGCGACGTTGTGCAGTCTTCGAATTGCCTGGGGGCATGCCTCCTGTCGGCTCCGTCGTGCGGTCGCACAGCGTGATCGAAGGCTTCACACACCCAAACGACTGATCTGGAAGCGGCTCGACGAGGGGATGAGTGATGGTTAATGTTGGTCTGGCCCTCTGTTCTCCTTCGCCTTTGGGTGGCTCTTTGCGTTAAACGTTAAGGGTGTCGCCGACAGGGTGTTTGATGCAGCGTCACGCCGTGTTCCCATGATTGGGGCCTCAGGTACACTGCGAATTACGGAGTGGGCTGGGTGTTTCTGGGTGGGATGTTTATTGCCGCAGGCATCATAGGGTGAAGGGTGGCAATGGTTCACCGTGGGGTGAGTGACTACGGGCTGGGGATTTCATGATTCACCCTCGTCCGGTAGGTCGCTGTCCTGGTTGCTTTGCAGGGGTTCCGCCTGGGGCCGTGTCCAGGGTGCCGTATCGACAGACAACTCAATATCGATGGCCGGGTATTCGCAGCCATCGGTGTTTTCGGAACTGGCTGTAGAGAACCGACCTAGCAGCGATTTTGTGCCGCTTTCCATTGATGAGGTCCCGGACGTGGTGGTCGCGTGCAGTCTCCTCGCCACGGTGCAGCACGATGAATGAGTAGCAGGGCTGTGTGCACCTGAGTACATCTACCGATGTGGCTCATTCCGGTAGCGGGTTGACTCGGCACATGAGCGAAGAGCGTGCACGGACAGACATGGATCTGCGGTCGGACGCCGAGCTGCGGGCCGATTGGGCCGCCCTCAACTTCCTCCTTCCATCAGTCTCCAGTGACCCGGAGGGCAGGGACGGAAGTGCGTGGTGGGTGCCGTTGATGACCACGCTGGGGCTGCTGATCCTGGCGCCGGTCGCGTACGGCTTTGCCGGCCTGTCTGTCATGGCGACGGATTCCTGCGGCCCCGACGACTGCTCGGCTCAGCTCACGCACACGCTCGATGCGATCTTTGTGGCGCTGCCTGTCGGTTGGCTGGTCTCCTTGGGTTCCCTGATTGCCTGTTGGGCGCTGCCCTGGAAGCCGCGGAATCAGACACGGCGCCGCTGGGCCGCCACCTTGGCCGTGGCGCCCCAGCTCCTGGTCATCCTCATGGTGCTGACCCTCCCGCAGGGCTGACCGCTCAGACGCACCTGCTAGCTGCTGGTGAGCGACCGCGCCGCGTCGAACAATTCAAGCGCGGCCAGGCACAGCGGCACCAGCGACAGCAGGACCGTGCTCTCGGCCAGGTCCAGGAAGCGGCCCCAGAAGGGCGACAGGCCCTGCTTCGGGATGACGAGGCCGATCGCGGTGAACAGAGCCACGCCGGCGGCTGTGAGGGCGAACAGCCACAGGGCCCGGATGTCCAGGCCGCTGCGGTCGCCGTAGCGCACCAGCTCGCCGTACAGATCGGCTGGCGGGTTGAGGGCCAGGCCCACGAGCAGCAGGCTGATTGACAGGATGCCCGCGATCAACGCGCAGGCCACTTGGGAGGTGTATCGGAAGAGTCGGGCGCGCATCAGCATGGCCAGGCCTGCGGCCAGGGCGAGGAGTTGGGCCCAGACGTTGTCGGAGAAGCCTAGGATGCCGGCGGCGACGGTGACCACCGTGGCGCAGCCGCCGACCAGGCCGAGGAGGAGTTCGTGGCTGCGACGGGCCTGGGCGCCGATGACGTCCGCGTCCACGGGCTGACCGACGGGGTGGGCCTGCGGCACGGTGTCCGGTTCGGCGCCGTAGGGGTCGGCGGCGCTGCGCGGTGCGACGTAGCCGATCGGGAGCCGGGCGAAGCGTGCCGACAGGCCAGGGAAGAACGCGACCAGGCCGACGGCGACGGGCACGCACACGGACGCGGTGGCAGTCGCGGTGGCTTCGGTCAGGATGGCGGTGAAGGTCGCGAGCGTGCCGACTGTGGCCACGAAGGTGGCCGTCACGAACGGTGCCGCGCCGTCCGGTGTCAGAGCGAGCAGCGTCACCGAGGCGATCAGGACGCAGACGCAGCCCAGCAGGAACTGCAGGCGTCCCGGCCCCTGTCCGGCATCGGGAGCGACGATGCCGGATCCCGCGAGGAGTAGCAGGGGCAGCGAGCCCAGGCCGAAGGCGACGGCGGTCGCACGGTCTGCGTAGGCCCGGGCCCGTACGCCTGCGAACGCCGCGAGCAGCACACCCGCCGCGCCCGCGACGATGCCCGGCAGGCCGTGCATGTCATGGCGAATCGGATCGGCGGACCACAGCAGGAAGCTCATCAGGGCGAGCAGCAGCACGGAGCCGATGAGCCCGGCGCCGCGCAGCAGATCCTCGCCCCACAGGCGCCGGTCGCGGCTGACTGCGGAAGCGACGGCGTCCGAGACGGCATCGAAGACCACGGGCGGAACGGAACGCGTCAAGGGCCGCAAAGTGAGCAGTTCGCCGTCCACCACGCGCTGCGCGGCGAGGGTGAGCGTGGGATCGAGAAGGGAGCCGTTCGCGCGTACGAGGTGGTACCCCGTCGGTGTGCCCGCCTGCTGGGTCTGACCGGTCAGGCGCAGGACCTCTGGGTAGACCTCGGCGACCGGGAGGTCCTCGGCGAGCGCGACATCGATGCGGCTGTCCGGCGCGACGACCGTGACGCGACGGAATCCGGTTCCCGAGTTCGTATACACCGTCGTACTCAAGTCGTACTCACCTGCCCAGCCCCCAGAACCACAGTTACGCGCGGTGCGCGCCACCCTACCGGGGACCGGAGAAGTATTCGCAAGTACGATCGCTGCCGTGCGGAGGGGACCGTCGTCACGGGGGCGTCGGAATACAGGACTCCTCTCCGTACGGGCCGTACGCATGGGGGGACTGATCTCCGGTGAGCCAGATCGTCGTGAAGCGGCCGCCGCGTGCTGCGCTGCCCGATGTTCCCGCGCATGAGCTGGTGCTGCAGAGCCCGCCTGAGCTGCCGCGCGGGCAGCAGGAGGGCGTGCTGCTGCAGCTTCTGCCGATGCTCGGCATGGGCTCGTCGGTGGTGTTTTTCTTCATGCCGAATTTGCACCCGTTCATGCGCATCATGGGCGTGCTGATGGCGGTCTCGACCGTGGCAATGGTGATTGCGCAGTTCATCCGCTACCGGCGCGGTGCGCAGGGGGAGATGGCGGACGTCCGCCGCGATTACCTCAAGTATCTGGCGCAGTTGCGGCGTTCGGTACGCAAGACGGAACGTGTGCAGCGCAACGTCCAGCTGTATGTGCACCCCGATCCCGACCAGTTGTGGTCGATCGTCGCCGAGGGCACCCGAATCTGGGAGCGGCGGGTCAGCGACAGTGACTTCGGCCAGGCCCGCATCGGGCTCGGCCCGCAACAGCTGGCCACACCCCTGATCGCCCCCGAGACCGCGCCCATCGACGAACTGGAGCCGCTGAGCGCGGGAGCGATGCAGCAGTTCCTGGCCGTGCACGGGGCGGTGGACAACTTGCCGGTGGCGCTGTCCATGCGCGCCTTCTACCACGTCACCATCTCCGGGGACGGGCCGAGCGCGCAGTCGACAGCCCGGGCACTCATCGCCCAGTTGGTGACGCTGCATTCACCCGAGGACCTCATGGTCGCCGTCGTGGCGGACCCGCCGGCGGTCGAGCGCTGGGACTGGACGAAGTGGCTGCCGCACACCCAGCTGCCCGGACAGCTCGACGGCACCGGCACCAAGCGCCTGTTCGGCGACGACCTGGAGGAGCTGGAGCAACTGCTCCAGGACCGGCTCGACGGCCGGCCCCGCTTCAGCCGCGAAGGCCAGCCACTGTACGACCTGCCGCACATCGTCGTCGTCCTCGACGGCGGCCGCATGCCGCCTGGATCCCTGCTCGCCACACCGGAGGGCCTGCAAGGCGTCACCATCGTCGAAGTCGTCGACGGCGACCTCGACCCGGAGGAGCCGCGCGGCGGCCTGTCCGTGGTCGTCCACCCCGGACGACTCCGCCTCGAATCGGGCCATGACATCGTCTACGAGGGAATCCCCGACGGCCTCTCCACAACCGAGGCAGATGTTCTGGCCCGCCGCCTCGCACCGCTCCGTATCGGCGGAGACGACGACGAACCACTCCTCGCCAACCTCGACTTCACCGACCTGCTGAACCTCGGCGACGCGGCCACCGTCGACGTGACGACCACCTGGCGGCCCCGCTCGACGGCCGAACGCCTCCGCGTCCCCATCGGCGTGGGCGAAGACGGCGAACCCGTCATGCTCGACCTCAAGGAAGCGGCCCAGGACGGCATGGGCCCCCACGGGCTCTGCGTCGGTGCCACCGGCTCCGGCAAGTCGGAACTCCTGCGCACCCTCGTCCTCGGCCTGGCCGTCACGCACTCCTCCGAGACGCTGAACTTCGTCCTCGCGGACTTCAAGGGCGGCGCCACCTTCGCGGGCATGGCGAAACTGCCGCACGTCTCCGCCGTGATCACCAACCTGTCCGACGACCTCACCCTCGTCGACCGCATGGGCGACGCGATCCGCGGCGAACTCCAGCGCCGCCAGGAACTCCTCCGTTCCGCGGGCAACTTCGCCAACATCCACGACTACGAGAAGGCCCGCGCGGCCGGCCACGCCCTGGAGCCGCTCGCTTCCCTGGTCCTGGTCATCGACGAGTTCTCAGAACTCCTCACCGCCAAGCCGGACTTCATCGAAATGTTCATCCAGATCGGACGCATCGGCCGATCCCTGGGTGTGCACCTGCTGCTCGCCTCGCAGCGCCTGGAAGAGGGCAAGCTGCGCGGTCTGGACACGTACCTCTCGTACCGCATCGGTCTACGTACCTTCTCCGCCGCCGAGTCCCGCACCGCCCTCGGCGTACCCGACGCTTACCACCTGCCGTCCGTGCCCGGCTCCGGCTATCTGAAGTTCGCCACCGACGAGATGATCCGCTTCAAGGCGGCCTACGTCTCCGGTAACTACCGCACCGGTGGTCCAAGCGTGGCCGAAGGTCAGCTGCCCGTCGAACGCCGCTCCGCCCTCTTCAGTGCCACCCCCGTGCCCGCGGTCTACGCCCCCCACGATCCGCGCACCGGCGCCATGCACCCAGGCGCAGACGTCGACGTACTGGCCGACACCGTCCTGGACGTCATCGTGCGGCGCCTCGATGGACAGGGCCCGCCCGCCCACCAGGTCTGGCTGCCGCCGCTGGACAGGTCGGCGACCCTCGCGCAGCTCCTGCCCCCGCTCGCCCCGCGCGCCGACCGCGGCTACACCACCAACGACCCGCTGGTGACTGGCCGCCTCGCCGTTCCCCTCGGCCTCATCGACAAGCCCTTCGAGCAGCGCCGTGAAACCCTGCGCCAGGATTTCTCCGGTGCCGCCGGCCACATGCTGATCATCGGCGGGCCCCAGTCCGGCAAGTCGACCCTGCTCCGCACGCTGATCTCGTCCTTCGCGCTCACCCACAGCCCGCACGAAGTGCAGTTCTACGGCCTGGACTTCGGCGGCGGAGGCATGGTCGCCCTGGCCGACCTGCCGCACGTCGGTGGCATTGCCTCACGCCTGGATCCCGAACGGGTACGCCGCACGGTCGCCGAAGTGGCCGGTGTCCTCAACCGCCGCGAGGAATACTTCCGCGCCCACAACATCGACTCCATCACCACCTACCGCCGCAAACGAGCCGCAGGTGAACTGCCAGGCGAAGCCTGGGGCGACGTGTTCCTCCTCATCGACGGCTGGGGCGCCTTCAAGAGCGAATACGAGCACCTCGAAGGCGTCGTCGCCGACCTCGCCTCACGCGGCCTCGGCTACGGCATCCACGTCGTCCTCACCGCCTCCCGTTACATGGAGGTCCGCGCGGCCGTGAAGGACCAGCTCCTGGGCCGCCTCGAACTCCGCCTCGGCGACACGATGGACTCCGAGTTCAACCGCAAGGTCGCCGCCAACGTCCCCATCGGCATGCCCGGCCGCGGACAGGTCCCGGAACATCTGCAATTCATGGCCGCCGTCCCCTGCATCGAGCAGAACGACGAGGACGAAGACCTCTCCCAGTCCACCGCCCGCCTCGTGCAGACCGTCCGCGAACACTGGCACGGCCCGGCAGCCCCGCGCGTCCGCCTCCTGCCCCGCAAGGTCCCAGCAGACCAACTCCCCAAAGCCTCGGAGACCCAGGCTCAGGGCATCGCCATCGGCATCGACGAGACCAACCTCGAACCGGTCTACATCGACTTCGAAACCGACCCGTTCTTCCTCATCTTCGGCGAGAGCGAATCAGGCAAGACCGCCGCGCTGCGCCACATCACCCAGAAGATCGCCGAGCGCTACACGCCCGACGAGGCCAAGATCGTCGTCGGCGACTACCGCCGCTCCCTGCTGGAGGCTGTCCCCTCCAGCCACTTGCTGGAGTACGCCCCCACGGCCAGCGCCCTGCAGATGCACATGGAAGCCCTCAACGGCCTGGTAGCCCGACGCCAACCCCCGGACAACGTCACCCCGCAACAACTCCGCGACCGCAGCTGGTGGACCGGCTCCCAGGTCTTCATCGTCATCGACGACTACGAACTCGTCTCCACCCAGGCCGGCAACCCCCTGTCTGCCATGGTCGACGACCTGCCCTTCGCCCGTGACGTCGGCGTCCGCTTCATCATCGCCCGCAGCACGGCGGGTGCGTCGCGAGCCATGTACGAATCCTTCATGCAGCGCATCAAGGAACTCGGAGCCCAGGGTGTGGTCTTGTCCGGCGACCCGAACGAAGGGGAGATCCTCGGAGACGTGCGGGCGCGACCGATGCCGCAGGGACGTGGCTACCTCGTGACCCGGAAGCGGGGGACGCCGCTGGTGCAGCTTGCGTGGATGCCGGATCTGAGGTGATTGCTGGGCCACGGCCACCGGAGGGTGAAGCAGGATGGTTAAGCGGGTTTCAGAACTCCAACTCCCAATGTGACATTGGTTTTGAGCCGAGGAGCGCACCTATCTAGCCTCGCTACGTCGATGTGAGCACCGCGTCTCAAGTGCGTGTGCTATTGGTGGCCGATCAATCAAGACCCGAGTGGCCGGAGCCGAGCACATGGACGCCCTCCTTGAAAACGTCGAGCTAACAATGGCAGTGCAGGGGCTGCGTGATCAGCTCTTGGCAGCGGTGGCCGCCTCGGATGGGCAAGAACTGAAGTTTGCTGTGGAAGAGATCGCTTTGGATTTCACAGTCGAACTAAGGCGAGACGCCGGCGCGAAACTCGGTTTCAAAGCTTGGGTGGTGTCGGGTGACGCTCAGTCCAACATGTCAAAGGCCGTGACTCATAAGGTGTCTCTGCGTCTGCGGCCGATGAACTCGCCAGATGGTGAACTGGTCAGCATCGGGAACGACACGCACGCGGACATGTCTCTCTTCGACGAGGGCACGGCGCGGGATCACGGCGCATGACTGGGTATGCCGCGGAGCGAGTGGCGCTGGTACAGGCAGCGAGGCAAGGCAGTGGCTACCTTCTGACCTCGCGCCTCGTACTCACCTCGGCGCATCTCCTTGATGGGACCACGGCTGCGCGCGTAGCAGTTCATCGCGGCATGGGTGTGCGCGCATGCCGAATAGTGTGGCAGCGCAGAGATGGCGCCTGCGATGCGGCCCTACTTGAGGCTGAGGAGGACCTCGTAGCGCAGTCGACCTCGTGTCACATCACGGACATCCGATGGGGGCGGATCAGTGGAGTCTCCTCACGGAGCAATTGTGAGGCGATTGGGTATCCGCAGATCTCGCGTACAGGGACAACAACTCCAGACACAGAGCAGATCGTGGGGACTCTGAAGCCAGGGTCCTCAATCCTGCGTGAACGTTATGTACTCGACAACATTCACGCGGCACCCCCGGGATCTGGAACTTCCCCGTCCCCGTGGCAAGGTATGTCAGGGGCTGGGCTTTTCCTAGAGGGGTTCTTGGTTGGCATCGTAAGCGGAGATCCAACCCAATGGGAGCATAGCCGCATCGAGGCGATCCCTATTTCCACTCTCGTTGCTGATGCGGGATTCGTGGAGGCCGTAAGCGCTTCAACTGGAACTCGGCCGATCCTAGTTGAAGTCCCACGACCCAACAGTAGGGCTTTGCAGGTCGAGTCAGCGAGTGATTACTCATGGCGCCCCGTTTCTCAAGCTGACCCAACAACATTTGGCGTTCATCCTGTTCGAGATTCGCCAGGCCATCCACGTATCGTAGAGTACGTTCAGCGTGATGTAGATAAGCAGCTTGACCGTTTTCTCAATGAGGTACGTGATACCGGTGGTCTAGTTCTGCTGTCAGGCGACTCAGCCTCAGGTAAGACGCGAACCCTGTTCGAGTCCATGTCTAGGAATCTCCCCGACGCAATGGTTTGCAAGCCGGACCCGGATGCGGACCTGAGTCTCATTCTGGCATCGCGTGAGCAAAGCTCTGGCAGAGTTATTTGGCTCGATGACTTAGAATCTTACATTCGCTCAGACGGTCTTACGCCGCAGTTGCTTGATTCGTTGCTACAGGATCAAGTTGTAATACTCTCCACTCTGCGCACAGAATTCTACGAGAACTATTTGAGTGACGGTCGTCAGCGAGAGTTACCAGGGCAGGAAAGTGCCAGGATCCGTGGATCAGCCTCACGGATGCTACGAGCCTCTCGGCACATCACAGTCGAGCGCGTCTGGAGCACAGAAGAGCGGAAACGAGCGTCAGAATACGTAGATCCAAGGATCTACGAAGCGCTGAAGTCGGACGAAACTCACGGCGTGGCAGAGTATCTGGCATCCGGCCCTCAGGTGCTTTCCCTCTGGAAGAGGGCTTCGAGAGTCAGAGGAAATCCGAGGGGAGCTGCACTCGTAGCTGCTGCTGTAGACCTTGCACGTACTGGGTTGGCCTCTGCAGTGCCTGCAGAATCGCTGGAGAGACTGCATGAATACTACTTGGAGGAGGCTGGCGGCCTCGCGTTGCGCCCGGAACCGTTGGATGAAGCGTGGCATTGGGCAAGCGAAGTTGTGTTGGGGGTTACGAGCCCTCTAATTCCAGCAAGAAAAGGGCACTGGAAGCCGTTCGACTATTTGGTTTCAGATACTGCCCGAAGAGCTGAAGCGATGACCTTGCCAGAGCCTGTCTGGGGCGAAGCCCTCTCGGTGGTGGAAAATTCGCGGAGAATATCCGTATCCACGATGGCTAGGGCGGCTGGGCGCCCAGACATCGCAATATCCGTGGTAGAGCCGCTAGCAGAAGTCGATGACCTGGACGGTCTCATCACCCTGGGCGCTCTTCTGTTCGGTGAAGGTGACCACCAGCAGGCCATCGCCAATTTCTGGCGAGCCGCAGAGCTTGGCGATGCCACTGGAGCCCACAATTTGGGTGCCATAGAGATGGATTCCGGCAACCTGGAAGATGCGATTCCATGGCTGGAGCTGGCAATTGAACGGGGCGAGATTCAATCAATTGGTACTCTCGGAATGGTGTACGAAAAGCTGGGTGACGGGCCGCGAGCCGTTAAGCTCTGGAAGAGTGGCACTGCAGCTGGCGATGCTGGCAGCGCGCTTCACTACTCCGATTGGCTGAGATCTCAATGGAAATCGGACGAAGCGCTCGAGGCGCTACGGGTAGCGGCAGAGGGTGAAATTCCATTTGCGACGCTCTCCTATGCCGGCGCACTCCTCCAGCGTGGGGAGACCGATGATGCAAATGCTTATATCTCGAAAGCCTATGAGGTTGCCAGTAGGCAGGCGTACTTGGGTGAGGCCGCTGGCGCTCTGATGGCGGGAGTAACTGCATATTCGACAGGAAATACCGAGATGGGTGACATTTGGTGGGCTCGTGCCATCGAGAAAGGGGTTGAGCCAGACTGGTTCATCCTGGACTCTCCGGGCGGCCTGCCGGGACTGGCACACATGGCTATTAGTCGGAAGACTCTAGATCTTCTTGGCGAAGATGAAGCGCGTACCCTAATGCAGGGGTTGTGGGCCAAGGATTGTCTCGAATGTGGTCATCCGCTAGGCAGCGGCGTCCCGGCGCTTTGTATTGACGATCATCACTCCTGGGCGGACGCGAGGTTGTTCCATTTCGGGATCTGTCGATATCCGGTCTGGAACGACTCTGCATTGGTCATTGTTGCTAAGGGTAGTGCATCCAGCTGGATATCTGTCACTGGCCCAATTCCAGTTAAGGGCACTGAGGGAATTGTTCCTGCCCTTTTTGTGAACCCGTCGCTCGAGACTTCTCAGTTGATGGCTGACAGTGCGGGCAGGTGGAGTGTCACAGGTGCATACGGTCCGAGATCTCGGCTGGCTGAAATGCTGAAACTGAGGCCTCTTTGGAAAGGCCTTGCGGACGCGCCGTCCGATAACCTAGCAAAGGGGTACGTTGAGGCAGGGGAGGTGGCCGTAGCTACCGCACACCATGTCTGGTCCGCCCCTGCGGCACCGGAATTTATCAACGCGGTTAAGCACTGTGGTGGACTACTGCTCGTACTGACCAGCGCATTGGGGCCAGGTGAGGCGACGATGGAAACAATCTTGGAGTTGGTTCAGTCCTGGGACGCGATGACCCGCTGGGTTGAGCTGTCGGAAACCTCGTAGTGGCTCAAGCGCCTGACAGCGGCCCAACAGGGTCCTACGATCGGTGAGTTGCTGTATTGAGGCAAGGGGGGGATCTGTGGAAGCGGAGTTGGCGATGCTCGTCGAGAGCGGCGTTGCAGCGCTTGGAGGGCTCATGGTCACTGACGCGTATACGCGTCTTCGTCCACGACTGAGCAACCTGATGAGGCGCCGGAGCGAGGGTCAGCAGGTTCAGGCCATCGAGGAAGTTGATCGGCTCAGGCGTGAGTTGATGGATGCTCAGCGGCAAGGGGGTGAGTCGGCGGAACGCGCCATCAGAGATTCGTTGCGTACACAGCTGAGGCAAGTGATTGAAGCAGACCCTGATGCTGCTTCGGAACTTGCCGCATTGATCCGAGAACTGCAGTCTGAGCTGTGTTATGCGAAGCAATCCAGTGTCACTTTTGCTGGAAACACGTTCCATGGGCCAGTTCAGGGATCCGGTGTTCAGAACATCTCAATGTAGCGGGGTGTACTGCAATGCCGCCTGAGCAGCACGAGTCTGACTTCACGAACAACGAGTTCCGCGGCCCTGTTCAGGGGCACGGGATTCAGATAAATCTCAATGGCCCGGCGGCCCCAGAGGTGGTGACGTACGACCCTGCCCGTCGACGGCAGCAGGCCGCACGTGAAGACTACCGCTCCATAGCTTCGGCATTCTGGCAAGGGGTCTGGAATGCATGTCTGGCCGTCGCTGCCGGTGCCACCGCGTTGTGCGCGGTTTCCCTGCGGAATGATGAGATTCTTGATGCCCTCACTCCGGCAACCTCACTCCTCTTCGCGCTGATTTCAGCGGTCGGCTGGAGTGCAGATATCTCCTTCTTTGCAGTTCGGCGCAGATGGGAGAAGCGGGAGATTTACTGGATCTCGGGTGACGCCCCGAACTATATACTTGTCCTTGCGAGAGTGGCTATTCTCGGGCTATGCGTCTGGCTCCATTTCCTCCCCCTCCCGATGCTGTCATAGGTTGTGCGGCCGTGCGCGCAGCTATCGTGAGGACGAGCTCCATCGACACGGGGAGGCTCAGGACACATTGGAGCGTCGAGGCTGAACAACATCCGCCGCGGGCACAGTGGTTGCTGCGCATGCCCCCGGCTGCCCGTGGCGACTCGAATGGCCACGCGTCAGGCGGAGGCACCGCGAGGCAGAGGAAAGTTGGCCCACACGGACTTCGTTCCGTCGCTGTAGACCGTGGTTCCCCATTCCGAGCACAAGGCCTCCACTATGGCCAGCCCGCGACCGTTCTCGTTGTCGGTGCCGCGCGGATCTTTGCGCACGGGGAGCTGCTTGGTCCCGTCGCGCACCGCGACATGGAGGTAGGACGCCACTTCGACCAGCACGGTGATCGTGGTTGATGCCGCGGCGTGCAGCACGGCGTTGGTTGCCAGTTCGCTCACGGCGAGGACAGCCACATCCTGTACGTCTTCGTCGACCTCCCAGTATGCGAGCACTGAGGTGACGGCCCGCCGTACCTCTGCGACGCGTTCCGGTGCCGGGAGAAAGGCGAAGGCGGCGTACCGGACATCGCCGTCGTTGCTGTGCAGGGCGATGGGGCGTGGCGCCCTCCTGAAGCACAGGTACTGCGGGGCGACGGCAGCCGGACTGCCGGTATGCGGGGACACCTAGCGCCCCTCCGCCTCTGCGTACTTCGGCTGCGCCGGCACTCCGGGCCGGGTGAGGACGTGGTGGTGGCGTGGCGCGCAACGGGTGAGGGCTCGATCGAGGGGGTCACGGATACGATCCAGCATGTCGACGCTCCTTCGTAGCGTTCGGCCATGCCCCGGGGCGGCTTCCATCCGTCGCCGGGGTCCGTCGCTGCGCACTGTAGCCAGGCCTGTACATACCTGTCTATAGCTGTGTATGCAGAGGAGCTTCTATGCCTGGGTGGGAGCCCGTACGTACAGTTCTACTGTGTTCGATTTCGACCCGACCAAGCCCAAGTGGCAGCAGATCGCTGAGGTGATCCGGAAACGGATCGCTCAAGGCGAGTACCCCGTGCGCGGATTGATCTCCGAAGTGCAGTTGGAGCGGGAGTTCGGGGTGTCGCGGGTGACGGTGCGCAAGGCCACGGCGGCGCTGCGCGAGGAAGGGCTCATCATCACCACTCCGGGTATGGGGTCGTTCGTCGCCGAGCGGTGAGCCGGCATTCTTCTGTCCAGCCGTCGTCGTGAGCCGGTGCAGCCGCTGATGCTCGGTGGGGCCAGCCTGTCAGCGGGCTCTTTGACTTTTGACTGTTGCTTCCACGTGCGAGTGGCCGGCTGGGGCGCCCTGCAGCCCGTTCGTTAGTGCGGGCCGGAAAGTGCTTCTGAGAGCGGGCTTCCGCTCTTGATGAGCGGCGTGTGTCGTCGACCTGTTCCCGATCGCTGATCGCTGTGGAGGTCGCCGTGCTCTCTCCTGCCCTGTTCGCCACCGTTCTGCTGCTGGTGGCCGTGCTTCTCAGCGTGTCTCTGTTGCTCGGCGACTTTCGTTCCCTCGTGCGCCCAAGGGGGCGCCACCGTCGCGTCGAATGTGGTCGCCATGCCGTGCAGGCAGGCACACGATGACTACAACTCCCCCCTGCGACAGGGTCGTTGCTACGTATCGCTGGCTCAGCTGTGACCGTGCTGCCACCGGTCATGCTCGCGCAGTGGTGCGGCGCTCCTTGCTCCGCCTCGGCTGCACCGAAGACACGGTCGATGATGCCGTGCTCGCGGTGTCCGAGCTCATTGCCAATGCGTGCGAGCACGCGATCGGTCCGTACGAGCTGCGGGTGCGACTCGCGTCAAAGGAGATCATCTGCGAAGTACGGGACGGCGACCCTTGTATCCCCGACATCCCTGCCTTTCCCTCGACCGCTCCGTTCAGCCCGGCCGAAGAAGCTCGGGGTGGTGGTCTGGAGGCACTGTGCGCGGTGCTCACGGAGCGCGGGCGCGGACTGCACATCGTGCATGAACTCACCCGCGGAGCGTGGGGGATGGAGCGAGTCAGGGGCGGCAAGTCGGCGTGGTTGGCGCTGCCGCTGCCGCTGCCGCTGCAGATGCCGGGCGCTTCGGCGCAAGGGTGACGGTGGCACAAGCAATGTCGTGCGCCGGACGCCGTGTCCCGTCGAACGGCTGTCCCTGGAGCGCGGATACGGGCAGTAGTGATGCGGCGTGGTGACGCTTGGCTCCGAACTCTGCAGCGCATTCACTCGATAGGGCGAAGTTCTGTGAGTTTGCGTAACCGGGTCGCGTGGCAGCGGCATCGTCGATTGAGTGCGGTGCGTGACTGCCTGAACATCGGGCTCCACGTTTGCGGTTGCGGATGAGAGGGCGGGGGAACGTACCGTCGTGACTGAGGGTGACCGATGAAAGTCGGTTGCGTCCGAGCGGCGGAATGGGGGCGTTGCGGGTGATCAACTCTCGCTGCAAAGCGTCGGTGTTGGGTGTCGGGGCCCTGACTGCTGCCCTCCTGGCAGGTGGGTGTTCTCCTGACGGGGGGCGCACTGCTCGGCCCTCCTCAGTCGGAACGGATCCCTCGGCCTCCTCTCCGTCGCCGAGCACGTCGTCTGGGTCTGACGGTGAAGCCGTGGTGGCCTACTTGGCGATGTGGCAGGACGCGGCGACGGCGTCCCGTACGGCAGACCCGAAGCATCCACGCCTCGATGATCACGCGCAGAGGGGTGCGCTTCAGCTGCTGCAGCACGTGATGAGGCAGGCCCGTAAGGCTGGCGTGACCATGCAGGGCGCGGCAGTTGCGGCTCCGTCCGTGGTGAAGTCGGGCTCGGACAAGGTCGTGTTGAAGGACTGTGTCGACGGCTCCAAGTGGGTGCAGGTCAAGCCGGATGAGTCGCCCGACGGCAGCCTCTCTGGTGGGCGCCGTCACACCGAGGCCACGGTCGTCCGCACAGACGGCGGTAAGTGGAAGGTGTCCGACCTCTACTGGGAGGACGTGGGCACGTGTGTGTCGTGAACTGCGGGTCGGTGTGCGGGAAGAGCGTGATCGGTGCCGTGGTGGCGCTGTGTGTACTCGGTCCCCTGGCCGGAGTGAGCGCGGCGGGCGGAGGCGGTGATGAGGGGATGAACTTCGGCACCGGGGTGAAGTGCCCGGCGGCGCCGGAGTGCAAAGTCGGTGCACACCGCGAGAGTGGGACTTCTGGCGTCGGTCACCGTCAGCGGCCGTCGTCCGGAGGGGGCGGAGGGGGCGCGAGCCGTGCCCCAAGTTCCGGTTCCGGTTCCGGTGCTAATGAAGCGATGGCGTGGGGGCGCCAGCCCGGGCAGCTTTACGGCCCGAATGGTGTGCCCATCCTGGCCCAGCCGTTGCCCGGACAGAAAGGCGAGCAGCCCGAGCAGCCAGAGGAGGGCGGTAGGGCGCCTGCGCCGGACCCCGAGGTGATCGCCCGCCAAGTCGTGCGGGAGCTGGTACTCCCCGAGCCGGAGATCCGTACGAACCCTGACGAGAAGCATGCCCAATTGGTGCGAGTGCCGACGTGGATGTGGCTGGATCGGAGCATGTGGAAGCCGGTCTCTGAGACCGCCAAGGTGCCTGGGGTGACGGTCACGGCTACGGCGACACCGCGGCGGGCGACGTGGGTGATGGGTGACGGGAAGATGGTGGTCTGCCGGGATGAGGGGACGCCGTACTCGTCGAAGTACGTGTCGGCTTCGGAGTCGCCGGACTGCGGGCATACGTATCTGCGGTCGTCGGCGGGGCAGCCGAAGGAGGCGTTCACGATCTCGGTGATCGTCACGTGGGTGGTGGAGTGGCGCGGAGGGGGCCAGCAGGGCGTGATTCCGGGGCTTGAGACACAGGCGCAGATGCCGCTGCGGGTGGCTGAGGCGCAGGCGCTGGTGGTGGCCTGACCGCTTCTGGCGGTGCGGGTGTTGCCGGTACCGGGGGCGGTGCCGGGCGGGGTTCTTCTTGAGCGTGTGAGGTGAGTCGTGGGTACTTCCTTGTCTTCTTCCAGGACGGTTGGCAGAGCGAACGGTGCATGGGGACGGCTCAGATCCCCGCAGCGATCGGCTGATGGTCCGCCTGCGGGCAGCGGCCCGGTGGGGGCGCGGCGGCGGTGGCGGCCGGGTCTGATCGCGGTGGGTGTGGCCGGGGCGGTCGCCTGTGCGGGCGGCGTTTCGTGGTTGCTGGGGACGGCTGGGGAGCGGCAGCCGGTGCTGACCGTGGTGCGACCGGTCGCGGCAGGTGAGGTGATCGAAGACCTGGATGTCAGCGCCGTACGCCTCGGTGTGGACGACGCGGCCCAGGTTGTGCCCGAGGGACGTCGGGACGCCGTGGTCGGGCGGAGGGCCGTGGTGCCGTTGCTGGCGGGGCAGCTGCTGGCTCCCGGGCAGGTGGGGGAGGGGGCGCAGTTTCCGCCCGAGGGGCGGTCGTTGGTCGTGGTGGGTGTGGAAGAGGGGATGGTGCCCGCCGGGCTGGCGGCCGGGCAGCGGGTGGCGGTGGTGCCCGGCACCGGGCCGGGTGGGCGCGCGGGCGGCGACCAGGAGGTGAAGGAGCCGGATCCGGTGCTCGGCGTGGTCTTCGCGGTACGCCGGCCGCAGTCCGCCTCGGGCAAGGGCGCGGTGACCGTCCTGGTGGATGCGGCGGCGGTGCGGCGCGCGGCGCAGATGACTGATCCGCGGATCGCGGTGCTCGGCGCTTCGGTGACGGAGGTGTCGTGATGCGCAAGCTCATCGCGCTCGGATCGCTGAAGGGCGCTCCCGGGGTGAGCACGCTCGCTCTCGCGCTGGCCGCGACCTGGCCCGCAGGAGGGACGAGGCGACCGGTGGTCGCGGAGGCCGACGCCGCCGGCGGTGATTTCGCCGTCCGGTTCGGCCTCCCGGACACCGACGGACTGCTCGCGCTGGCGGCCGGGGCCCGGCACGCGGGCGCCGATGCGGAGTTCGACGCCTGCACTCAGCACGTGGCCGGGGACGTACCGGTCATCGTGGCGCCGAACGGTGCGGATCAAGCCTTCAACAGCGTCACCGAGGTCGCCGACCGCTTGTCCGTGCTGACAGGTGACGCTGATAGTGAGGGCACGGTGCTGCTGGATCTTGGACGCCTGGGCCCGGCGCCGTCTCGGCAACTGGCGCGGGCGGCGGACCGGATGGTCCTGGTGGCCCGTGGCCGCGCGGAGGCGTTGGCCGATGTCGCGGCCCGGCCAGGCTGGTTGGACGGCGCTGATCCGGAGCTGGCGGTGGTGGGGCCGTGCCGCTATTCGGCAGCCGACATCGCCATGGCGCTGGACATGGAGCAGCACCGGATTCACCTGTTGCCCTGGGACGACCGGGCCGGTGCGGCGCTGTCCGGACAGGCGCGCGTGGGTGAGCGCCGGTGGCGTCGCTCACCGCTGGCCGCCGCCGCGTCCGGACTTGCCCGTCAACTGGCCGGGGGCGACGAAGAGGGGACGCCCAGCGGGCTCCGCGGTGAGCTGGCGCGGCTCGGCACGCGTGCGCTGCCCGCCCCCGTGCGGAGGCGGCCCGGCGCCGTGCGGGCCCTGGAGAAGGGCGGGACGCAGTGAACCACCGTACGGAGAAGGGGCCATCGGCCGCAGAGCAGTTCAGGGACAGCATCGCGGCTACTTTGACTTCCTTCGCGCACTCGCGCAGCGAAGCCGGACTCCCGGTCCAGAGCAGCAGCGAGCGGCGGGCGCTCGCCTGCAAGCTTCTCGCCGACGAACTCGCTTCGCACAACCAGGCTCGGCTGTGCCTGGGCAGCCCCGCCTTGGATGACGGCGAACGAGGGGCGATCGAGCGGCAGGTGATGGAGGCGCTGTTCGGACTCGGCTCCCTGCAGGAGCTCCTTGACGACGAACGGATCGAGAACATCCAGATCAACGGCGCGGACCGGGTCTTTGTGCGCTACGCCGACGGCACCGAGGAGCGGCGCGCTCCCGTAGCGGCCTCCGATGCCGAATTGATCGATGTCGTACGACAGATCGCGGCCCGCTCGGGGCTCGAGGAGCGGCGCTTCGACCGCGGATCGCCCAGCCTGAACATCTGTCTTCCGGATGGATCACGGCTGTTCGCGGTGATGTCTCTCTCCCACCGGGTGGGGCTGACCATCCGCCGCCACCGCTTCAAGACAGTGACGATGGACGACCTGGTGCACCGGCTCGGCGTCTGCGACCAGCGGCTCGCGGCCTTCCTGACGGCGGGAGTCCTGGCCCGCAAGAACATCATCATCGGCGGCGGCACCAACGTCGGAAAGACCACCCTGGCCCGCGCCCTGGCCTCGGTCATCCCGCCCGGAGAGCGGCTGGTGACGATCGAGGACACCTTCGAACTGGGCCTGCACGAGGACACCGTGGCGCACCCGAACGTGATGGCGCTGCAGGCCCGAGAGGCCAACCTGGAAGGCGAAGGTGCTGTAGAGCAAGCCGAGTTGGTGCGCTGGGGGCTGCGGATGTCTCCGGACCGGGTGATTGTCGGGGAGATCCGCGGCCCGGAAGTCGTACCGATGTGCAACGCCATGAGCCAGGGCAACGACGGCTCCCTGTCCACCATCCACGCCTCCACCTCGCGCGGCGTTTTCACCAAGCTCGCCGCCTACGCCGCCCAGTCCCCAGAACGCCTCTCCCTGGAGGCGACCAACCTGATGGTGGCCTCAGCTGTGCACTTCGTGGTGCACCTGGGATGGGACCACGAGGGCCGCCGGGCCATCGACTCCATCCGCGAAGTCGTGGATGCGGACGGTCCGCAGATCGTCTCCAATGAGGTGTACAAGCCCGGACCGGACGGACGGGCCGTGGCTGGAGCGCCCCTGCGGACGGAAACCTTCGACGACCTGGTCGACGCAGGCCTTGATGTCGCGCTGCTGCGCGGGGAGCGATGGGGGCGATCCTCATGACCCATAGCGGTCTCTTGGGTTTGTTGCTGGGCGCGGGCTTCGCCGGGGCGTCGTGGCTCATCGTCCACGGCGCTCTGTACGGCCCGGCCGAGCCGCGCTCAGCGCGACGTCGGCTGCGTCTGCGGGTGAGCACACGGCAGGGGGTGACAGCGGGGCTGGCGGCCGTGCTGGTCGGGGCGGTGACCGGTTGGCCGGTCGCCGGACTGCTGGCCCTGGTGGCGGTCCTGGCCTTGCCCAGGCTGCTTGGCCCGGACCGCCAGGCCGCAGCCCGTACCGCCAAGCTGGAGGCGGTCGCGACCTGGGCGGAGATGCTGCGCGACACCCTCTCCGCGGCGGCCGGCCTGGAGCAGGCCATCCTCGCCACTGCGCCCATCGCACCGCCCCCTCTGCGTGAGGCGGCGCTGCGCCTGGCCGAACGTATCGAGAACGACGAACCGCTGGGCGACGCGCTGCGCGCGTTCGCTGACGAGGTCGACGACGGCACCTGCGACATGGTGGTTACCGCGCTGGTCATGGCGGCCGAGCGGCAGGCGCGCCAACTCGCAGCTCTGCTCGGGCAGCTGGCCGCCTCGACCCGCGAGCAGGTGACCATGCGGCTGAAGATCGAGGCCGGACGCGGCCGGGTGCGCACCTCGGTGCGCGTCATCACCGCCACCACCCTGGCCATGGGAGCGGGACTCGTCATCCTCAACCGCCCCTACCTTGATCCCTATTCGACGGCCGAGGGGCAGCTGGTTCTCGCCTTTGTGGGTGGTCTGTTCGGCCTGGCCTTCTGGTGGCTGCTGAAGATCGCCACTCTGAAGGAGGAGCCACGAATCCTCAGGGTCGGCCGCTCGACGGATGAGGAAGGGCCGGGGCGGTGACCGGGATTCTTCTGGGCCTTGGACTCGGCGGCTTTCTCGCCGTGATCGTGTACGGGCTCAACCCGCCGAAGCCCTCACTGGCCGACACTCTGTCTCAGCTCGGCGGGCCCACGCCGCCTGCTGCCCATGCGGCGGCAGAGGCGGACGAACAAACCGGGTGGGCAGCACGGTGGGGGCGGCGCGTGGTCCCGGTACTGAGGGCGTGGGGTCTGCCCGGTGCTGGGCTGCGGCGCGACCTGCAGGTGGCCGAGGTGCCGGTGGAGCGGTTCCTGGCAGAGAAGGCCGCCTGCTTCACGGCTGGGCTTCTCGCACCGAGCGGCGCCTCGCTGCTGTGGTGGCTGCTGGCCGGGACCGGACCGGCGTGGCCGGCCACCGTGGCCGGTTCGCTCGCCATCGCTGTGGTGCTGTTCTGCGTACCGGATCTTTCGGTGCGCGGCCAGGCCCGGCAGCGGCGCGCGGAGCTGAAGCACACGTTGTCGGTGTTCCTCAACCTGACGGTCATCGCCCTGTCCGGCGGTGCGGGAATCCACCAGGCCCTCACGGATGCCGCTGCGAGTCCGCAGGGTTGGGCAGCGGCTCAGCTGCGGCGCGCTTTGACGGCGTCGGACCTGCGGCGCCGCAGCGTCTGGCTGGAGCTGGGTGAACTCGGGTCCCGCACGGGTGTGACCGACTTGGAGGAGCTGGCAGCGACGGTTTCCCTGGCGGGCAGCGAGGGCGCCAAGGTTCGGATCTCGCTGGAGGCGAAAGCAGCCGCGATGCGTACGCGCAGCCTCGCCGAGTCCGACGGGGCAGCGCAGTCCGCCACCGAGCGGATGTCGCTTCCCGTGGTGGTCTTCTTCGCGGGCTTCTTGATGTTCATCGGGTATCCGGCGCTGCAGAACGTACTGGCTGGTCTGTGAAGGCTTTCCGAGCTCGCTGTGCCGAAGCCCTGAGCCACATTCCGTCCAAGGGAGGGAGCTTGCCGTGAGCATCCACTTCATCGCGGTCCGGGCGCGAGCCTGGGCCCGGCAGATCAAGAAGGAGGCGGCCAAGGATGCCGGGTACTCGACCGAGACCGTCATCGTCACCGCGCTGCTCGTCATCATGGGAATCGCGGTCATCGGCATCATCGCTGCCAAAGTCATGGGCAAGGCCCAAGGGATCGACCTTGGCCTCGGCTAGCCGAGGGAGCAGGCGATGGGGAGACCACGGGGCCGTGAGCACGGAACTCGTCGTGGTGTTCCCGCTTTTGATGGTGCTCCTGCTGATCACTGTGCAGTTCGCGCTTGCCCTGCACGCTCAGCACATCGCCCAGACCGCGGCCGCCCGGGCGCTGGCTGCCGCGCGTACGCAGGACTCGTCCGCTGCTGCCGGTCACGCACGCGCCGAGCAGACGCTGCGGCTACTAGGCGGCCGGGTCTTGGAAGCGCCCCGCGTGCAGGTCAGCCGAGGTGCGGAAGAGGCCAGTGTCCGCGTGGAGGGGAGCGTCCTTGCGGTCCTTCCGGGGCTGCGTCTGCAGGTGTCGGGGCAGGCCGCCGGGCGAGTCGAGCGCTGGACTGCCGTCCGGCCCCTGCCGCCGGATCGGGGCTAGAGCGATGACGTATCGCAGATGGCGTTCGGGAGAGCGGGACCGGGGCTCGTCCACGACGGAACTTGTCCTCGTCACCCCATTGTTGATTCTGCTCGCGCTTGTCGCCGTCGCGCTCGGCAAACTCGCGAGTGCACGGCTGGATGCCGACGAAGCCGCCCACCAGGCCGCGCGCGCCGCCTCCCTGGCGCGTTCCGCCGGCCAGGCGCACACTGACGCCGTGCAGGCCGCCCGTCAGAGCCTGGCCGGGGCCGGATCCTCCTGCACCTCTCCGCGCATCGCCCCCGACACCGGAGGAGTAAAACCGGGCGGCGTCGTGCGCGTAACCGTGACCTGCCGCGCCGTCCTCGACGTCCCCGGTCTGAACAACGTGAACGTCACCGCGTCCTCCGCCTCCGTGGTTGACCTGTACCGAGGAGTGGAGCCATGACCTGCACAACCAGACGCCACGTACTGAGTGGCGACGAGGGGCAAGTGACCGCGGTCGTCGTGGTGATGGTGGCCGGACTGTTTCTGTTCGCGGGACTCGTCGTCGACGGCGGTCTCGCCCTGGCGGGCAAGGTCCGCGCCGCCGACACCGCACAAGAGGCCGCCCGAGCCGCCTGCCAGCACGTCGATCTCGATCACCTGCGCACCACCCACCAACTCCGGCTCGACGGGCCGGCCGCTCAGGCGGCAGCGCAGGCGCGGATCACCGCCGTCGGTGACACCGGCCGCGTCCGGATCACCGGTGACCAGGCACAGGTGAATGTCACGCACGTCCAGAAGACCCAAGTGCTCAGCTTGGTCGGCCTGAGCTCGCTGACCACCCGTGCATCGGCGACCGCGCACCTCGAACACGGCGCCACCCGCCCATGGGACGACCAAGGGGGAGGGTTGTGATGATGCGGCAAGCACGGGATCGACACCTGGCCCGGCAGTTCGGGGGCTGTCTGCGGCTGCTCGTCGTCGTGGTGGCGCTCGCTGCCGCCGTGGCCGGCATCCCGTACGCACTGACCGCCACCATCGGCGCCCCCTGGCCCGACCAGGTGGCCTCCTTCGACGATCTGCTCCGTCGGCTGAATCAGCCGGTCAGCGACCCTTTCCTACTGAAGGTTCTCGCGCTCATCGGCTGGGCATTCTGGGCGTACTTCATGCTCACCCTGTTCCGCGAAGCACTGTGGCTGCTGCGCCACTTGCCCGCGCTGGTACGAGATACGGCGCTGCTCAGTCGGCACGCCGCCGCCCTGCCCGTGCACCGGGCCGCCGCCGCACTCCTGATCGGCACCCTGCTGCTTGCCCTACTCGGCGCCGGGCGCCCGCCCACCGCTCAAGCCGCCACTCCCGCTCCGGAGGCAGCTGCCCCACACCGGGTGACGGCCGGTGCGCCACGCCACGTGGAACCCGCACAGGCGACCAGGCCGAGCTACACGACGTACACCGTCAAAGTCGGCGACACTCTGTGGGATATCGCCGAACAGCACCTCGGAGACCCGCTGTTGTGGCCGCAGATCTACCAGCTCTCCTGCACCATCCGGCAGGCGGACGGGCGACTCCTGGCAGACCCCGACGTGATCATCCCGGGCTGGCAACTGCACCTACCTGTCCTCGACTCCCCGGCCCCCACGCCACCTCCGGCTCCCGACCAGCCAGCCGCACCACCCCCCTCCGACCAGCCGGTCACACCACCACCTCGCACACCTGCGCCGCTGCCCACGGACGCGGAGCACGGCACCCCAGGGCACCACGGACACGACAAGGAGGAGCGAGAGGCCGACCAGCACAAGCAGGATCACGGTCGCGACGCTCAACACCGCCCGGTGACCATCAGCCTGGGCGCCGCCTCCGCGATCGGCGTCACCACCGCGGCGGGTATCGCCGCGGCTCTCGTCTACGCTCGTCGGCATGCCGCGCGCGGCCGGACTCCGACCCTCGACGCGCTGGCCGAGCCGCTGGCGGACGACGATGTGCAGTTGAGCGACGCGCTGCGCCGCAGCAACCAGGCACACCTGAAGGCCCGTTCGTCCCGTCATCATGATCCAGCTGCCCTGCCGCGTCGCGCCGCACCGGCCGAGCCCGGTCTGCCGGGCACCGTCACCATCGCGGAGAAGGCCGGCAAGGAAGTACGCATCGACGCGCTCGCCGTGCCGGGCGGAGTGCAACTGACCGGGCCAGGCGCGGCCAATGCGGCCCGCCACCTGGCCGTCGCCATCGCCGGCGCCAGCGAGCGCCTGCGGCCGGCTGAGCCCCGCGCAAAACTGCTCGTACCGCGAAGCACGATGGAAGGGCTGCTGCCTCGCTCCGAATGCACCACACCCGCCTGGACAGTGACCAGCACGATCGTGGAGGCCATAGACATGGCCGAGCACACCCTGCTGGAACATGCCCGACACGAACGACGCCTGGACCATGCGACGTTGGGTGACGGTCTGCCACCGCTCCACGTCCTGCTTATCGACAAGGGCGGCCCGGATTCGGAACGGATCGAGGCACTCGCCGGACGGGCCACACCAGGACAGCTCGCCGTGGTCATGATCGGCAAGTCACTCGGGCCCGCGCGGCACCAACTCACCGTTGACGAGGACGGGACCGTCACAGGTATCACGGGTACGCTCAGCGCCCTCCACGACGCCACCTTCTTCACCCTCGCCCTGTCGGCGGCCAACGAGCTGCTGAGAGCGGTGTCCGCAGCCCACGGCCACTCGACGATCACGTCGAACGACCGCCCTGAACCAGACGGGCCCGAGCGAACCCCGCAACCCCGCCCGGCCTCCGCATCGGAAGAGCCCGGATCAGCCCCCGCGCCGCCGAAGCCCAGCCGCAAGCACGGTCCGGAGACGCCGAAGACGGCTCAACCCACCGGGCCTGAACACATGGTGCAGCTAAGCCTCCTGGGCAGTTTCAAAATCCTCATCCATGGTCAAGAACGCGCACTGACCGGAATGGTCAAGGAGGAGACCAGAGAATTCCTCGCACTCCTGGCCGCACATCCGGACGGTCTACGGGGCGAGGAAATCGTGGACAAGATGCAGCTGCCCGAGGACCCCGACGCAGCGAAAAGCGCTCTGGAGAACCTCCGACGCTCCGCTCGACGCGCCCTGCGTAAAGCCACGGGGAAGCGGGAAGTCGCCTTCGTGGTCCTCCATGGGCCTGCCCACCGGCTCGATGCGCAATACGTCTCCACAGACATCGAGCGATTCACTGCGGCTCTCAAGGACACCGCCGCAGCCGACTCTGCCTACGGGCGCGCGGAAGCACTCCAACGCGCCACCTCCCTCTACACCGGACCACTGTGCGAAGGCGCCGACTACCTGTGGCTCCATGGCCTGCGCCGTGACCTGCACCGCCGAGCCGTGGACGCACTGATGCTGCTGGCCGAGCACACTGCGCAGCACTCCGCCGACCCCGAACCCGCGCTCGCACTGCTCAACCGGGCCGCCGACCTCGACCCGGAAAATGAACGCGTCTACCGCCGCGTCATCCAACTCCAGCTCGCACTCGGCCGCGACGACGCAGCTCACCGCACCCTGGGCCTGCTCGCCGAACGTCTCGCCGCCATCGACCTGGAGCCGGAACCTGCAACCCTGGCCTTGCTCCACACGGCGACTCTGTCGCCTCGCGGGGCAGCAGGCAGGCATGGGACGACCGTCAGGCGCTGAAGTCCTGTGCCCTGTCCTGTCGGGCGTCCTGCCAAGGGGGTCCAACCCGGCGTCCTGCTTGGAGGGGAGCACCCCGCCCGCGATATCAGTGCAGGCCACGGCCCGATCTGCCGCGGCGAATCCGTCCAGCCTGCATATCGGTACAAGTCTCTGCCCCGATCTGCGGACGTCGGCCGCCCCGGCCCCGACATGCGTGTGCCCTGTGCCTGCGTGCTGATGCCCCTTCAACAGCAGAGCCCCTCAAAAGGCCTTCCCACCACATACAAGCCTTGCCGGCTCCGCCGGGCGGCGCGCGCGTATCTGTACGGAGCGGCGGCACCCAGGCGTAGCCGAAGGTGCCGCCGTGCCGGGCCGCCGTGCCGGGCCGCCGTGCCGGGCCGCCGTGCCGGGCCGCCGTGCCGGGCCGCCGTGCCGGGCCGCCGTGGCCGTGCGAATTCGGTCAGGTACTCGAATTCCGGGGGCGCCGGCGGCGATTTCGGGCCTTGATTTCTGTCGTGAATTTGGCGCGGCTCGACGGAAAGCGTCGAGCGTTCTGAAATGCGCCTGAATTCCGGTCGCGAAATTCGAGATATTCCAGCATTATCAAGCCGGTAAACCGCTTCACGGCGCCCCCGGTTCGAGCTATATTTAAATTGTTCCCGAAAAGGCGGGAATGGAAATAACAAGAAAGGCCCGGCGGGGGAATTCTCGAAATGGGTTCGAATAGGGGAAGGGTGATCGGTGTGGAAAGCCGAAGGGTGAACGCGGTGGAGTTGCGTCAGACGGACGCACTGAACTGGATCGAGTTCGAGACCGTGTGCCGGGAAGAGTGGGAAGAGCTCGGTTTCGGTGAGCTCGGCGAAGCGGTCACGTTTGCCGGGATCTTGATCGGAGTCGAGAACGGTCAGACCGCCGGACGCGCCTGGTCCCGGGTGCGGGTGCGGGTCACCGCTCCGGCCACCCGTAAGCGGACGGAGATCGTCTCGGTCCTCGGCTCGCATCGCACGGTCACGCTCACCGACCTCGACGGCTGAACGGCTCCAAATCCCCGGTGCCGCCGCACGGTTGACCCCCCAAGTCCCCGGCGGCACCTCCCTCGACCTCAAGCCCCCCCGACTGCTGGCCGCGTTCACGGAAAGACCCTGCCATGACCACTCCTGCCTCGCCGCCCCCTGCCCCGACCCCACCGCCCGCACCTACGAACCCGCCCGCAGTGAACGGCAAGGCCCGCCCGGGCGAGCTACGTTCCCAGATCGCGGCACTCCTCGCCGCACATCCCGGATTGCACTTCACCGTCACCCAACTGGCCAAGCGGCTTGGGCACTCGGGCGGCGCGGTGGGCAACGCCTGCGAAACCCTGGTGGACCGGGGCGAGGCCGAGCGGGTGTGCACCAAGCCCCGTACCTACCGGGCGACTTCGGCCACGGCTACCGCCGCGCAGAGAGCCGTGATCACGGCGCCCCGGCCGGGCAGCAGTGCGCCCCCGACATCGCAGCCGAGCCCACCTGCAGTGGCACCGAACTTCCCACCGCCCGCAGCGGGGGTTAGCAAGCCGGACCCGGTCGTGCGCCCCAACGGCCAGCGCTACCATCCCCGAGCCCTGGCCAACCTCCCCGACGTCGAAGCACTACGACGCCTGCGCGCCGCGAACGTCCCGGTCCTGCTGTACGGGCCGCCGGGTACAGGCAAGACCTCCCTGATCGAGGCGGCCTTCGACGACCTGATCACGGTGGCCGGGGACGGAGACACCGTCGTAGGAGACCTGATCGGCGAGTACACCCAAGACGAGCACGGCGGTTACGAGTTCGTCTACGGTCCGCTGGTCACCGCCATGCAAGAAGGCCGCGCCCTGCTCCTGGACGACGCGACTCTCATCTCGCCGAAAGTCCTGGCCGCCCTCTATCCGGCGATGGACGGCCGCAGGCAAATCCAGGTCAAGGCACACAAAGGCGAGACGATCACCGCAGCCGACGGCTTCTACGTGATCGCCGGTCACAACCCGGGCGTGCACGGCGCCATCCTCACCGAAGCCCTCGCCTCCCGCTTCAGCGTGCAGATCCAGGTCGGCTCCGACTACGACCTCGCCGCCGCCCTGAAGATCAACAGCACCGCCGTCCGCATCGCCCGCCACATCCACCTGCGCCAGCAGAACGGCGACGTCGGCTGGGCCCCGCAACTGCGCGAACTGATCGCGTTCCAGAAGATCGCCGACGTACTCGGCCGCGAGGCCGCCTTCGCCAACCTGGTAGGCATCGCCCCGCCCGAAGACCGCGACCTCATCTCCGAGATCGTCGCGAAGACCCTGGGCAAACCGGTCACCGCCCTGGCCCTCGGCCGCCAACTCTGACCCGCCCCACCACCCCGTACCCCTGGAACCCCCTGGAAGGGGACGACCCGCCATGCCTGCGCACATCCAACTCGCCCCGCCCGCCATGTCCGAGACCGAGTACGCGACTGCCTGCTGGGAGGACGACGGCGGCCCACCTTTCGAGCCAAGTCCCGCCGCACACGCAACCCAGTGGCGCCGCGTCGCGGCCGAACTCAGCGGCCGTCTGCCGGACATCGCCGACCGCCATGACGTGATCGTCACCTGCGAGCACGGCACCCGCTCCGGCGCCCCCGCCGCCTTCTACCCCACGACCGGGATCATCGAGATCGACACGAAGCTGTTCGCCCCGCTCGCCCCCGCCACGCTCCACCCGGCCCGGTTCGGCGACGAGGAGCGCTACCCCATCGCCTGGGGCGTCCTGATCCACGAGGCCGCCCATGCCGCCCACACTGCCTGGCTCCCGGCACCACACCTCCGCCCGACCGCCGCCCACCAAGCGGCAGAAATGCTGGAGGAGTCCCGCGCCGAGTGCGCCCATCTCGCTCGCCGCCCGGCCGACCGCCGTTTCCTGCGGGCCACCGTGGCCACCCTGGTCATGGCCGACATCACCGCCCAGACCCCCGCCGACCGCTGGCAGGCCGCCTTCGCCGCAGGCCTCATCCTCGCCCGCCGCGACGCCGGAATCCTGGACGAGGACGAAACCGAAGCTCTCGAGCACACCGTGCGCGACATCCTCGGCCCGGACCTCCTCAACACCTTGGCCGCGATCTGGCAGGCCGCCCACCAAACCGCCGACACCGACGGCCAGGCCATGTGGGAGCACGGCCGCGCCTGGTGCGAAGCCCTCGGCACCGACCCGACCCAGCCCCCGCCCGCCCCCGGCAACGAACGGCGCGGCGCCCTGGCCGCCGCGATCGGCAAGGTCACCGGTCAAGTCACGGCCAATGAAGACGCACACGCCGCAGCCCAACAAGAAGCCCGCACCACCCGGGCCAACCGCGCAAAGGCGAAGGCGGCCCAGGCCGAACGCCAACGCCAGGCCACCCGCACCGCCGAGCACGTCTTCACTCCCGGCGCCCGCCCCTACGCCCCCGCCCCGCTCCGGGGCAGCGGTCGCCTCGCCTCGCCGATCACGGGCACCCGGTTGCCCACCAGCGCCGAGAAGGCTGCCACCGCTCACCTCGCCCGAGGCTTGCGGGCCGCCGCCTACCGCGAGCGCACCGAAATCACCTCCACCTCCGCCGTGCCACCCGGGCGCCTGAACATGCGCGGCGCCCTGGCTCGCCAGGCGCAGCAGGCAGCGGGCGCCACCCCCACCGCCCAGCCCTGGATCCACACCCAGCGCCGCCCAATCCCCGCCCCACCCCTACGAGTCGGTATCGCCGTCGACGTCTCTCGCTCCATGCGCAGCGCCGCCGCCCCGATCGCTTCGGCCGCCTGGATCCTCGCCAAAGCCACCGCCCTGACCGACCCGGACTCGCGGGCGGCAACGGTCGCCTACGAGGAGTCACTGACCGCGATCACTGCGCCCGGCCGCACCCCGCACCGGGTCACCGAGTTCGACGCCGACGGAGCCGGGCACAGCCTCGGACACGCCATCGACGCCCTGACGGCCGGGCTTGAGCTCACCCGCCCGGGTCGAGGCCGCCTCCTGGTGATCGCCTCGGACGGCTACTACCGCCGCACCGAGGCCGCCGAGGCCACCGAGCGGCTCACCACCCTGACCCAGACCGGGTGTGCGGTGCTCTGGCTCGCCTTCGCCCCCGAACCCTGCCCTCTGCCCCACACCACCCTCCTCGAACTCGAAGACCCGGCCAAGGCGGCGACCGCCATCGCCAAGGCCGCGACCACCGCACTCCAGGCCCTCTGACCTGACCACTCACGCGGGAGGAGCCGATCCCCATGACCTCACTCGCCGAACGCGCCCACGCCGCCGCCGTATTCATCCAACGCGCCACCGCCCCCGGCCCGTACGGCCCATGTCGGGGCTCCGACCATGCCCTCATCGCCGTACGTCTGGCAGCCGCCCTCGGCATCGAAACGGACAACATCACCGTCGCCCCGGATTGGCTGCGCCGCCGCACGATCCCCGACGAACCGGTCCTGGCCACCGTCATCTGCCCCGACAGCGGTGAGAGGTACGTCTTCCTGGCGCGCCGCTCGCACCACGCGGATGAGCCCTTTGAATTCCTGGGCCCGTGCCCCGAGTGCGCGGCGCGAGTGCCCCTTGCCGACGTACGTCACCTCGCTGACCTCGGCATACATCTGGCCCGTGGCCCCGCCCCGCTCACTGACGGCCAGGTGCCGTCCACCTACCCCGACACGTTCGCCGCCGACGAAGCCCACACCGCGGCCTGCCATTTCGGAGCAGATCCCTGAAAGAGCAACGGCCGGGCCGAGCACAGCCTCGCAGTGATCATCCGTAAACCGTGTCGAAGAGAAGGAAGTTGAGCCATGACATCGAACTCTGATTCCCCGGTCTATCTGATCGCTCCTTGCTACCTCGCGGGCCCCGACACCAGCATGAGCACCGCTCTGACCGCCCATCTCGAAGCGGCAGGGTGGGCGCGCAAACCCGTCCGGGCGGGCCTGGCGTTCTCCCACCGTGAGAGAGGAGGGCTCGTGGAGGCCGTCCACGCACCGGACGGCACGCCACCAGGAGAGAGCCCGTGCCCGGCGCTGAGCTGGGAGTTCACCGCCCGCCCCGGGCCCGGCCGCCCCTCGACCTGGTCGGTACGGTTCACCCCCGCCACCCCGCCCGAACTCCCCACCGCCTTCGCGCACGCCCTCACAAGCCCCGATCCTGCCGCTGACCCAGACGGTGGGGCACCGCACTACCTGCAGGCACCTGGCCTGACCGACCTGACGACGGCGCCATTGCAACAGGCGCGGTGGCAACGGGACATCGGTTCCTACTGGTCCGCCTGGAACGCTCCCGACCGGCAAGGCGTCGTCATCACTCCCGTCGCGCCGGGAGTCGACGGCTACGGCGGTGCCGACTGGCTGCTCGCCGCACGACGGGCCAGCGACAAGACCGTGATGTGGATGGCCGTGGCGCACCCGAACACCCCCACACACCTCATGCGCACACTCTGCACCGCGCTTGCCAGCCCGGCCCCCGTACCCCGCCAACGCAAACCCGCCTCCTAGGTCGGAGACGTCACCATCACCAGCCGTTGATGGCACCCGGCCCCGAACCAGGCGGCAACGAGCGCAGGAAGAACGGTCCCATGACCAGCACGTCCCACACGGAGATCAACCCGCCATGACCAGCGATCCATCCATCCCGGGGCCGGGCACCCGGCTTCTGACCGAGCAACTCGGCCTCGCCGATCCCCTGGCAGAACTCGCCGCTCACCATCCGCCGGGAGAGCACCTGCAGCGACTGGCTCGCGCGCTCGGTCAGACCGCGGTCGATCTCGATGCCGCGTACACGCGGGCCAGGCAAGCCGGCAGCATCCTGCGAGACCTGCGCGCACAGCGAGACATCCGCCACCTGGTGGATGAAATCGCAGCTGTGGCGCAGGAATTGGAGCGAGAACTCGTCCGGTTCGACGTGATCGACACGGCGCTGATCCGCCTGCTTGCGGTCTACTTGGACCTCACTAAGGAGACGGAGAGGACCGCGGCGGGAGGTTCGCCGGCCCGCCGCGAGGCCTGCAGGCCAGCGTGAGGAAGCTGTCAGGGCGTGCGGAGCTGGGGCAGGCACCCGGCCCGCGCAGCTCGTCTGAGAGGTGGCTGACGTCGTTGTGGGCGAGGACGGTTGCGGGCCGAGGCGTTGCGGCTGGAGGGCCCGGGGATCGACATCGTGTAGTGGCGGGTAGAGATGTTGCTACGCCCCGCCTGGCAGACCTCCTTGAACTACCGGGAGGCCCGTAGATTTGCCTGGTCCGAGGAGCCTGGACACCCTGCCGGAGCGCAGCGGCCCGGTACCCATCCGAGGAGATGACCGGTCCCTCGTGTTATCGGCCCCGTCCAGCAAGCTGAAACGGCCCGCCAGATGGAGCGACGTGGCGCCGCGAATGGACGAGGCCTTCCCTCGCTCGCAATGGGGCGTTCACCTGACACGTTCTTACCGTCAACTTATGCCCACTGCAGGCACGATGACTGCGCACTCACTCCACGCGAAGGGACCTGCCACGGTGCGCGAAGCCATGCCCATGGGCAAGCGCTGGATCGCTATAGACCTCCACCGGGTACGCGCTGAGAGCCCGGGGCAACTCTCCCCTAGCTTCCCGACGGGTGCGATCCCCTTGGGCGGCAGCTCGTTAAGTCGGATGTGAGGTCATGGCCCGTACCCCCGAGGGTGCTCCGCAATCGATGCTCCCGCCGAAACCACAACATCCGCCACAGGCGTCCCCCACCGGGCGTTCCTGGTATCGAATTGAGGCCACCGGGAACCTGTCGCGGCTGCGTCCAACTATCCGGATTCGGCTGACGGTGCTGTACGGCGGTATGTTCCTGATGGCCGGGATTGTGCTTCTCTCGATCATTTATCTACTGGCTGCTGAAGCCCTGCAAAATGACGGCGCGAGCGTACGCATCACTGATGGATACGGGGTGCGTTGGTCGAGTAGCACCTGTCCTGCGCTAGAACTGGCCCAAAGCCCTGCCGAGTTCAACAGCATCTTGCGAGAGTGCGTGGACCAACAACGCGCCGCATCGCTCAACTCATTGCTCAACCGTTCTTTGCTGGCTCTGCTGATACTCACGGCGGTGGCGTTTGCCTTCGGCTACGCGATGGCGGGCCGTGTCCTGGCGCCCCTGGGGCGGATCACACGCGCCGCGCGCCAGGTCGCTGCCACCGACCTAGCACGGCGTATCAAACTGGACGGCCCCGATGACGAGCTGAAGGAACTCTCCGATACGTTCGACGAGATGGTGGATCGCCTGGAACGGGCGTTCACCGCTCAGCAGCGCTTTGTGGGGAATGCTTCACACGAGCTGCGCACTCCGCTCGCCATCAGTCGCACACTCCTAGAGGTTCATCTCTCCGACCCAGGGGCCTCCATCGAACTGAAGCAGCTCGGCAAGACGCTCCTGGCTACCAATGAGCGGAGTGAGCAACTCGTCGAGGGTTTGCTGCTGTTGGCCCGCAGCGACAATCAGATCGTGGACCGCAAACCCGTGGACCTCGCCGAGGTCGCTTCGAGGGCCATCGACCAAAGCAGCTCAGAGGCGAGCCAAGAGGGCATTGAGATCCGTGGTGAGCGGCGCTCGGCAGTCACTCAGGGCAGCGGCGTTCTCCTGGAACGCGTAGCCCTCAATCTGGTACAGAACGCCATTCGCTATAACGTTCCTGAGAACGGTTGGGTGAAAGTGGACACGGAAGTTGAGCGTGGCCACGCTGTCATGGTTGTCTCAAATACAGGCACGCTGGTGCCCGGGTACGAGATCGAGAATCTCTTCGAGCCTTTTCGCCGACTACGCGCGGCGCGCACCGGCAGTGACAAGGGTGCAGGCCTCGGCCTGTCCATCGTCCGCTCCGTGATGCGTGCTCATGGTGGAACAGTGACAGCAACGCCTCGTGAGGACGGAGGCCTGGAGGTCCGTGTCCAGGTCCCAAACCACTGAGTCTCGACAAAGAGTGCAACCATAGCCCTCTTCATGGCGAGGCAGAAACACAGAGAGGCTTCCAGCGGCAGCTCCGTTGAGGAGATCCAACCGCCAGAAGCTCTCTGTGTTTGGGGGCCGGCAGCGCCTCCAGGGGACTTAGAACTGCGCCCCTGTCAGCAAGCCTTCAGTGAGCCTCCGCCATGCCGAACGTTAGGCGCATACACGAAGCCGTAATTTTCGGTACCGGAGAGGCGCCCGTAGATCCACTTGTTTCCGTAGCCATTCGTCCACTGGCACCAATAGAAGATCTTTCTGCCCGCGCCGTGGCGTGTGGAGTCGCACACCTCGTACGGCGCGTCCCTTAAGTGGGTGTTGTTCTCCTTGAAGTAGCCGTAGCCATCGGAGTTGTTCTGTACGGCCCTGATGCCATCACATATTGGCGGGTCGGCACTTGCGCTGGTCGCAGTGGCGCCCACGAGCGCTCCCGCCAGGAGCGTACCTGCCCCGATCAGTGATGCCGCACGATTCTTGAACCTCAAGTGACCTCTCCTATGTCGCATGCCGCAGGCTTGACGGATTCGAGATGGCAAGCCTTGCCGCCACCTGAACTTCCAATTCTGCACACTCTCCGTGCGCTTGCCTTTGGCATAGCCCGAACGTTGTGCCGCCAAAGCTATATTCGAACTCCTGAGTGCGGCAATCGGTTCTTGTGGTGCGGCTGGAAAGTAATCAGTGAGCGGAATGCTGGTTAACGAGGAATTAACCTCGTAGGTGCCCCGGCTGCTCAGTAAGCGGAATGCATTTCAGGATTTTCACTCTTGTCTGGGCTGGCGCATTTCATTCCTTGAAGCCTCTTGGTGAGCGTCCGCGCGTTCGCCGATCGGCGAGATGCCCACCAGCCTCTCGGACTTGAAGCACTATTCGGCGAAGCCGTCTGCGTCTGGGGCACGGTATGGCGGAGCCGGTATAGAAGCCCCTTGTTGGGGAGTTACTGGGCTTGAACTCGTGTCGTAGTCGGCGGCAAAGCTTGGTCCTCGCGCGGCTGACGGCAGTCGGAAGACTGTCGCTGTTGCATCGAGCACCAAGGTGGAACGGCGCGGGCATCGACTTTCCTCTGCAACCTGTCGACGATGCGGCCCTGTTTCTGACTCGTATGAATGACAAGCAGTTGCTGGTTTCGGTGCATGCCGAAAGCAGCCCGTGCCTCCTGTGACACCCACATGGGTGTCACAGGAGGCACGGGCTGATGGGGGGCGGTCAGCTCTGAGTGGTCGTGGGCGCGCGACGATAGGTCCTTGGCCGCTCACTCATCTGCTCGGCGGCACACCCCTTTTCGCCAGACCGCCGAGTAGCCGGCGATCGCACCGCATGATCTCTCGATGGCGCGGCTGATGCCGGTGGCGGCAAATACTTCATCGGGTCTGCCCCTGAGGTGTTCGACGGGGAGGCATCGCAATACCCAGGAGCGAGCCCGGAAGGAGTGCACCGGCGAAATGCCCGCCCGGTGGGCGTGAAGCGAGCCCGAGCGTTTCGAGAGTGTCCGGCGCGCTGGTGGCGGTGGAACGGCCCAGCCCTGCGGCGAGGGCGAGTTCGGGGGCTAGGCCCGGGCGCCGTGGATTGAGTGGAGCCCTACTCGAGTGGCGGGGGTGGCGGCGAAGGCGGGTGTGGTGGAGGAGGCGGAAGTGGACGCTGAGGTCGAGGGCGGCTTAGGAGAGAGGGAACCAGAAAGCCGAGAGCTCCGCCTGCGACAGCGCCGACCAGCGCGGAGAACAGCACGTCCCAGCCGATCCCGGAGTTGAGGAACTTCAGGGGTCCCGTGATAATGGCGCCGAAGAGGCTCACACGCGCTGCTGCACGCCAACGTGACCGTAGGCTTGGCCTGTTGTTCTTCATTGCAGGGTTTCTCCTCCCGGCGGGCCTGCGAGCGATGCACGCTCGCAGGCCCTCATGCCTACGCTGCCTGCTACCTAGAAGAAGCGCCCCAGCCAGGACCCGGCCGGGGACGCACCGAGTGCTCCCCACAAGGTCCCATTCTTGAAGGCGTCGGCGCGGTCCTCGTAGTCTCCGCCGCCCACGGCGGATCCGATAGCCGCTCCGGATCCTGAACTGAGGCCGACGATGACTGCCCCGGCGACGACGCATCCGACGCCTGTGGAGCACAGCGCGGCAGTAGCTGCCACACCGACTACACCTCCGGCGAAGGCGCCGAGACCTTCACCAATGTCTGACCATCCGAACAGGCCGCTCGGGTCGATGATGTTGGTGGGGTCGCCAGAGGCGTAGAGGTAGGGATTGGCTTCCAGGCCTGCCGGGTCGGGTTGCGTGAAGCGCCCGATGTTGGGGTCGTAGAAGCGAGCCTTGAAGTGGTACAGCCCGGTGGGGTCCTGGTAGCCGCCGGCGAAGCGGTAGGGCTGGGGGACCTTCTCGTTGGCGCTGGTGACGCCGCGGGGGCTGTAGCCGTAGGTGTTGACCTTCTCGCCGTCCGCGTTCACGACGGCTTCGATGCTGCCGAGGGCGTCGGCGAGGTAGTAGTAGGTCGTGTTCTTGGTACGGAACGAGTTGAGTGTGCCGCCCGGTTCGCGGGTGAAGTTCGTGTCCACGCCGCTGAGAGTCTGGGCGGACAGGCCGAGCGGTCCGTGGTGGAACGCCGTCGAGCCGAACTGGGTGCGCTCGGAGTTGTCGGTGCTCGCGTAACGGGCCTTGTAGTCGGTGCCGCTGTGAGTGAGAGCGGTCTGCTGGGAGAAGTCGCTCCACTGCCCGCCGGTGCGGGTGGTGTCGGTGGTGGGTGCGGCGGCGGTTTCGTTTCCGGCGGCGTCGTGGGACCAGTTGGCCGTCGAGCCGTTCTTGCCGGTGATCTGTGAGGCGGCGTTGTAGGTGTACGTGGAGCCGCCGGGGCAGCCGGCCGCGGTGCCCTGCGAGGTCAGGTTGCCGGCCTTGTCGTAGCAGTACAGCCAGCTGCCGTTGGTGGCCGAGCCCTTGGTCTCCTTCGTGAACGTCAGACGGCCCGCGGAGTCGTAGTCGTAGGTGCGCTTGAGACCGCTGACCGCGTCGGTGCGGGTACGGATCTTCGAGCCGTCCTTGGTGGTGGTGCCGCTGGTGTACGTGTAGCTGTAGGAGAGGTCCATCAGAGTGCCCTTGGGCGAGGTCGCCTTGATGGCTGTCTCCCGGTTGGCCGCGTCCCGCGTGATGGTCTGCACCGTGCCGCCCGGATAACTGATCTGTCTACGGGCGTCGTTGGCGTTGTACTCGAAGCCGGTCTTCTGCCCGTAGGGGTCGGTCAGGGATTCGAGCCTGTTGGTCTTGTTGTAGGTGTACCGCACCATGCCCGAGGGGTCGTGGTAGGTCTCCACGTTGCCGTCGGCGGTGTAGGTCAGCACCGTCTGGGAGCCGTCCTGGAGGGTGCGGACGGTTTCGCGGCTCAGAGGGTCGAAGTCGTACTTGGTGATGCCGGTGGCATCCGAGCGCTGCTTGAGGTTGCCGTCGCCGTCCCAGGTGTACTCGGCCCAGCCGCTGGGGCCGGAGACTTTGGTGATGCGGTCGCGGTTGTCGTAGGTGAAGTTGACCTTGGTGCCGCGGCCGTCGGTGGTGCTGGTGGCTCGTCCGGCCTGGTCGTACGTGTAGGTGGTCTCGCCCAGCGGCTTGGGTGGGGTGACCTTCGAGAGGTTGCCCTTGGCGTCGTAGGTGAACTGGGTGGCGTTGCTGTTGGCGTCCTTGATCTCGCAGCGCTGGCCCTTGAATCCGCCGCAGGTCGGTGATGTGGGGTTGTAGGTGAAGGTGCGTGTGCCGCCCTCGGTGCCGGCGACGGTCTCTTTGGTGGTGTTGCCCGCGCTGTCGTAGCTGTAGGTGGCCGACAGTCCGTCCGCGGTGGTGATCTTTCCCGGGACGTCGGCGCCGGCGATGGTCTGGTAGCCGGTCAGCGAGGACGTCGCGCCGGTGGGCAGCTTTGCCGTGGTGGGGTTGGAGCGGGCATCCCAGCCGTAGGCGGTGACATTGCCCGGGGTGGAGCCCACACCCATGGCGTCGGTGGCGGTGGCGACGTTGCGGTTGGCGTCGTAGGTGCGTTCCCGGTTGCGCCCGAGGGCGTCGGTGACCTTGGTGATCTCGCCGTCGGCGGCGTGCTTGTAGGTGGTGGTGTCGCCGACCGGGTCGGTGACGGTGGTGATGCCTTCGGAGTTGGGGGTGGCCGCCGTGTAGTCGTACAGGTAGGTCGGGCCGGTTTCGCCGGAGCCGTCGAAGGTGGTGGCGCGCTTCATCGAAGTGACGCGGCTCTGTGCGTCGTAGGTGAAGACCGTGACGCGCCCCTCGGGGGTGGTGATCTTCGTCAGGCGGCGGTTCGAGTCGTAGACGAAGCTGGTGGCCTTGCCCTCGGTGTCGGTGGTCTTGGCCACATCCCCCGCCGAGTTGAGGTCGTAGACGACAGTGCGACCGGTGTTGTCCTTGGCCTGCCACTGCGAGGCATCGGTCTTCAGCAGGTCGATCGAGCGGCCGGACCGGTCGTCAGTGATCTTGAAGCCCTTGTGCTCGCTGCCCTCGTCGTGCTGGTCGACGAGTATGTGGCCACCGTTGCGGTCGGTGACCTTCACCAGGGTGCCGGCCGCGCTGTAGGTGTCCTTCATGCCCGAGCCGCGCTCGGTCACCGTGTACTCACCACTGGAGGTCTTCTTCAGGTCCAACCGGTAGCCCTCGGGGGTGGCGAAGGTGCCATCGCTCTTCTTGCTGAAGGACACCGAGGCGCCGGTGGCGTCGTAGAGGACCATCTTGTCGGTCTCGACCTGCAGGTAGCGCTCGTACCCCTGCCACCATCGCTGGGAGACCTTCCCCCAGGGCGCGTCGAGGGAGTTGTAGGTCCGCGTCAGCTGAAGCGACTTGCCCACCCCGGGCAGGTGCAGGTCAGTGGCGGCGAGCATGAGGTTGCCGGTCGAGTAGTTGACGCGCACGACCAGGGAGTCAGTCACCCAGACGTCCGAGATCTGGTGCCAGGGCACCTGGCCCTGCCCCTTGGGGACCACCGCCGCGAGCGCGGCCCGGTCCTTCGCGCTCAGCTGCGCCGGCTCCTTGGTGCCGCGGGAGCGTTCTTCCTGCACGGCCCGCCACCGGGCCACCGCGGCGGCGGCCTCCTGTTCGCGGACCGAGGCGGGAGCCTTGGTCCTGCCGACCTTCACCGGCGGCATCTTGGCCTTCTCGCCGCCCTTGCCCCAAACAGTGGACGGCCTGTCTTCCTTGCCGGGAGCTGCGGCGGCTGGAACCACGCCGAGGGAGAGTGCGACGGCGACCGTAGCCGCCAGCGCGGAGCGTCTTGCACGTATGCGGGCACGCCGGACCGACGTGCGTGAGGTGCCTAAGTGCATGGTGTTCGGATCTCCTTGCCCTGATCAACCGATGGTGCACTGTCGAGGCAAGGGGCGCGGCGGCGCGGCCGCAAAGGGAAGCCGCACGGCGCCTGCGGGGGACAGGCACACACCGTGCCCGTGGCCAGGCCACCTCGGCCGCACCCCCTGCCGGCTCTCCAGCGCCCGCGGCAAGAGATACGGCACACCAGCCTGCGGCCGGCGCAGCCGTGCGCATTCCCTCCCCGTAGCAACCGCGCACATGCCGTTGGTCTGCACCTGCGGGCGCGGCGATCACGATAGGCACCGGCTACCGGGGCCCGGCAAGGACGATCGAAAGGCAGGACGGGTGGGCTGTCCGGAAACAGGCCGCAAGCGGAGGCGGGGCGCCCAGGGCCTCTCGTGATGTGCGAGCTGTATGAAGCGATGTGTGACACCTGTGAAAGAGACGAGGGAGGGTGGTGCTCCGCTTCAGGGCGAACCGACCGATTCCGTGTATGCCATCGGCCCGGCCTATCGGTGCATCTTGCATGAACTGGCGCGCAGCCAGACAACATCCGGTCGGCGCTTGGAAGGGCATCTCGGTGTGGGCGCGATCCATCCCCGAACGGCAGGTGCTGACCGGTCAGTCTCGCAGGATGCTGGTCTGGATCAACGGACCCTTCGGCGGCGGGAAGACGCAGACCGCGCACGAGCTGCACCGCAGGCTGCCGGACAGCCTGGTCTGCCACCCGGAGCTGACCGGTCTCGGCCTGCACCGGATGATGCCGCGCGGGCGCGCAGCACTAAGCCGCGTCGAGTTGGGGGGGGCGGGCAGGAGCCTCGGTGAGCAGAACGCAGTAGGTCCGGGCGCACCGCGCCATGCGCGCGATGCGCCCGGACCGGGCCTGGGGCTGCGGCTACTCGGATTCTGTCCCGCTCGGATTCGCCAGCCGGTAAGTCCGGGGGCGATCGGTGACTTGCTCGGCGACACCCTGGCCCGCGAGCGTGACCAGCGCGTTGGCGATGGCGCCTGAGGATTTCGAGATGGCACGGCTGATGCCGGTCGCGGTGAAAGCCTTGCCGGGGTGCGCTTCGAGGTGGCCGACCACCAACTGCCTCAGAGCACCGGGTGCGAGTCGCTTGCCTTCGCCGAATGAGGTGGTCGCCGCGCTCTCAGCCACTGGCTGTCCCCCGTCGCTTGGGGCCTCGGGGTGGACCGTCTGCTCGCCGAGCGTGGTCGACGGGCTCTCACTCGTAGTGCCAGTGCCGTTGGCGTCGACCTTCGTGGGGCTGGTGGGTGCGGGCTCCGGGCGGTCGCCTGTGCGTGTGGTGTCGCTGTCGTGATTGGCGGCGGCGTCGTCATCGCCGGTGGCCAACGGGGAGTCACCCGCAGCGCGCCAGCGGTCGGGGACGCGCCGCGCCCCCTCGTGCCCGCCGGGCTCACGCACGACCAGCCCCTGCTTCTCCAGGGTGGCCAGGGCATTGGTCGCCGTGGAGCGGCCGAGCCCGGCGGCAAGGGCCAGTTCGGCCGCCGTGGCGTACGGGGTGGTGACCAGCTCGGTGTAGATCGCCGCAGGGGCACCAGTAAGGCCGGTCAGAGGTTGAGGGCTGGGTACTGGGCGCAGATCACGGACGTTGGAGTCTTGGACATCGGACATGGTGGGGCCTCGCTTCCGGTGAGCGGAGATGGACGGAGGTCCCCGGCCGGGGTGCGGCATGGAATGCCACGGTGTCGAACGGGTGCGTGCGCAGCGCAGAAGATCCCGGTCGAACTCGGCCCGGCGCCCGTGGGTTCGGGGTGCGTGAACCCGTGACGCTCGGCCGGTGCGACCCATGGACGCTCCATAGGGTTTCCCCTGTCAAGTCGATCGGCGGATATTGCGATCGACGGTGGGAAAACGGATCGTCGCTGGTCAGGAGAGCGGTTCGGCGTGGTCGGGCCGACGGGCCAGGAGCTGCGTCCGGATCTGGCGGGCCCGCTTCGGGCCGAGGTGCAGATCCGATCGGAGCCGCCAGACGCTCACCGGTCGGCCAGTGACCGCACGCACCGCGTCGTCGATCGCTGTGGCGCGCGCCCACACGTCGCCCTGTGGCGGGCTGTCCGTACGCGCTTCGCCCACCGGGGTCACCGAGGCTGTGCCCGGCGCGCTGTCGGCCGCCGTGGGGCCCCCGTCGTCGGAGGGTGGGGGTGTGGCCGGGTGCGCCGGGGCGGTCAGAGCGCCGGAAGGGGCAGGATCGGGCGGGGGAGCGGGACCGATCGAGGGCTCGGTGATCGGTTTGATGCCAGGTGGGTCAGGTTCGGACGATCGGGGCCGGAGGGAGGCGGGGGCGAGGCAGTTTTCCGTGGGATCGGCGGGGCCGATCCGGTCTAGGAGCGGCGAGATGCCTCGTCGATAGGCGGCCACTGTCTCCGTGAGCAGTACGAGGAGCAGGGTCGGCGTGGCGTGCAGGACGATGCCCGCCGGATCGGCCCGGGTCGGCCAGCCGATCCGTCCGTCCGGCCACAGCGACGGCCAGATGTTCATCAGCGTCGCGACCGTGCCGGTGAACCACCGCAGAGCCGTCGACCACCGGGAAGGACTGACGCCCCAATCGGCCAGCCGGGCCTCCGCGTACAGGGCGACCACCAAACCGAGAGCCAGCATGGGGTCGAGAAGGACGGCAATGGGCCACGGCACTCCCTGACTTACCGCGAACAGCGTCACGTTCACCGCTGTGAAGACGAGCGCGAGAACGGCGACGGCGCCCAAGGCCCGGGTCAGGGCGTGAAGGAACCGTCGGGCCTCGGAGGGGCTGGGGCCGGTCATCGGGGGCCCCGCCCGGCAGCGGGTCGGGAGGCACCCTGAAAGTCGGACCTCGCGGCCACGTCGAGGGGGAGCTCCCGCACGACTGCTCCCCGGCGGGGCGCGTCGATCATCCGGCCCGGTGCGCTGGCGATGCCGACATGAGTGATGTGGCCAGGGTCGGTGCCGAAGAACAACAGGTCGCCTGGGGCCAGTTGGGCCTTCCTCGGTAGACGGGGCCCCGCATCGTACTGGGCCTGGGCGACGCGGGGGATGCTGATGCCGGCGGCACGGTAGGCGGCCTGGGTGAGTCCGGAGCAGTCGAAGCCGCCCTCGGCAGGTCCGTCGCCGCCCCACACGTAGGGGGTGCCGAGCTGGGCGCGGGCGAAGGTAACGGCCTTGCCTGCCGCGCCGGTTGGGACGGGCGCCGCAGCCGCGTACCGTCCGGAGATCTTGAGGATCTTGTCGACGTACCAGTCCGCGTGGTTGTAGTGCCAGATGGCCCGCCGGAGGTTCTTGTTGTTCTTCGCGCCGTTGGCGCACAGTAGGCGGGCGGCGGCGTGGACCGCGTCGACGGGATCCCACGGGGTCGGCGGCTTCTTTCCGCCGGGTGGGACCGGATAGGCGTACGCCTTGAAGGTGGACGGCAGGAATTGCATCGGTCCCACGGCGCCTGCTGAGGAGATCATCGTGGGGTGGCGGCCGTGATTGGTCTCGACCTTGCCGATCGCGGCCAGGATCGTCCAGGACAGGCCGGGGCATTCCGGAGCGGCACGCTGGTAAAGCGCGAGCATGTAGGCGGGGATGTCGGCGAGGGCGTGCTTGCTGGGTGCGGCGGACCCGTCGGCGCCGCCGGGAAGCAGGCCGGATATGAGCGCGGCCACGGTCAGTGCCGCGAGCAGGGGCAGGGCGAGGATCGTGCAGCCGATGCCCCCGGTGGTCTTGGCGAGGGCGCTCATGGCCGTTCCTCGTCCGGAGGGAGCGGCGGGATGGGCCGCCAGGGCAGCGCGGCGCGTCGGCCGGGCGCGGGCAAGGTCGTGTCGGGGGTCAGTGCGGGGGTGAGGTGGGGCCAATGGGTGGTGAGTTGGGTGAGGTCGAGCCGTGTGCTGGGGACGGAGTCCATGGGGAGCCAGGCCGCTGCGTCTGGGGCGGCGAGTTCGGCGTTGCCGGTGGCTACGAGAAGGCCGAGCTGGCCGGCTGACGGGGCGAGGCGGCGGCGCAGGGCGGTTTCGCGGCGTGTGGTGCGGGTGTGGATGAGGAGCGGGGTGCGGGTGCCGGTGGTGGAGGCGAGGGCCGCGTAGCCGGGGAGTTTGGATTCCAGCCGGGCGAGGTTGTAGGAGCCGGTGTCGTACTCCAGGAAGAACGGAAGGAGTTGGCCGCTCGGCGCCGCGCAGTGGGCGTAGGCGTCGGGCCGGGTCCAGTCGCCCCACAGCCGGGTGGCGGAGCGCTCCGACAGCCAGATGGGAAGCCGCCGGGTGACGGCCAAGGTGACGAGGAGGGCGTTGACGCCGAGGGTGTGCTCCAGGGTCGGGGAGAAGGCGATGCGGGCACACGAGTCTTTGCGCCAGCCAGTGGCGGCCGGTTCGACTCCGGCACGGGCGGCGAGGAGTTCGGCCCCGGCCTTGCCGAGGGTGTAGTGCTCGGGGGCGGAACCCGTCTGCCTCAGAGGGCGGAAGGAATCGACGAGGCCGAGAAAGTACAGCTCGCGCAGGCGGCGGTTGGCGGTGCGATGGCCGCCGCCGAAGGCGAGTTGAGCGATGTGGTGCGAGGTGAGCACCTTGTGTTCGTGGAGTATCTCGGTCAGCCAGACGTCGCGGGGCGTGAGTCGGGCCGTGAGCTCGGCGAGGTTGGTGCGGGCGCGGGCGGCCTGTGCTGGGCGGCGCCGGCGGACGGCGGCCCGGGGCACGTAACCGGAGCGGGGGTCGGGGGTGGGTGTTGGCATGGCCGCTCCTTCGAGGTCACGAGGTCACGAGTTTTCGAGGTCACAGGGGCAGGTGGAAGGAGCGGCTGGTGGTGCCGCCGAAGTGGCGGGCCGCAGCGGCCCGTAGGTCGTCCGAGCGGCCCGGCCGGGCGGGCGGCAGGGGACGGGTGGTCAGGGTGAACGCGGCCGACTCGGCGCCGTCGGTGAGGAGGTGGGCGGCGGCCTGGTAAGGGCCGAGGTGGGCGAGGTCGTGGGCGCCGAGCGTGGGCAGGGTGTGACGCTCCAGGGCGTGGGCGTCTTCCGGGGAGGCGTTGAAGAAGACCTTGTTGCGGGCGTTGGCGGAAATGCCTTCGCGCAGGTCGCGGGGGAGCTGTGCGAGGTTCTGGTGGGCCAGCGTCAGGGACAGGCGGTAGCCGCGGGCCTCGGCGAGCATGTCCTCCAACGGGTACGGCAGGGTGAGGAAGTTGTGGCACTCGTCCACATACAGGGCGGCGTCGATGCGCTGGTGCTCGGGAGTGCGGGCGCGGGCGGCGGCGCACTGCCAGGTCTTGGCGACGATGAACGAGCCGAGCAGGCGGCAGGTCTCTTCGCCGAGCGCGCCTTTGGGCAGGCGGGCGAGCAGGATGCCGCCGTCCAGGACATCGGCGAGGTGGAAGGTGGACTCGCCCGACGCGATGGCCTGGCGTGCGAAGGAGCGCAGCAGGAAGGCGCGGAGCTTGTTCATGACCGGGCCGACCACGGCGGCCCGGGATGGCTCGGACAGTTCCTCGTACCAGGTCCAAAAGCCTTTCAGGACGGGGTCCTTGATGGTGGGGATCATTCGCAGTCGGTAGGCCGGCTCGCCGAGCAGCCGGGGTACGTCCGCGAGGGTGACGAGCCGGTTGGTCACCTGGGCGTGGTGCAGCAGGGTCAGGCAGGCGGCGCGCATCACGTCGTCGGTCCTGGGTCCCCAGAAGGCGGTGAAGATACGGCGGAAGATGCCGGTGATGTTGTCGACGACGACGTCGATGTCCGTGCCGTCCAGGACGTTCAGGCACGGCGGTACGTGGACGTCGTCGGGGTCGATGACCACCAGGCGGTCCGCGCAGGTGTCCGGCAGCCGGTGCAGGAGACCGGCCACCAGATCGCCTTTGGGATCGATGACGACCGCGCCGCGGCCTGCTTGTACGTCGTCCAGGATGAGGTTGCCGATGAGGGTGGACTTGCCGGAGCCGGTGGCGCCCATCAGGTGCAGGTGCTGGCGGGCGTCAGGGACGGCGAGGCCGACGGCGCGGCGGGCGCCGGTGTCCGCCGCGCCGAGCGGTTTGATGTCGGGGCCGGGCTGAGGGACGGCTGGGGGTGGGGCGATGGAGCGGGCACCGGCGCGGGCCAGGCCAGGGGCGTCCGGATCCCAGGGCAGATGGGCGAGGGCGGCCAGTTCCGGGACCGAGAGGAGGTCTGCGCGCAGCGGGAAGCGGCGGGCGCTGAGGTCTCGGTGGGGGATACGGAGGCGGTGGCGGGTCAGCCAGTTGCGGGCGGCGAAGAGCAGGAAGGCGGAGGCGACGGCATGGGCCCGGCCCCGCAGTCGCGTCCCGGCTCCGTCGCCCGTGGGCGGCAGAGTGACGGCGTAACGGATCGTGGTCTCCCACTGCGGGCCGGTGAGCTTGGTGACGCTCTCGCGGACCTCAGCTCCGTGCGAGGGGTCCTGCGGGGTGGACGAGACCGGCTGGGGACGGTGAGAGAAGAGCCGGAGCAGGAGCGTGACGCGCGACGCGGAGCGCCCGGCCTTCAGACGGCGGGCCCGGTGCCTGGCCTGTCGCACGCGGGCACCGGTCGCGGGCCGGGCCAGGATCTGGACGAGTGCCTGCTCGCCGGCGGCCATGTCGGTAGCGGCCTGCAGCAGGGCACGCAGGGGATCGTCCTTGTGGTCCGTACGCAGCGGCAGGACCTCGGGGCGTGCCAGGGCAAAGCGTCCCGCAGTGTGCAAGTAGCCTACGGGGAGCGGAGGTTGTGCGTGGCTCACGGTGGTGTGGGCGCCGGGCCAGGCGGCCTCGACGGCCCGGCGCACCAGCGGGCTGGGTACACCTTTCGGCAGCCACAGCCGTACGGCCAGTCCGTCGCCAGTGAAGGCGTATTCGAAGCCGACGTGCGGCTGGCCGTGCAGCAGGCGCTGGTGCCAGGGCCGCAGCAGGCCGGCCAGTTGGGCCCACAGCACCTCGCCGCCGCGCTCGGGCACGGTGGGCGGGGCGAGGACGGTGACCAGGTGGGCGCCGTCGGCGAGGGCGGCCTGCCGACGCCGGTGCACGACCACCCGCAGTGCGCCGACGGCCGCCGCGGTCGCGGCGCAGAAGGCCACCAGCCACGGCCAGGACGCGCTGAGGAAGTCCTTGCCGCCCAGGAGGCCGGGCCAGAAGGAGCCCGGATCGGTCAGAAAGTCCACCACCGGTCCGCCGGGACGGCCGGCGCTCATGGCGCAAGCCCTGGCAGATCAGAGAGCCCGTCCAGATCGGGAAGCCCGTACGGGTCGCTTTCCTCGCACTCCAAGGCGACTTCATTCGCCTGGAGTTCGGCCGGGTCCGTGGTGATCTGATCATGCTCGGTCTCGGAGGCGACGGGACTGAAAGAGATCTTCGTTCGGCCAGACAGCAGTAACGCGCACCCGCGCGGAGCGGACAGCAGATGATGCCGCTCCCCGCGGGACAGCCGGAAGGCGGCGGCGACTTGATCGATGGCCTGCGGGGCCTGGCGCATGAGCAGCTGGGTGGCGGAGTTCGCCACGATCGCCCGCCCGAGCTCGCTGGCCAGGACGTCGTCGGCGTCTTGGGTGACCACCGCGAGTCCGGTCCAGTACTTGCGGGCGGCCTTGGCCATCCGGAAGAGAAACCGTGCTCCGTGCCCGTCGCGCATCAGCACCCACGCCTCGTCCACCACGACCAGACGGCGCCTGCGCGGGCCGGGGTGGGCGACCTGACGCCAGATCGCATCCAAAGCGAGCAGCATGCCCGCGGTCTTCAGCTCGTCGGGGATCTCCCGGAGGGAGAACACCACCAGATGGCCGGTGGCGTGGGACGTGGTCGGCCCGGCGAAGAGCTGCCGGTGCGAGCCGTTCACGTATGGGTCGAGGCGCGCTGCCAGCTAACCGGCCGCCGCGTCCGTCATCGTCGTCAGCTGCTCGGCCAGGTCCTTCAGCAGCGGCGCCGGGCGTGACCAGGTGGCCGGATCGGTGGAGATGCCGGCATGCCGGTAGGTGGCAAGAACGGCCCGGTCAAGGACGGCACGTTCGGCAGCCGATAGCTCGGCGCCGAAGAGCACGGACAGGAATGTGTGCAGGAACAGCACCCGCCGGGTCAGTGCGTCCCCGTCCCCGCCCGCGGAGGGCGGCAGGTCGAATGGGTTGAGCCTGACTGCCGGATCGCCGAGCCGGATGACCGTGCCGCCGACCGCTTCTGCGAGGCGCACGTATTCGTCCTCGGGGTCGATGACCCTCGCCTCGATGCCGGTGAACAGCAGCCTGAGCAGTTCGAGCTTGGTCAGATACGACTTCCCGGCCCCCGACCGGGCGAGCAGCACGGAGTTGTAGTTGTCCTGCGCGAACCGGTCCCACAGCACGAGAGAGCCGCTGGCGGTGTTGACCCCATACAGGACTCCGCCCGGCCTCATGGCCGTATCGGCGGGCAGGTCAGGGGAGGCGAACGGGAAGCAGGCGGCGAGGGCTTCGGTGTCGAAGGTGCGGCGCACTTTCAGCGTGTCCAGGCCCAGCGGGAGCGTGGCGAGCCAGCCGGGCAGGGAGCGGTAGGTGGCCGGGGCGGTGGAGACCAAGAGGGACTCGGCGACGGACCGCACGGAGGCGACCTCATCGGCGAGGTGCTCTTCGTCGCGCCCGTAGACGGTCATGTACAGGCCGACGCGGAAGAGTTTCCCCTCGCCGCGCGCGATCCGGTACGCCAGCTCGGCGGCGTCCTGGGCGGCGGCTTCGGTGTCCGGGTCGTCGAGCCGGCCGCGGTCGAAGCCGGTGCGGCGGGTGGATTCCAGGCGGGCGCGTTGCGTCTTCAGCTGTCGGGCGGCGAGTGCGCTGGGCACGGGCTCGATGTGCAGGGCGACATCCAGGCGGCCGGGGTAGGTGAGCAGCGGATCCAGCCAGCCCGGTACCACTTCTGCCGGATAGCCGGTCACCACCAGCGTGGCGGCCAGCTGACTGCCGACGGCGAGCGTCCGGGCGTGCACCTCGATACCGTCCGGGCCGAGCCGCGCCAACTCGTCCCGCACATCGACGCGTTGCCGCGATGCGGCGGTACGTCGCCACAAGCGGGGCATCACGCACCTCCCAGGTCGAGGGCTTCGGGGGCGGCGGACAGGCGGAGCGTGTGCGCGGCCGATGCGCCGTCCAGTGCCGTGACGGTGATCTCGGCGGCTTCCAGGGCGCGGGCCGCCTCGTCGAGGCGATGAGCGGCACGCGGGCCGCCGGAGGCGGAGGGCTCGCGGGTGGTCAGCAGGACCTGCCGGGTGAGGAGGTCGCGTTCGTCGGCGAGCTGGTCGAGGTAGGCGGCGTGGGCCAGGGCCGCCTGGGCGAGCGCCGGGTGGGGAAGCTGGGCGGCTTGCTGGGTGAGGTCGTGGACGAGCGGGGCGACGTCGAGGCGATGGGCCCGCACCAGGAGCTGGGTGGGGCCGGTGAGCGCGTTGAGCCAGCGGGCGAATGCCTCGGTGAGCGCCTGCTGTTCACCGCCGGTGCGCAGGTGGAAGTTGAGCGTGCTGCACATTGCCAATGCGGCTTGCCCGTCCCGCCCGAGATCCATGACACCGGCCTCGGTGACGGCTTCACACGGCAGGCGCTGAGCGGTCGGTGCGCCGCCGGCGGCTGCGCGCCAGGCGGCCGGGGTGACATCCGGGAGCGCGGGGACACCCTCGGGCGCGGGCACCTGCCGCTTCACGAAACGGTGGTGGCGGACGGCGGCCAGCAACAGCCGGTCCAGACCGATGCCGTCGCGCCGTCCTACCGCCACCACCGTCACGAGCACGGCGAGCGGAGCGACGAGCGCCGCGTAGGCGAGCGGCGCCATGAACGGACGACTGGCCCAGAACCCCGTGTACAGCACGAGAGCGGCGAGGGAGAGGATCGCCAACTGCCGCGCGGTCAGCGGCCCGAGCAGTGGATCACTCTTCGCTACGTCGGCGGGGATACGGGCCGATGCGACGTACTCGTCATCTGTGTCGGGCATGACGGTTCACCTCCGGGCGGCGGGCGGGGCGGGTGGTTCGAGCGGCAGGCGCAGCTGTACGGGCCGGGCGGGGCGGCGGCGGACCCGCTCGGCAGGGATGGGAAGCGCCAGCTGCCGGGGCCGTCGGGGTGCACGGGGTGGTCCCGGCGCGGTGGAGACCGCGGGGCCTGTACTCGGCACGGTCCCCGCGGCAGCGGGCGAGGCGCGGCGGGGGACGCGCTCGGCGGGAATGGGCAGGCGCAGTTGGGTCGCCCGGCCTGGACGGGCGGGAACACGTTGCGCGCGGATCGGCAGTACCGTCTGCCTGCTGTGCACCGCCTGGGCCGGGTGGATCACCGACCGCGAGCCTGAGGGAGGTGTGCGCGGTGGTGGGCTCTGCGTGGATGAGGAACGCCGGGTGGACGGTTGCCCTGCGGGCCTGGGTCCGGCGCCGCTCGTTGGCGTACCGCCACCGCCACCGCCACCGCCACCGCCACCGCCACCGCCACCGCCGCTGCCGCCACTGCTTCTTGCTCCGGCGCGCTGTCGGGCGGTGGCGAGGAGGGCCCGGCTGCGGCGCACCGCGAATCCAGCTGGTCCACCCGGTGCAGGCAGATGGCTCCCGCCGCCCCGGCCTGGCCCGCCCCGGCCCCCTCCACCTCTGCCCCCGCCGCCTCCGCTCCCGCCCGTGGGCGGTGGGCTGCCGGGGATACCCCCGCCACCTGACCGGCCCCCGCCCGGACCGCCCCAGCCCCGGCCGCCGTGGCGCAGATGGCGCATGCTCCGCATGGCGGGCAGGGCGCGGCCCAACAGGTCCCACAGCAGGCGGTATTGCAGTGTCCGGAGCGGGCCGGGCAGCCCGGGGTGGATCGGGGTGGATCGGAACACGGACCGCAGACACCACCCAGGGATCTTGAACAGAATCCAGAACAGGGCGAGCCCGGTGAGCATGGTGCCCAGCTGGCTCGGCTTCGGGAAGCCGAGCAGGGTAGCGCCGGGGGCGTAGAACATCTTCAGCGCGACGACGAACGTCATCGACTGGGCGACTTGGATGGTGAGACACCCGGCGAGGCCGCGCCACCACATCCGGGCCACGCCCTCGGTCAGCGGGTGGGCGTGACAGGACAGCGCCAGCGGCGCGGACACGGCAAGCAGCGCGATCACCGCGATCCGCACGACGTAGCCGATCAGCACCGCCACGATGAGCACGACCATCACCACGGCGAGCAGCAGCAGATACAGCTTGAGACCCGGGACGCCGAACAGAGCAAAGGGGATCACGCGCTCCACCAGGCCCTTGCCCGCGTCACTCACGTCGGTGCCGAGCACCGCGTGGGAGAGCGCGTTGGCCAGGGAGATGGCCTTGCCCATGACGGTCAGCGACAGTGCGGCGGCCACCATGCCGAACAACAGGCGCGGGGTGATCTGTTTGAGGGCGTAGCGGGACTGGACGGTCTCATGTCCCATGACGGTGATCCCGCCGGCGGTCACGAACAGCACATAGATCCCGGCGGTGATACCCATCGCGCCGGTCCACAGCGCCTTGATCGGCTGCTGCTTGGTGACGTCGGGTGTGGACAGCAGGGTGTCGGCGAGGAGTTCCCGGGCCGGCTTCATGACCTGATCGAGGAGCGTCCCGAGGAATGTGGTGACCGCGTTCACGATCAAAGCTGGGATGTCGGTGAGCGGGCCGAGGTTGAAGCCGGTGCCCGGGTCGCAGTCGCTGTCGTCGCCGTCAGCCGCGCAGGCGGGTGGGGTCGGTCCCGGAGTCGGTTCAGGGGAGGCAGGATCGTCCCCGCCCCCGCCCCCGCCCCCGTCCTCGTTCCCGTCGGCGTCGCCGGGCGCCGGTGTGGGACCGGGTGATGGTTCGGGCTCTGCCGGTGTGGGGGCGGCAGGTCCCGGCTCGGGCCGAGGCTCCGGATCTGTGGGCGTGGACGGTACGGCCACCGCGTATGAGACGGGCAGCGTCGGCACGACGACGGTGGCCGCGACGACGAGGAGGAATGCGAAGGCGAGCAGTCGCAGATGATGCCGCGGGCGCATCCAGCGCCGGGCCCGACTCATTCCGCGCCCCCGCCTTCGCCGACGATGCCCTGGAGCACCGTGACGAGTACTGGGGCGAGGACGGCCAGGCCGTAGCCGATGGCGGCGGCCTTCAACGCCCGCTTGGCGGCTTCGACTTCGCCCGGGTCACCGCCGGCCATCAGGTAGCGCAGGCCGCCGAACGTCAGGAACAGAGTGGCGAGTCCGGCAAGGATGCCGACGACCCAGTTCCGCAGGTTCGTGATCACGGTGGGGATGTCCGCGACCGCCCACGAACTGGGCGGGTCGCACAGCAGCGCGGCCAGAGCGAGTACGGCCACGAACAGCCCCCGGCACACCTGCCGGCCAAGGCGGCGCAGGCCATGCCGACGGCCCTTGATCCGGGACGGGTGCAGTGACGCAGGCACGGACATGCACCTCCAAGGCGCGGGCGGCAGGCGGGAGAAGAGACAGGAGCGGACCAAGGAGAGGGGAGAGGAGGCGCGAAGGCCTCGTCCCCCGGGCCGGGCCGGCCCGCGCCGGCGCTTCACCTCCTTCGCTGCGAAGGCGAGCCGCTGGTGCGGGGCGTGGGGGCCACTTCGGGTGTCAGCACGAGACGCCGTGCCCGAACCCCGGGGACGTACGGGACGAGAGCGGCTCTACGGCGCTTGACGTGCCGCAGTTGCTCTCACCTTCTAAGGAGAATTTCGGGACCTGATCGTGCCAAGCCCTGGCCGGACCCTGGTCAGAAGTCCTGCGCGGCCAGGGCGGCTGCGAGCCGCTCCTCGGCGGCGGCGCGATGGCGGAAGGCGCTGCGTGCGCTCATCCCCACGGCCGCGGCGGCCTTCGCCATGACCTGGCGCTCGACCCGTGTCCGGGCGATGAGTTCGGCCTCGGCTTCCGTCAGCACCTTCTCGTGCACCGCCCGCTGCAAGACCGCGCACATGGCAGCCGCTCCACTTGCGGGAAGCGGCTGGGGGACAGAGTTCTCATCCAACGGCAGCGGGGCAGTACGTCGTGTCCGCTGGGCCGCGTACAGCCGCCGGTGGGCGGCGCGGTCACCGGCTCGCACGAGCCTCAGTCCGGCCTGCGGTTCGTTCACGGCCAGGAGGTTGAGCTCGGCGCTCACCGCGGTCAACACCTCCTGCTCCAGCTCGCAGATCTCGATCTCGGCGAAGCGGGGCAGCCGCGCCAGCAGACGCCGCAGCGCGGGAACGGTGAAGCCGACGGCGACCGTGCTCCACGGCTCCCTGCGCGCGGCGCGGCGGGCAAGGACCTCCGCCCATACCCTTGTCCGGGCATCCTCGGTGCAACTGGGGTGGACCAGCCGGGCACGAACCCGGTTCACCGGCAGCACTCCACCCGCCAGCGCGTCCGTGAACAGGCGGGCAGGCAGAGTGAGCGGCCAAGGGTCGGCGGCCAGCGCGAGAAACGCGGACTCGACCTCTTCCAACGGCGAAACGAACGAGACGGTACGGGCGGAACGAGCGGAACGGGCGGGACAGGCGGACGTGGCGCGCATCGCGGGGCTCCTTGCCTCGAAGTGCGGTGCATCGGGACGCGCCCATCGCGCCAGCCGCCCCTGCCACGGCCCCGCCATCACCTCGCCACGTGGCTGCCAACGCTCCGCCACAGCGCTGCCACGCCCCGGACGCGCCGTAGCAGATCCGCCCCTCACCAGCAGCGATGTCAGACTCAGCCGACCGGAGAACTCCACCAAAGAATCTCCGGCACCGTCGCGGCGCCCGCTGTCGTTGGCCGCACTCCACAAGGACCCCGCCGACCGGGGCGTCGCCTACCGCAGGTGTGGCAGATCGGCCGCTGACCAGTGTCTTTGTCGCCGGCTGGCAGGATCACCCCTGGAAATCCTCCTTAGATAGACGTCAGCACCTTGCGTCGCCCGGCCCGCCCAGCGCGCCCACCATGGCCCACCCCCGCACCCCGAATGTCCCGCCCCCGCTGCCGATCACGATCTGGCTGCCTGCCCACGACGAGCCGTCCCCAGCTCCCGCACCGGGCCGAGTTCTGCCCGACTGGGCGATCGACAAGATTCGAACCGAGTACCTTCGTCTGCCGGGCCGACCGCCCACCCGGCTGCTGCGGCTCTCGATCCGAGAGACCGAACCTGGCATGGACACACGCATTCCGTGCACCGACGGCGACCACGGCGCCGAAACTGACGCACCGGCCGGACCGCCGACCCTGCTGGCCGAACTCCACCCCGACGCCCTCCCGGCCCTCAATGACGGCGCCATGCTCGCCCGACTGGGCACGGCCCCCGGCGTGATGGACGGCGGCTGGCCCGGCTTCTTCCACCGCGCCCACCACCTCCTGCCGCCCGACGGACTGCTCCTGCTCGCCACCCGCCAACGCCGCGACGCCGGAGTCCTCACCGACCCGCTCGGCACGCTGATCGCCTGCGCCCGCAGTGCTGGCTTCCGCTACTTGCAGCACATCGCCATCGCCTACGCCCACCCCGTCGGCGATCGCCTCGTGCCCTGCCCGCCGGGCGACGCCAGCCCCGGAGTGGCGCACTGCGACCTTCTCGTCCTCTCAGCGATCAACCACGCCTGAACACCGAGGAGTTCACCATGCCTGCCCTCTGCTCGGCGTGGAACACCGCCCCCACCTCCGCCCCCGCCCAGCGCAAGGGCCGCTACGTCCCCGGATCCGCGGCCCACCCGGCCAAGATGCTCCCGGCGATCGCCGCCCACGCGATCCGCGCCTGCTCCAAGCCCGGCGACCTCGTCCTCGATCCGATGTGCGGCATCGGCACCACCCTCGTCGAAGCCATCCACCTCGGCAGGCACGCGTTCGGCGTCGAGTACGAGCCCAAGTGGGCCCACCTCGCCAAACTCAACACCGCCTCCGCCGCTCACGAAGGCGGCACCGGCACCGGATCCGTCTTCCTGGGCGATGCCCGCCAGCTCACCGACCTCATCCCCACCCGCCTCCACGGCAAGGTCGATCTCGTCGTCACCTCACCCCCGTACGGCTCCAGCGTGCACGGCCAGGTCCGCTCCACCCGCGAGACCGGCGAACGCGGCGTGGTCAAGAAGGACTTCCGCTACAGCCACGACCCGACGAACCTTGCCCACGTAGGAGTGGAGCAACTCCTGGTCGCCTTCACCGAGATCCTCGACCAGTGCCGCCGCGTCCTGCGCCCCGGCGGCACCGTCGTCGTCACCACCCGCCCCTGGCGCGAGCGCGGCGAACTCATCGACCTGCCCTCCGCCGTCCTCGCCGCCGGCCAAGCGGCCGGACTGGTCCCCACCGAGCGCTGCGTGGCCCTGCTCGCGGGCATCCGCGACAGCCGCCTGATCGCCCGCCCCTCCTTCTTCCAGATGAAGAACGCCCGCGACGCCCGCCGTCAGGGCATCCCGCTCTCGGTCGTCCAGCACGAGGATGTGATCGTCCTGGCCAAGGCTCTAAGTTCCGGGAGGTCATGCGCGCCGAACTCCTCCGGACACCGTGATGGAACACGGGCGCGGTCGCGTACGGGCCGGGTCAAGCCCGCCACCGCAGCCACCTTCACCTCCCGCACCTGTCAGACGGGGCCTCGGCCGTGACCACTCGCGAGCTGCGGATCGGCTCGCTCTGCAGTGGAATCGGCGGGCTCGACCTCGGCGTCCAGGAAGTGCTGGGCGGCCGCATCGCCTGGCACGCCGAAATCGACCCTCGCGCCGCCCGGGTCCTCGCTCGGCACTGGCCCGGCGTCCCCAATCACGGTGACGTCCGCACTACCGACTTCCGCGAGGTCGAACCCGTCGACGTGATCACCGCCGGGTTCCCCTGCCAGGACCTGTCGGTCGCCGGGCCGCGTACCGGACTCGACGGCTCACGCTCGGGCCTGTGGCACCACATCGCCGACACCCTCTCCGCCCTGAATCCACGGATGGTGGTTATCGAGAATGTGCGCGGAATCCTCTCCACCCGAGCCGGCACCACCCCCGTTCGCGACGTGGAACCCTGCCCGACGTGTCTGGGAGACCCCGCACAAGAACCTGGCATGCGGGCACTCGGCGTCGTTCTCGCAAGTCTGGCCGAGCGCGGCTTCGATGCGGACTGGCGCGTGCTCCGCGCCTGCGACATCGGAGCCGCACATGCCAGGGCCCGCGTGTTCCTGTGCGCCTGGCCCCGAACGCCCGCCCCGCACACCGCAGATGGAGACCCAGACTGCGGACCTCGGCCGAGGCGGCAGCTCCCAGAACCCGGACAAACGCAAGACAGGAGGCCACGGACCGGCCCTGGCCGACGAGATCGAGCACCTGCTGCCCACTCCCAGGGCCAGCGACGGGTCGAAAGGCTCCCCCAACCAGCGCTACCGCAACGGCAGCCTCACCCTTGCCTCCACCGCGGCCCAGCTCGCCGCCTCGCAAGCCTCCACTCAGGCCAGCGCCCTCACGCTGCTGCCCACCCCGACATCGGCGGACGCCCACGGCGGTGCCGGCACCACGCCGAAACGCAAGGGCGGGATGAATCTGCGCACAGCGGTCACTCACCTCCCGAATGGTGGGGCCCCTACCTCCCGGCCATCCGCAGATGGGAGTACGTGACCGGGGGCGCCGCTCCCGCACCGACCGTGCCCGGCACCCAGCGCCTCTCCGCACAGCTCGTGGAATGGATGCTCGGCCACGAGAAGGGCTGGGTAACCGCCACCCCCGGCCTGTCCCGCGCCGACCAGCTCCACCTGCTCGGCAACAGCGTCGTCCCCCGGCAAGCCGCACACGCTCTGAAGCTCCTGCTCCCGGACGGCATTCCGCCGCCCGCGACATCAGCGCCCCACCCCTACGAGGACGTGGGAGGAGCGCGGTGACCGGGCAGACACGGCACGAACCGGCGGGACATGAGAGTGCCCTTGACGACGGGGCCGAGACGGAGCGTCCATGGTCCACGCCCGGTCCGGCCACCGGTTCCCCACCGTGCCGCACCCCGCCCACCGCCCCCGCCCGGAAAGGAAGCGGCGGACGCCCGCGCTCCACCCCGGTCCGCGGGCGCTCCGTCCCGGACGGACGGGATCGGTTGCTGACCGTGGCAGAGGTCGCGGCATGGCTGCGGGTCAGTACGACCACGGTCAGGAACAAGTACCGCTTGTGGGGCATCAAGCCCCAGAAGGTCGGACGCCTCCTGCGGTTCCGCGAACGCGACGTCACCCGCTATCTCGACGACCACTACGGCTGACGCGAGCCCGCGCCGGCCCGTGAGGAGGACGCAAGACCGGTGTCCACCATCTACCAGCGCTGCAAGAGCGACAAGCGCAACATCAACTACCCGTGTACAAAGGACCGCTGCGGGCATCCCTGGACCGTCCGTTACCGCGAACCAGGCACCTCGCGAGCCGAACGTCAGCCCAGCTTCGAGAAGAAGTCCCAGGCCGAGGCCTTCGCCGGGCGCCTGGAGCACGACAAGTACGAGGGCTTCTATCTCGACCCCAAGCGCGGCGATATCACGCTGCGCGAATACGCCACCGACTGGCTGTCCCGCCAGGTCATCGCCGACGGCACGTGGCGCAACTACGAGAGCTTCCTGCGCATTCACCTCATCCCCGCCCTGGGAGCCAAGACCGTCATCGGGGTCCAGGCCAAGGACATCGAGTCCTTCGTGGCCACCGTCAGCAAGAAGCTCGCCCCCAGCACGGTCTGCGACCGCATGAAGATGGTGAGCAGCCTCTTCAAGGCCGCGATCAAGGAGAAGCGGCGTCCCGACGACCCCACTGACGGGATCAAGCTGCCGCGCACCGGTTCCCACGCGGTCGACGAGGACGAGATTCCCACGCTGCACGAGGTGGACCTCATCGCCAAACAGATCTCCCCGCAGTACCGGCTCACGATCTACCTCCAGGCCGGTGCCGGGCTGCGCATCAGCGAGACCCTGGCCTTCTCCGCGGACTGCCACCGTGACGGATTCGTGCGCATCCGACGCCAGGTGAGCTCCAAGGCCCACCGCGAGGACTGCGTCACCCGGTTCATCCCGCTCAAGCACCGCGCCGAAGGCGAATACCGTGACATCCCCACCCCCGCTTTCCTCGCCGACGAGATCGACACCCACCTGCGCGACTGGGGCGTCAAGACCGTCGGCGACGTCCAGGTCCTCTTCGCTCCCCGCGAGCGCGGCAAGGGCACCATGCCCACGGCCAACACCTACGGCTACCACTTCAGAAAGGCCCTCAAAGACGCCGGGGTCACCAAGCCCGACGGCAGCCCGAAGTACACCCCCCACGGCCTGCGGCACTTCTTCGCCTCCACCGCTCTGGCCCACGGCATTCCGATCCACGAGGTCTCCCGCTGGCTCGGACACAAATCCATCAAGACCACCGTGGATGTGTACGGCCACATCGTCCCCGCCTCCTGGGACCGCTGCCGCACCATCATGCAGAACGCCCTGCGCCCCAGCCGCCAGGCCGCACCCGGGCATCTGTGGACGCCGGATCCGACCGGGATCCGGCCTGAAACGTCGGGCGGGGACCGCCGTTACGGCATGCTTCGAGCAGGCGCGGTCGGCGGCCACTTCGATGCAGCGCCGCTTGGAGTCGACGGCATTCAATGCCATCTGCTGGACGGTGCGTCCGGCGACGTGGAGGCCTTCGGCCCGGAACCGCAGCGCGATCTGTGTCAGTAGGTTCGGTGGGAGGCGGGTGGGCCCGCCTCCCACTATGTCTGGCTTCCTCTCTGTAGGTCAGTTGAGAGCGATCATGGATTTCCAGCCGGAGGAGCCTGCGAGGCGAGGGGTGCGATGCGTAGTAGATCCGCCGGGGTAGAACAGCAGACACCCGGTCGGGCAGGTGGTTGATGCGGACGTGCCGTCGTCTGGGCGTATCTTTGGCGATTATGATCTTGACATGCGCAGCTGCGTCACATACTGCGCAGACGTCTTGCGAGTGATGTCGGCGGCCTCAAACGGCTGGACCACTGGTCCGCCCGCGGAACCTAAGAGGCCAGGGTGGGGCACGATGCAATCGCCGCCGACACCAGCCGGGGCGAGATCGCTACTCGACGGGAGGGTAACACTGCGTGCATTCACATCCGGCCTGCTCGCTGGCGTTGTCAGCCCCCTGCGATAGCGTCTGAATCCGTGCCACCCTGAGGTCCCGCGGCGGCGAGCGGAGACCCAGAAAGGAGTGCCCGATACCGATGGCTGCGACGGCTGATCACATCAAGGCTCTGGTACAGGCACACGCGGACGGTGACGACCGCAACTTCTACGCGGTCGCCTTGCAAGTCGCAGCCCGTGAGGCACGACAGGGACATACCCGAAGCGCTGCCTCCCTGAGAGATGTCATCGACGCGTCCAAGGCCAAGCGGGTACGTCACCTTGAGTCAGTATCGGCTGTGCCCCCCAATCGCGAACTCGCCGGCCTGCTCCATCTCAGCCATCCCGATCTCGGGCTGGAGCACATGACGCTCGATCCACAGGTGCGCGACCACCTCCGACGAGTGCTTTCGGAACAGCGCCAAAGGGCCAAACTGGGGGAGTTCGGCTTCTCGCCCGTCCACCGCATGCTGCTGACCGGCCCGCCCGGCACGGGCAAGAGCATGTCGGCCGCGGCCGTCGCCTGCGAGCTGGGACTGCCGCTTTACAGCATCCGCCTCGACGGCCTGATCAGCCGCTTCATGGGAGAGACTGCTGCAAAACTGCGGCTGATCTTCGACGCGGTGGGACGGACTCGTGGGGTGTACCTCTTCGACGAATTTGATGCCCTGGGAGCCGAGCGCATCGCTGGCAATGACGTCGGCGAGGCAAGAAGGATCCTGAACTCCTTCCTGCTCTTCCTGGACGAACTAGAACCGCACAGTCTGGTGATCGCTGCGACCAACCATGAGGGTCTGCTTGACCGTGCATTGTTCCGCCGCTTTGACCTGATGGTGGGATTCGACCGGCCTGGGCAAGAGGAAGCCCTGGAGGTACTCCAGCGCCGCTTGTCCTTGATGGACGCGACACAGATCCAGTGGACTGAGGTAATTTCTGAGGCAGTTGGCCTCAGCCACGCGGAGCTCGTCGCTGCCGCGGAGTCGGCCGCGAAGCAAGCGATCCTCGGAGGAAGTGACGTGATCGACCCAGCAGTGCTAACAGTGGCCCTTGCCGAGCGTCGTAGCGTCGCCGGTGCCTGAGGATAATGGCGGACAACTCTCCCGCCACATAGATCTCCCGCCTGCCGTCGACCGTTCCTTCCGGGCCATGCCAGGTCGAGGAGAGCAGAAGATCCGGCCGGTCGCCGACAGGCTTGAGCACGCCGAGAACCTGCGGAACTCGTTGACGCATGCCTTGATGGCAGGCGACACGCGGCGCGAGCGCATCCCCTCCGGAGAGGCCGCTGAGGAGACGCTCCTCGCCATCACCTCGGCTCCCGGCTATCCGCTGGCCGTCCCGAAACTCGACTCCTCCGGCTGCCGTCTGGTGGCCATGTCGTCACAACCTGGCAATGCCCACTCCGAGGTGGCGCTCGTAAGCGTTGGTGACTCGGGGGCCGAGAAGCTGCGGGGACGTATCGCCGCGTATGTCGAAGTTCCCGGCGAGGAGCAGCCGGAAGGCTCGCTGCCGGCAGAGGCGGATCTGATCGCCAACGTTGATGAGATCTCTCTGGCCTCGGTCAGGCATTTGTGGAGTGGCGGTGACGCGCTACCCGAAGGCGAACGCTGGTGGCAGCTGTGGCTGGAGAGGGCTGCGGACCGTGAGGAGGAACCGATCGAGGTTCTTCGCAGACTCGGCCCGTTGGCTGGGCTGACGCTGAGCGAGCACACCTTGTCCTTTGCGCGACGCACTGTTGTCCACGTTCATGGGACCCCTGCTCAACTCTCAGACTTGGTGGGCACCAACGCACTTCCCGTCGAGGTCCGGCCGGCGCCCATGGTCGAAGTCTTCACCGAGGCCACATGGGCCCTCCAGGAAGACTTGGCTGATGACCTCGCCGGTCGCACCGTGCCTGTCCAACGCGATGACGCTCCGGTTGTCACCGTCCTTGATACCGGCGTGCTTGCACAACACCCATTGCTCAAGCACTCGTTGGTCCGGAGCCTGACCTTGCGGACCGATGGCCAGGCCGGTGACGCGAAGGGGCACGGCACCGAAATGGCCGGACTGGCGCTATACGGTGATCTGTCCAAGGTGTTGAGCCATAACCTGGAAGTGCATCTACGTCACCGCATCGAGAGCATGAGGATCCTCTACCTCGACCGTGATCAATCGAGTGAGCATGACTTCGGCGCTGTCATGGCCGAAGCCGTGGCCCGCACGGAGATCGAGGATCCCACGGCTCCCCGTGCCTATTCGATGTCCGTCACTGCCCACACGTACGAGCCGTCACCTGTGGCGGGACAGCCCACAGCGTGGTCGACCGCTGTAGACGCACTCGCCTACGGTCATGACATTGCGGTTTCCGAGGAAGGTGATGTGACCCTCCTTACGCCCGCCGAACCCGGGCCACGTCGCCTGTTCTTCATCTCGGCCGGCAACGTGCGCGACCCATATGTGCGGGACTACCTGGATCGCTGCGATCTCATGCCAGTGGAGGACCCCGCTCAGAGCTGGAACGCCCTCACAGTCGGTGCGTACACCCGACTGGCGCATGTGCCGGCTCAGAATTCGGACTACGCGGGTTGGAGCCCATTGGCACCTGACGGTGAACTGTCGCCGTTCAGCCGCACCGGGGTTGTCTTGAGCAACCGCTGGCCGAACAAACCGGACATTGTGATGGAGGGCGGCAACCTTCTCTTCCAGACGATGCCGGATGGCGAACTGGACACAACCGCGGCTAAGAGCCACGGCGTGCTGACGACGACACGCGCGTCCCACGCTCGGGTTCAGGCTACCCACGCCACCAGTCCCGCCACAGCCCAGGCCGCCCGCCTTGCTGCCCTGGTGATGGATCGCTATCCGCATCTGAAGCCGGAGACGATACGTGGCCTGCTGGTGCACTGCGCCGAATGGACTCCGGCGATGTGGAGCCGCTTCACTTCGGCCGGAGCTTTTGGCACGAAGGGCAACAAGCAGGCACTGGGCGCCCTGCTGCGCCGTTACGGCTGGGGCGTCCCGACCGAGGAACGGCTCCTGAATAGCGCCGCCCACGACTTCACCCTGATCGCCCAGGAAGAGTTCTGGCCGCTGAGGGTCGCGAACCGGCAGCCCAAGCTCTCGCTGATGCAGGTACACGATCTCCCGTGGCCGGTCGAACAACTCCAGACCCTCGGCGACGAGAGGGTGCGGATGAGGGTGACCCTGTCGTACTTCATCGAACCCTGGGTCGGAGGCCAAGGCTGGCGAGACCGCTTCGTCTACCCGTCCCACGAGCTGCGCTTCGAGCTGCCGAGGCCCGGGGAGGATCCAGTCGACTTCCAACGCCGTGTCTCCCACGACGCCGCAGCAGACGAACTGGGGCGCTCAGCCGGCACGCGCCGCGGCAAGCCGCGAGCCGACAGGGGCTGGCTCCTAGGCCAGGGACAGCGACAGCGCGGCAGCCTGAGCTCCGACCTGTGGGACGGAACCGCAAGCGAATTGGCCGAGCGAGGCCACGTCGCCATCTACCCGGCGGGCGGCTGGTGGCACCGGCAGAAAGCCACCGACCGCGCCGAGATGCCGGTGGCTTACGCGCTGCTGGTCACCATCCGTACCCCGAACGCCAAGACGGACCTACTGACTCCGATACGAAGTGAGATCGCTGCCAGAGTGCCCGTCTCGGTGCCCATCGAGCTCTGAGCCCGACGCGTTAGTCGTCAGAGCCCACCCGGCTCGGATGACTCGTCAGCCTCGGCTGAGGGATCGTATGTCTCCCGGAAGACCGTCTCAGTCAGCCACCGTTGGAACTCGGGATTACCCATGAACTCGCGGTACAGCTCGGTATCGGACTGGAGGAAACTGCCGATCGCACGCCGAACGGCTGCGTCGCTTTCGACGCGCGCATTCTGTTCGTCGTTGTACTGCTGGGCGTTGCGGTAGTCCTTGTCCTGACGTACCTTCGCTGGAATCTCTACGGAGATCAGCTGCTGTATGCGGTCCTTGTCATTCCACGGGATGTTTCCGAAGTTTTGGTTGAAATCGGCAAGGATGACGGAAGCAGGTTTCAACTCCGGTTCGGAGTGATGTCCGCCCCCTCCTGGGTTGGTGGCTGTCAGCTCGGCGTCCTCGTCTCCCAGGGCGATGCTGATCGCCTTCTGCTGTTCGGCTCGATAGCTGTCCAGGTTGACTGTCTCCAAGATGCCCCGAGACAGGTCCTCTTCGATGGGAGCTGGCAGTTTAGGGATGAGGAAGGTGAGCAGGATCGACAGCTTCAACCACTCCGGGTTGCGGTACGGAAGGATGCCGGCGAGGTAGTCGTAGTTGCGGACGAAGGTCTTGGCCTTGCCCTTGAACTCGACCTGCAGGTCTTCGCTATCGAGCTGCTGATAGGCGACGACGAGTTGATCCAGGAGGGTCTCTAGGCGCGATCGCGGTTCCTTGTCCAAGAACATCTCGACGAACTCATCGATATCCGACTGGTCGTAGACTCCGGCGCTGTCCAAGACGGCACGCAAGTCATGGAGCTTGTTGGGGTCGACGCTGTCCGCGAGCACGGTGGTGCGATACCACTTCTCAAAGGACGTCTTGATGGCGTCAGTCTTGTTGGAGAAATCGAGAACCGCGACATCGTGCTTGTCCGGGTGGGCACGGTTAAGGCGGGACAGAGTCTGCACAGCCCGCACACCGGAGAGCGTCTTGTCGACATACATCGTGTGCAGGAGCGGTTCGTCATAGCCAGTCTGGAACTTATCCGCGCAGACCAATATCCGGTAGGGATCTTCACGAAAGGTCTCTTCGATGTCACTGCTTGGAAAGCCATTGAGGCCCGCCTCCGTGACCTTTTTGCCGCCATATTCGTGTTCACCGGCGAATGCGACGATGGCTCGGTAGGGATGGCCGAGCTTCTTGAGGTAGGCGTTGATCTCTGCGTGGTAGGCCAGGGCGCGCTTTACTCCGTCGGTCACCACCATGGCTCGGGCCTTGCCGCCGATCTTCCGGGGGCGGATAACATGGTCTAGTAGATGGTCGACCATGATCGATGCTTTGACCTTGACCGCATGGTCGTGCCCCTCGACGTAGCGGCGAAGCTTCTTCGCGGCCTTCTTCGCGTCGAACTCAGGATCGTCTTCGACTCGTTTGACGAGCTTGTAGTGGCTGTCGACCGTACTGAAGTGCTTCAACACATCCAGGATGAAGCGTTCCTGGATTGCCTGCTTCATGGTGTAGACGTGGAATGGACGGCCCTTCTTGTCCCTGCCGCCCCCGCCGAAGTAGCCGAGCGTCTTGTCCTTCGGTGTAGCTGTGAACGCGTAGTAGCTGGCGTTGGTAAGTAGCTTCTGACTTTCGATGATCTTGTTGATCTTGTCTTCGGTTGTCTCTTGCTCCTCTCCCTCGGACTCGACGCCAAGTGCGCTGCTCATCGCATGAGTTGTCTTGCCGCCCTGCCCGGAGTGCGCCTCATCGATGATGATGGCGAAGTTCCGGTCCCGGAGAGTGTGGCTGATGTCCTCCACGATCACCGGGAACTTCTGAACCGTGGAAATCACGATCTTCGTGCCGTTGGCGAGTGCCTCCCGCAGGTCCTTTGACTTGTCGGCATGCTTGACCAGTGACCGAATCTGCGTGAAGTGCATGACCGTGCGGTTGATCTGCGTATCGAGATTCACGCGGTCAGTCACGACGATCACCGCGTCGAAGATGGGTGAGTCGTCAGTGCCCAGACTGACCAACTGGTGTGCCAGCCAGGCGATGGAGTTGGACTTGCCGCTGCCGGCCGAGTGCTGGATCAGGTAGCGCTGGCCCGCGCCCTTCGCCTTGCTGTCTTCCAGGAGTTTGCGGACAACATCGAGTTGGTGGTAACGAGGGAAGATCTGTGAACGCGTCGTCTTCTTGGTCTTAGGATCCTTCACCACCAACCTGACGGCGTAGTGCTCGATGATGTCCGTGAGGCTGGTAGGGGACAGGATCTCCCGCCACAGGTACGCCGTCTTGTAGCCGTCAGGGTTCGGAGGGTTGCCTGCGCCGCCTTCCCAGCCCTTGTCGAAGGGCAGGAACCAGGACTTTGTACCGAGCAGCTGGGTGCAGAACCGTACGGAGTGCTCGTCGACTGCGAAGTGGGCGAGGCATCGCCCGTCCTTGAAGAGCAATTCGCGATGATCGCGGGTGTTCTTGAACTGTTCGACCGCGTCCTCCACGGTCTGTTTGGTCTGATTGTTCTTCAGCTCGAACGTCGCGAGCGGCAGGCCGTTGAGGAAGATCACCAGATCGAGTGCTCGATGAGTCTCATCTTGGCTGTAGCGCAGTTGACGGGTCACGCTCCAGAGGTTTGCGCTGTGTCGAGCCTCAGCCACAGCGTTGCCTGGAGAAGGTGTTGCCCCGTAGAAAGCGACCTCGTAGGCGCCCGTGGTAGTGGAGTGGTTCATCCCTTTACGGAGGAGGTCCACAACCCCGTAGGTGGTGATGTAGCCCTGCACCCGTCCCAGGAACTTGGCCCGGGTCTCGGACTTCGAGTTGTCGAGCTCGAATGCTGCAGCGACGTCAGGTTGAGTCTCTTGCAGGAACGCCTTCAGCTGCTCGGTGTCGATGGCGTGGCCGCGGTCGTACGCCTGAGAGGAGCCCTCTATCCACCCTCCTGAGGCCGAGGTCATGTCGGCGACTATGTCGCGCTCCAGCGCGCCCTCGCTCATGTCCGTGCCGCCGTACAGGGTCGCCTTGCCGCTCACATTGACTCCTCAGTCGGGTTGTCACCGTCCAGCCTGGCTTCGTTGGCGTCGAATGCCGCTGCCAGGCCAGGGTCATGCGGGTCCACGTCGGGCAGCGTGGCTGCGGCGGCACGGACGTCAAGTTTGCCAGTGACCACGTCTGCGGTCAGGCGGGCTTGGTATTCACGGAGGAGGGAGATTTCACGCTCGGCGCGCCGTCTCGTCGCATCATATTTCTTGCACCGTGACTGGATTAGGTTCACGATCTCCTGCTGCTCAGCCAGGGGTGGAGCTACCAATCGGTAGTTCCTGATCTGCTCTACGTTCACCCGTGGCGATGCGGAACCCACCATGTCCGCCTGAGCCTGGTCGAGCACATGTCGGCAGTTTAGTTGCCACATCATGTATTCACTGGAATATGTTTCTTTGATGCGAAGCACGACCATGCGTTGCCCAATGCAGAGACGGACGTCGGGCGGGACTGGAGCTGCGATGCCGAATCGCCCACCTTCTCGAGAATAGAGGATGTCGCCGGCCCTAGGTTCCAATCTGGAAGTCCATCTCTTGAATTCGCTCTTGGATACGCGATGGGCGTCCTCGTGGAGCGTGCGACCCGGTTCGATGTCTGCAGTCCGAATTACTGGAAAACCGCCATCATCGACATAGTGGGGAGTTGCGTGCAGGCAGTCGACGATGTGCGACGCTACACGCTTGAGGTGAATGTTTTCCCAATGGGCTGGAATTCGAGGCGCCCCAAGGGTATTTGGATCCTTGAGAGGGATATCAGGATCCGTGCCTCGCGTTACCAAGTGGTTGATTAGGGTGTGCTTTTGTTCGCCGAGAAGGGAGATGAGCCGTTGTTTGGCGCGGACCGCAGTTCCGACGTAATGGTCAATCCGCCTAACGTATCTAACGATAGCTAGCTGCTCCTCGAGGGGGGGCGTTGGCAGCTGCTGCGAGCCGAACTGGCTGAAGCGAAAATCCGTGGACCGCTCACGAATTCCTGTAGCCAGCGCGGTGATCCAACCCGAAAGTGCCATATGCCGCACAAGTAGCGCGTAGTACTCTGCGCTAACTCCGGCGCGCGGCTGGAGGGCGGCGTAAACCGGAGTGGACTTCCCATCGGAATCGGAAACGCCGACTGCACCCGCAAACGCATCCATTGCGTGAATTACGAGATCGCCTTTGCGAATTCCTTGATATCCGATCTCTTTGACAGATTCTGTGTAACCCGTTGCGCGTCGATTTTTTCGCAACGTGACGGTTCCATCGCGAAAGCACGTGACGACCTCGTCATTGAGGCGGATGGGACGCGACATCAGGGTGAACAGATTCTTACCACGTGCGGTTCCCCAGTGTGAAGGGGTTCGCCCAATCCACGGCATAAGTGTATCCGAGTAGTCTGGATACTCTGGCAGATCCGCTTTCACTCTGAGCCCCCAACGAACAGATCACTGAGTAGCCCCTCGGTCTCTTTCTCTAGAGCCACGATGTCCGTTTGGATTTCCTCAAGGCTTCGCAGCGTTGGCGGCTTGTAGAAATGGCGAGTGAAGCTAATCTCGTACCCCTTCTTCGTCGCGCTCTCCTTGATCCAGCAGTCCTCCGCGTAGGGGAGAACTGCACGGCGGAAAAACGCCTCGATGCCACCTGGCTCTAGCAATGGTACTTGTTCCGTGTCGCGGAGCTCGCTATCGGGTTCGTACTCGACGACGACTCTTTGGGTTCCCTCGATCCTGATGAGGCTATGAGGTTCTCGGGCCTTGGAGTCCTCGACCGCGTAAAGTCCGTAATAGGGGCGCTCGGTAGTGCCGCTCTTGTGGCGTTTGGCGATCACAGGCTTTGCAGATTCGTCGCGCCAACTGACTCCTCGCAGCAGGGCCTTGCGGTCGGAGGCGCTGAGTTTGAGGCCGAGGCGAGACATCCTCTCGCCGACTTTCAGTGCAAACTCGTTGTAGTCGTGGTAGATCTGGTCGCCCATGTCTTGGAGGAGGGCCATGCCGATCTTGGTGAGCTGGCCATCGCGCTCCCACGTCTTAGAGGCCAGCAGCTTCCTGCGTGCAGCGTCATTCAGGGTCGGCACGCCAGGGTCTGTTTCTTCTTCGCCTGTTTCGGCAGCCTGCGCCCATAGACTCAGTTGTTCGCGCACTTGTTTGGAATAGCGTCCAAACTCAGTGAACAGCCCATCTCCGAATTTCTCATGCAGGAGTTCCCGCGCCTCTGCATCGCCAGACGAGAATCGCAGAGCCTGCACCCGTTCCTCTGAGAACTGGCTGCTCAGCCGTAGCGGCCGCTCCACGGTGATCTTCCAGTATCCGAATTCCTCGTTGGGGAAGATCTTCGACTCTGTCGTCTCCGCAAAGTTCAGGAAAATCTCGGTGACGCGCTCGATGTCAGTCAGGGACAGCTCGCAGTTCTTGCTGCCCAGGCTCTTGCGTAGGGGTGTGGACCAACCCGTGGCGTCAATTAGCTGGACCTTGCCCTGGCGGGCTTCGGCCTTTTTATTGGTGATCACCCAGATATACGTGGCGATGCCGGTGTTGTAGAACATGTTCAGCGGAAGCGCGACGATGGCTTCTAGCCAGTCATTCTCGATGATCCACCGACGGATATTGCTCTCGCCGCTTCCGGCGTCGCCAGTGAAGAGGGATGAGCCGTTGTGAATTTCAGCGATGCGGCTACCCAGCTTCGATTCAGTCTTCATCTTCGAGACCATGTTTGCAAGGAACATCATCTGGCCGTCGCTGGAACTCGTGACCAGTGAGGATGGCTCGACTTCACCCTTGAACGTTACGATGAATCGAGGGTCGGAGATATTTGCCTTCCCGCCCAGTCGATCCTGGTCGGCCTTCCAGCTCTTGCCGTACGGAGGGTTGGCCAGCATGAAGTCGAATTGCTCGCGAGGGAAGGCATCATTGGAAAGCGTGGACCACTCGGCTCCCCCCTTGATGTTGTCGGCCGCCTCGCCGTCGCCCTTCAGTAGCATGTCGGCCTTGCAGATCGCGTAGGTCTCGGCGTTGATCTCCTGGCCGAAGAGATGAGTGACGATGCTTCTTTCGCGCTCGTTGGCGAGGGCGCGCAGGGTTTGCTCGGCGACAGTCAGCATGCCGCCAGTGCCGCATGCCCCGTCGTACAGCAAGTAGGTTCCATTAATCTTGTCTGCAATAGGCAGGAACATCAGACGGGTCATAAGGTTCACCACGTCACGAGGAGTCCAGTGCTCGCCGGCCTCCTCATTGTTCTCTTCATTGAACCGACGTACCAGGTTCTCGAAGATCGTCCCCATAGCGTGATTGTCGAGGCCTGGTAGGCGAGTCTTCCCGAAGGGGTCAAGAACGGGCTTTGGAGAGAGGTTGATCTCAGGCGACAACAGCTTGCTGATCAACATGCCCAGGGTGTCGTTCTTGGTCAGCTTAGGGATCTGGTTCTGGAACTCGAAGTTCTCGAGGATGTCCTTGACGTTCGGTGAGAAGCCGTCCAAGTACGCCTCGAAGTCGCTTCGGAGCTGCTGAGCTGTTGTGCGCTTGGAGAGCTTCTTCAGGGTAAATGGGGAGGTGTTGTAGAACGCCGCCCCTGCTGCCTGTCGAAGGGGGAGTTCCTGCAACTCTGGGCTGAGGAGCTCCAACTCCCGGAGATTGTCGTACGTCTGGAGGACCTGGGCCTTAGTCTCCTCTAGCACGGCATCGAAGCGTCGGAGTACGAGCATGGGGAGGATCACGTCCCGGTACTTGCCGCGCACGTACACATCGCGCAGGACGTCGTCTGCGATTCCCCAGATGAAGCTCTCGATGCGGCTCTGCTGCGCGCTGTACACCTTGTAACCGTCTCTCCTGAACTGTGCCGACCTGTTGGGGCGGCCACCGCGGCTGCTCTCGATTGCTGCGGAGAGCGTAGTCGAGAAGGCCGAGTTGGGAGGGGTTTCGAGCCTCGGTGGAGGGGCTGCTGGCGATGGTTGGCGGTTGTAGTGGTCGAAAACTCGGCCACCGGGTGTGACCTGCGGTTTTCAGGCGGCGGGCCGGTACTCGTGGGTGAGGCCGCCGAGGATGGTTCGGCGTGGGGACGGCGATCACGTCGGGGGCATCGTCCGGTGCGCGTAGGTCCATGCCGTGGCCTTGGTGGCTTCGTCCGGTGTTGTAGTGCTCGATGTACTCGTCCAGGACGGCACGCAGATGGCGCTGGCCGGTGATGAGCATGCGGTCGGTGCACTCGGCGCGGACGGTGCGTACGAAGCGCTCGGCGTACGCGTTCATCCGTGGGGCCTGCGGTGCGGTGGTGACCGCCGTGATGCCGGTCGATGTGAGCACGGCGTCGAACGCGTCGGTGAACTTCGCGTCCCGGCCCGGATCAGATGCGTGAAATACCGGCCTGACTCGTCGAGCCGGCAGGCGAGCTGGGTGGCCCAGGCCACGGTGGGGTGTTCTGTGATCCCGAGCAGATGGCCCCGGCGGGTGCCGTGTTCGATGACGAAGAAGACGTACAGCCGCTGCAGCGTGAGGGCGCAGTCGACGTGGAAGAAGTCGGTGGCCAACAGGGTCCGTGGCGTGGGCGCGCAGGAAGGTGCGCCAGGCGTCGTCGTGTGATGCGGGCGGCGGTATCCGATGCGTCCGCAGGATCCTGCGGATGGTGGAGGCGGCAAGTCGGTGGCCGAGGCGGCGCAGCTCGCCCTGGATGCGGACCACGACCCAGCGCCGGTTGTCCCGGGCGAGGCTCAGAATGAACTGCACGAGTTCATCGCTGATCGGCGGGCGTCCAGCTGGGCGTGGCTGGCCACTTTGCGGCAACCATCCTGCGGTGCCAGCGCAGCGTGCCGGGCGTCACGATCCGGTGCCGGCGCAGCGCCGCGGGCAGGATGTGAGCAAGTGCGGCCAGCAGCGCACGCTCGGACCGAACGAGTTTCGGCTTCGGGTTGGCGCGACGTAGGACCGCGACCTCGTGCCGCAGCGCGAGTATCTCCGCGTCCTTCGACGCCGAGGAGCGGGCCCGCAGGGCCAGCCAGGACAGTACGGTCACCAGCAGGCGGTAGAGCAGGGAAACGAACACAGGCGATGATCATTTTGCGGTAGAAGACGCAGGTCAAGCAGCATGACCGAGTTCTCGACCAGTACAGACTGGTCAGGCGGCGGTGTCGTGTTCCCGGGGGGTGAGGATGATTTTCGGTTCCTCGTCTTCGACGTCGATGTCGATGTGCAGCGTGGCGTCCAGTCCCTTGGACAGCTTGTAGAGCAGGGGGAGGGTGGGTACGGCGTCGCTGCCCTCGATACGGGAGATTTTCGCCTGGTCGAGGCCGCAGCGCTCGGCGGTTTCGGCCTGGGTGAGCCCGAGCTGGGTGCGTCGGTTGTACACGACGACGGCGAGTGCCATGGCCAGGAGGTTTTCCCGGCGTTCCTGGGCACGTTCCAGTGTCTCCTGGTCACCGTAGCTGCGAAGTCCTGTCGATGGTGGTGAACGGCGGCTGGATTTTGGCTGGATCCGTTCCGGTTCCCGGTCGTTTTCGCAGGTCAAAAATCTGGCGCGGAAGTTCCGCTTCAACGTGTAGCGGCTGACCCATCACCACGTCGCTGATCTGGCGAGCATGCAGGCAGGTCAGAGAGGGCCCGACTCTTCGGAGTCGGGCCCCTTTGTTCTCCCGTGCTGGGACGGTGGGACGAACCGCGACGAGGTCGTCGCCGACAGGCTCGTCGCTCTCGCGTGTGCTGCGTCAGTGACGGGCACGCGCCATTACGCGTCCTGGTTCACCTGCGCGAGGTGCGTATCCATGGCGGCGCACATCTCTCCCAGCAAGTCCCTGAACTGGTCGAGGAGTTCCGGCGGGTAGCGGCCGACGATGGCGTCCATGGGTGCCGCCAGCGGGCGGAAGAACTCATCGGCGCGTTCCTGGATGTGCGGGCTGCTGCGCAGGGTCACCACGCGGCGGTCGCTGTGCTCGCGACTGCGGACGATGTGCCCGGCGCCTTCGAGGCGGTTGAGCAGTGAGGTCGTGGCACCCGACGAGAGCAGGATGCGCTTGCTGAGGCGGGCCGGGGAGATCGGGGTGCCCCGCTCCTCTGCCTCGATGATCTCCAGCAGAGCGGTCGCGTCTGTGGCGTACAGGCCGAGATAGGCGGCGAAGCTGCGGCTGAGTTCGGCATAGCGCCCGCTGTGCACCCTCAGGGCTTCCACCAGCAGCTCGCGCTGCGCCGTCGCGCCGTCGAGCGCCGATTCCTCCATCACCAGCGGCCGCCCTTTCCTTGCGTGAACATCGCCGGACCCGCACCCGCACCCGCAGATCGCCTTTGACAATCTACCCATCCCAATCTACCTTCACGATGGAATTACTTCACCATGGAGGTATTGGGATGCCGGACTCGACTGCCACCAGGCGGTGGCTCGGACTGATCGCCATCGCCCTGGGCGTGGCGCTGATCGTCGTGGACACGACGATCGTCAACGTGATCACGCCATCGGTCGTCGAGGACTTGGGCGTCAACTCCTCGCAGGCGCAGTGGATCCAGGAGTCGTACGCGATCGTCTTCGCGGCGCTGCTGCTGCTCACCGGCCGGCTGTCCGACATGCTCGGCGCCCGCCAGGTCTTCACCTGGGGTGTCGTGATCTTCGGAGCCACCAGCGTGCTCGCGGGTCTGGCGCCGAACGGCGGGCTGCTGATCCTGGCCCGCTTCCTGCAGGGCGCGGGTGCGGCGATGATCCTGCCGACCTCGCTGGCGTTGCTGAAGGCCAACTTCACCGGCAAGGCCCGCGGTCAGGCGTTCGCGGTCTGGGGCTCGACCATCGGAGCTGCCGCCGCGCTGGGTCCGCTGCTCGGCGGCTGGCTGTCCGAACACGTCTCGTGGCGCTGGGCGTTCGGCATCAACGTGCCCTTGTCCGTGCTGGTCGCGTTCGGCGTGGTGCGCTATCTGGCCCGCTCGCCCCGGACGAAGGGGCGCATCGACGTACTCGGCGCCGTGCTGTCCGTCGTCGGGCTCGGTCTGCTCGCCTTCGGGCTCGTGGAGGGCCGCATCTATGGATGGGTGGCCACCATCCACCCGCTCGACTTCCTCGGCTTCACCTGGGACAGCGGGCCCTCGCCCGTTCTGGTCGCGCTGATCCTCGCCGCCCTCGCCGTCGGCCTGTTCGTACGCCGCCAGTCGAAGCTGACACGCGGCAGCGACGCCTCCAGGGCGATGATGGACGTGCGGCTGTTCTCCATCGCCTCGTTCCGCAACGGCAACATCGCCACCCTGATCATCGGCGTCGGGGAGTTCGGCATCGTCGCGGTGCTCCCGCTGTGGCTGCAGTTCACTCTCGGCTACAGCGCGCTGCAGGCCGGGCTCGCCCTGGTGCCGGTGGCCATCGGCAGCTTCGTCGCCAGCGGCGCCAGTTTCGGGATGGCGGCCAAGCTCTCGCCGCTGATCCAGCTGCGCATCGGCCTCGCACTCGAGGTCGTCGGCCTGGCCGGCGTCGCCCTGGTGGCCGCCCCGGACACCTCGTGGTGGGCTGTATCGGCGATGCTCTTCCTTTACGGCATCGGCGTCGGCTTCGCCACCGCCCAGGTCACCAACGTCGTCCTCGCCGACATCCCCGACGACAGCAGTGGCCAGGGCTCCGGTATTCAGAGCGCCTTCCGCCAACTCGGCTCCGCCCTCGGCATCGCCGCCCTCACCACGGTGTTCTTCACGACTCTCAGTTCCAAGCTGCACGACAGCCTGGCCTCCTCCGGCCTGTCCGGGGCCGCCGCCGACAAGTTCGGCCACGCCGTCACCGACAGCGCGGGCGCCGCGATCGGCCCGCTCGCCGGGAACCCGCAGACGGCCTCGGCCGCCGATGCGGCCCGCTCGGCGATGTCCGACGGCGTCGCCATCGGCGGCTACGTCGCAGCAGGGTTCGTCGCTCTGGGCCTGCTCGCTTCCCTGCTCATCCCCGCCATGCCGGTGCCGCCACAGGCACAGGCCGCGACCGAAGGGGCAGAGGCCGAGGCCGAACCCGCCCTGCCGTGACTGACGCCCGCCCGTCCCGCCCGTGACCGACGCACGCCCGTCATGCCCCGTGCGCGGCGGGCGGGCGTCTCTGCCGCGGTGCTGTCAGATACGCCCTGCCGGCGTGACGCGCCGCCTTCACCGGTACCACCCCGGTACGCAAGGGCGATCCCGCGGCGACGAGTCAGGTCGACGGCACTCTTGGTCGCGGTGATCCGGTGCCCGTACGCGGGACGCTGTCCGGCACCGTGACGTGGCTGCCCAAGGCGGGCGACACGATCGAGCGCGGGGAGAGGGCCCGTACAAGGCCGGCAACGAGCCGGTGACGCTGATGTACGGCATGGCGCCGCGACCGGCGCGTGGCCCAGGGCGCCGGTCGCGGGCTGTCCATCGTCCGCAGCCACCTGCAGACCGTCACCGGCACCGGCGGGCCAGGGCGTTGACTGCCCCTCCGGCCGGAGCGGGCGGTGTCGGCGCGATGGTCCTCATGCCAGGACGAGCAGCGCCGCGATGGCCGGTCCGAGGGCGCTGCCCATCTGGTACGAGAGGACGAACAGGCCGATGGCGGCGGGGCGTTGGGTCGGGTCCGGGGTGGCCTGGCCCGCGTACACCGCGAGGACCGCGTTGCTGCCGGTGGCCGCGAAGATCGCGGCTGTCGTGGCGAGCAGCAGCAGCGGGGCCGACGCGGCGAGCGCGGTGGTGACCGCGGCGAGGGTGCCGAGGGTGAGGAGTACGCCGTACACGGTCCTGCGGCCCAGGCGGGCCGACGCGGCGGCGAGCAGCCAGGACAGGGCGGAGCCGGTCAGCATGGCCACCAACTGCCCGGTGCCGACGGCCCCGACGCTCCAACCGGTGCGGTCCGCCATCAGCTGCGGTACGGCGAAGAGGAGCGCGAAGTACGAGGTCGAGAGGGCGAGCGCGACGGCCGCGGCGCCCAGGAAGGGCCGGGAGCGCAGCAGGGCCGCGGGCACGAACCCGCCGGGCCTGCGCCGGATGTGCAGGGCGAGCAGTGCACCTGCGGCGACGGCGGCGCCGGCCGCGGCGAGCGGCGCGGAGGGCAGCAGGACCACGGCGGTGGCCAGGGCGACGAGGAGCGCCGCGCCGCGGGAGTCGAACCGCCCGGCGGCGGGCGGCACTTGAGTGGCGTAGCGCCACACGACCGGCACCGCGAGCAGCGTCACCGCGGACACGGTGAGCGAGAGCCGCCAGGACGCCGAGGTGCTGACCAGCTGCCCGAGCAGCGGGCCGCCGGCCCCGAGCACCCCGAACCCCGAGGTGATCACACCCATCCGCCGGGCCGACCCGGCGAGGTTCATGGCCACGGCGACGAGGCCCGCACCGCCGAGCGCCTGCCCCGCGCGCCCCACGAGCACCAGCGGCAGCCAGGGCCCGAGGGCGACGAGGGCGGTGCCGGCGGCGACGGTCAGGGAGCTCACCTTGAGGGTGGCCCGGATGCCGCGCAGCCGCAGCAGCCCCGCCATCAGCGGCGTGCCGACGGACATGGCCCAGGCGAAGGCGGTGACGAGCCAGGTCACGGTGGCCGTGGAGACGCCCAGGGAGTGCCCCATGTCCGGCAGGATCAGGACGGGAGCGTTGGCCCCGGCAGCGATCGGGCTGGCCAGCAACGCCAGCCAGAGCACCGGGACTTGGCGGGCGGCGGGACGCGTGGCCTCGCGGACGGGTGCCGTGCGCGCGGCCACCGGTGCGACGGATGCGACGGGTGCGACGGGTGTGACGGGTGCGGACATGAGAAGTGCCCCCCTGATACGTGTCGGTGTGGTGGTCAGACGTGGTCAGACGGTGGTGACGACCTCGTCGTAGGCGAGGCGGGGCAGGCGCGGGAACCAGGCGTCGGGGCCGGGCTTGCCGATGTTGACGACCATGAGCGGGGTGTGGTCGTCGTCGAGGAATTCCTTCTGTACGCCGGCGAAGTCAAAGCCGGTCATGGGGCCGGCGGCGAGGCCTGCGGCGCGGATGCCGACGATGAAGTACGCGGCCTGCAGCGCGCCGTTGACCTGTGCGGCCTGCTCGCGCACCGGGCGCTCGGAGAAGACCGTGTCCTTGATGCCGGGGGCGAAGGGCAGAAGCCGGTGGGTCTCCTCGTGGAACTCGATGTCCGCGGCGAGGATCACGGCCAGCGGGGCGGCGCCCGTCTTGGCCTTGTTGCCCTCGTCCATGTGCGTGACCAGGCGCTCGCGGGCTTCAGGTGAGCGGACCAGGACCGCGCGGAGCGGGGTGAGGTTGTAGGCGGTGGGGCCGTACTTGACCAGGTCGTAGACCGCCTGGATCTGTTCCTCGGTGACGGGCTCGTCGGTGAAGGTGTTGGCGGTGCGGGCCTCGCGGAACAGCAGGTCCTGGGCGGCGGCGTCGAGGGCGAGGGACATGGCACTCCTATGTCGAAAGCTGCTCAAGGTTGGCTTGCTCAAAGTTGGCTTGGTCAAGATTGAGAATCTCAACGCTGAGATAAAAACAGGCAGCTATGCTCAACGTCAAGTGTCTTAACGTTGAAAGGAGTGGCAGTCATGAGCGACGCGGTGGACGCGATCATCGGCCAATGGGTCGAGGAGCGGCCCGAGTTGACGGACGCCATGTGGCCCGTGCAGGTCCTGGCCAGGGTCCAGCGGCTGTCGATGGTGCTCTCGAAGGAGAACAAGGCCTTCGCGGTCGAGCACGGCCTGGAGATGGGTGAGTTCGACGTCCTGACCACGTTGCGCCGCTCGGGCCCGCCCTATGCGCTGACCGCCGGTGCCTTCCTCAAGGCCGCCATGGTCACCTCGGGCGCCATCACCAACCGCGTCGACAGGATGGAGGCCAAGGGCCTGGTCGAGCGGGTGCGGGACGGGTCCGACCGGCGCACGGTCAGGATCCGCCTCACTGAGCGGGGCATGGAGATGACGGACCAGCTGATGGCGGACCACCTGGTCAACTACGAGCGGATCATCGGTGCCGCCCTGTCGCGCGAGGAGTGCGAGCAGGTCGCGTCAGGGCTGCGGAAGCTCCTCGAGGCCCACGGCGACACCACGATCAAGTAGCCGTGCGGACCCGCAACTCCCGTACCGCCTCGGGTTGTTCACCGGTCTGTGTGATCCGTACGTACCGTCCGTGCATCCCGGGCACCCCGGGGTCGTACGCCGTCCACCGTTTCCCGTCCGGCGACACAAGGACCCGGTAGGACCGCGCGCCCGCCACTCGTACGTCAGAAACCGTCTTCGCCCGCCCCAGGTCGACCGTGAGCGAGGCCCCGGCTGTCGCCGGTGTCCAGGACGTGGCCGTGGAGCTGTCCACCGCCGCCTCCGCGTAGAGGCCCGGCTCCTCCGATGTGGCGCGGACCGGGCGGCACTGGGCCGCGTCGGTGAGCGCGGGCCGGCGGGTCGGCAGGGTGAGGGGAGCGGAACCCACCTGGTGGCGCTTGCCCCGTACCTCGACCGTGAACGGCGCGCCCGAACGCAGGCGTACCGTCGTCGACCGCGCGCCGATCGTGACGTCGTACGTACGCCCCTGCCAGCGCAGGCCCGGAAGCTTTACGCCGCCCCGGAGCTGGGGTGGCAGGACCGGGTCGAGGAGCACCCGGTCCTCGCGCATCCGCAGTCCCGTCAGGCCGTGCGTGAAGACCTGGAGGAAGCCGCCCTTGCCGGTCACGAAGTCCTGCGCGGGCGCGCCCGACAGCGGGTCGTGGGCGCCGGCCTTGTCGCCGCGCGCCTCGGAGAAGAGCGCGAAGGGGCCACGGACGAAGGGGCGGACGGCGCGCTGCAGATAGGTGTACGCGGCGCAGCCGGGCTCACCGGCCGTGGCCGCGGCGACCGCGTGCACCGAGTCGGTCATCGCCGGGCCGTCCGGGTCGGTGATCGCGGCGTAGTGGTCGAGGGTCGCGGCGGCGGCGCCGGGCGGCATCGGCCACTCCAGGGGGTACGTCAGGAGCACCGTGTCGGCCTGTTTGATCGAGGGCCGGTCGAGCCGCTCGAAGCCGTCGTACTGCAGGAAGATCTTCCGCCGGGCGTCGTAGCGGATCCGCAGACCGTCGGCCACCTCGCGCCACTTGGGGTCGGCGGCGAGCCCGAGTTCGCGGGCCGCCCGTTCGGCGCTGCGCAGGGCGGTGGCGGCGACGGCGTTCGTGTAGGCCGAGTCGTTCACGCCGTTGCTGTACTCGTCGGGGCCGGCGACCTCGTTGAGGGAGTAGGAGCCGTCACGGATCCGCCCGTGCCCGTCCTTGGTGTTGTGCACGGCGCGGTCCGCCCAGAACTCGGCGATGCCCTTGAGCAGCGGCCAGCCGCGCTCGCGCAGCCAGGTGCGGTCGCCGGTGGCCTGCCAGTACTGCCGGACGGCGAGCGCGATATCGCCCTGCAGGTGGATCTGCGTGACGCAGTGCGGGGGCCGCCAGCTGTGGCACTCCGGCCAGACACGGCCCTTCGCGCCGCTGGTCCAGGGGTAGAACAGGCCCTTGAAGCCGAGCTCGCGGGCGTTCTCGCGGGCGCCCGCGCGCGTGCGGAGGCGGTAGTCGAGCACCGCCTTGGCGAGTTCGGGCCTGGTGGCGAGGAGGGACGGGAAGATCCAGGTCTCGGCGTCCCAGAACACCAGACCCGCGTAGCCGTCGCTGCTCAGGCCGACCGGCGAGACGCTGTGCTCGCCGCCGCGGCGCAGTGCCGCGTAGAGGCCGTACTGGGCGGAGCGCAGCCAGAGTTGGAGATCCTCGCGGCCCGGTGTCTCCACGCCCGCCGACCAGAGGTTGCGCCAGGCCGTGGCGTGCGCGGCGAACAGGGCGGGCCAGCCGCGCGCGGCACCCTGCCGGGACACGGCGACCGCCGAGGCGCGCGGGGCCCTGGCGGAGAGCGCGGTGTCGACGCCGACGTACTTGACGGCCTCGTAGCTGCGGCCCTTGCGCACGGGGAAGGCGGCGGCCTGCGCGCTGCTCAACTCCCGTGCGGGCGCGGCCTCTTTGAGCCGTCCGGGGGCGCGCAGCGTGGAGGCGACGGCGCCCTCCGTGTTCGTGCCGTCGGTGCGGAAGGTGACGGCCATCGTGCCGGTGCCGTGCCCGACGGGGCCGCCGTCCTGCTGGCGCATCCGCCGTGCGCCGCGGCCGTCGATGCGGTCGGTGACGGTGGCGGTGCCGTCCCAGTGCGGCGTCATCTTCAGGCGTACGGCGCCGGTGCGGGCCTCGTTGCGGTCCACGAGCACGTCGTACGTGAGGTCGGTGCGGCGTCCGTCCGAGGCGGTCCAGGTCAGCGACGTACGTACGAAACCGCAGCGCAGGAAGAGCGTCTGGCGGTAGTGCGAGACCTTGCTGCGGCCGGTGTAGGTCTCGCCGCCCACGGTCAGGTCGAGGCCCGTCCAGGTGGGCAGGGCGGCGATGGCCTGCCGGCCGGTCTGCCGCGGTGAGGTGGCGTCGACGGCGTACAGGCCGGACACGAAGGCGCCGTCGTAGCGGGGGGTGTAGAGGGGCCAGCCGGTCGTCGTACGGGACTCGGCGTAGCCGGTGCCGCGCGGGGGGATGCGGGCTCCCAGGCGGCCGTTGCCCACGTAGGCGTGCGCCGGGCCCACGGCTTCCCGGTCGGTGGCGGCCGGCGCCCAGCCGGGCGACGGCGCGCAGATCCCTCCGGGGGCGGTGCGGTCGCGGGGCGGCAGCTCGGGCGGCTGCGGCGCGGGCATGGCGGCGCCGGTGCAGGTGAGTGCGGTGACGAGGGCGGCGGCGGCCAGGCGTGCGGTGCTCACTGGGTGACCATAGGGAAGGGGTGCGAGTGATTGTCGTACGGCACGCGGTGCGGTGGCGGCGTCCGCCGTACGGCTCTCCCTGGGGCGCGAATCCGTGGCCGTCACGCCGTCACGCCGTCACGCCGCCCTGCGCCCCGGTGGCCGCTACGCCGCCCTTCGGGCTTGTCCTCAAACGCCGGACGGGCTGGGATGGCCCGGTCACCCGGCCATGCCCGTCTTCGCGCCCGCCCCGCACAGGGGCACCACCACGGACCGGCCCCCGAATCCCTCCTTCCGTACCGCCGCCCAGCAGGCCACGCCTGTCGGCTCCACGTACAGGCCGCGTGCCGCGAGGTCGCGCTGGGCCGCTGCGATCGCGGGCTCGGGGACCGTCAGGAAGCCGCCGCCGAAGGCGCGGACCGCGGCGAGGATCTGGCGGGCCCGGGGCGGGCGGGGGATGGCGATGCCCTCCGCGTGGGTGGGCCGTGCCTCGGCGGGTGCGGGCAGCAGGTCAGCGGCGCCCGCCGACCAGGCCGCCGCCAGCGGGGCGACCGCCGCGGCCTGCACGCCGTACAGCGCGGGCAGCCGGTCGATCAGGCCCGCCGAGTGCAGCTCGCGCAGGGCGAGTGCGGCGCCGAGCAGCAGGGTGCCGTTGCCCGCGGGTACGACCAGGACCTCGGGCAGGCGCCCGCCGAGGTCCTCCCACAGTTCCAGGACGTAGGTCTTGGTGCCGTGCAGGAAGTACGGGTTGTACACATGCGAGGCATAGAACGTGCCGGGCGCGTCGGCGGCCGTACGGGCCGCGGCCGCCGTCGCCTCGCGGTCACCGGCCACCGCCTCCACCCGGGCGCCGTGAGCGCGGATCTGCTCCAGCTTCTTCGCCGAGGTGGCGGCGGGTACGTACACCGTGCAGTCGAGGCCGGCGCGGGCGCAGTACGCGGCGATGGCGGTGCCCGCGTTGCCGCTGCTGTCGGCGATCACCCGCTCCGGGCCGAGGCGGCGGGCCAGCTCGGCGAGCAGCACCGCACCGCGGTCCTTGAACGAGAGCGTCGGCATCAGGAAGTCCAGCTTGGCCGAGACCGTGTCAGTCAGGGCGACCAGCGGCGTGCGGCCCTCGCCCAGGCTGACCGCGGGGGACGCGAGCGGCAGCGAACCGGCGTACCGCCAGAGCGAGTTGACCCGTCCGGTCAGGGATTTCAGATCGGTGGGGGTGGGGTGGAAGTCCAGGTCGAGCGGGCCGCGGCAGAGCGGGCAGCACCAGTCGAGGGAGCCCGCGCGCACCCGGGTGCCGTCCACGGGGCAGACACAATCCGGCAATGACATCATGAACCCAGCCTAAAGGTGGCATGAGGTGACGAAGTGTCATGTCGGGGCTATGGCAGCTCTGTTACCACTGTGCAAGGCCCTTGTGTGATTCCTGTGGATCAGCCAATCTTTCGGGCGACGACCGGGTCCGAACGCGTGTGACGGGACCCCCTCGTGTTCTGCGTGCACCAGCGCACCACGCACAAGTCACCACCCATGCTCACGCTCCACGCATCTCCTGATCCGCCGCTCCACCGCGCTCGCGCACGCCCGCACCACCCCCCACCAGCGCACCATCGATGAGGAGGATCCCTCAGATGGCAGTGAAGAGATCTGCGCGGCGAAGATTCGCAGGTATAGGAACCCTCGCCGTCGCGGCGCTCGCGCTCGGCGTCGTCTCCGCGCCGGGTGCCGGCGCGGCCGAGACCCGAGTGGGCACGATCGAGAACGCCGGCGACCCCGGCACCGTCGCGGACAGTTACATCGTCACCCTGCACGAGGACGCCGCGAGAGCGGGCTCGGCCAAGGGCAAGGCGCTCGCCAAGGAGTACGGCGCCGAGGTCAGGCAGACCTACCGTGCCGCCCTCAACGGCTATGCGGTCAAGGCCACGAAGGCCGAGGCCGAGCGGTTCGCCGCCGACCCCGCGGTCGCCTCCGTGGTCCAGAACCGTGTCCACACGATCGATGCCACCCAGCCCAACCCGCCCTCCTGGGGCCTGGACCGGATCGACCAGAAGACCCTTCCCCTGAACCAGAGTTACACCTACCCGGACAAGGCGGGTGAGGGCGCGACGGTCTACGTCATCGACACCGGCGTCCGCATCTCGCACCAGGACTTCGGCGGCCGCGCGGCGAACGGCTACGACGCGATCGACAACGACAACGTCGCGCAGGACGGCCACGGCCACGGCACCCACGTCGCGGGCACCGTCGCGGGCACCGCGCACGGTGTCGCGAAGAAGGCGAAGATCGTCGCCGTCCGCGTGCTCAACAACTCGGGCTCCGGCACCACCGCGCAGGTCGTCGCGGGCATCGACTGGGTGACACGGAACGCCGTCAAGCCGGCCGCCGCGAACATGAGCCTCGGCGGTGGCGCGGACAGCGCGCTGGACACGGCGGTACGCAACTCCATTGCTTCTGGGGTGAGTTACGCGCTGGCGGCAGGCAATGAGTCGACCGACGCCTCGACCCGTTCCCCGGCCCGCGTGGCCGAGGGCATCACGGTCGGCGCGACCACCAACACCGACGCCAGGGCCAGTTACTCCAACTACGGCAGCGTCCTCGACCTGTTCGCCCCCGGCTCGTCGATCACCTCGGCCTGGCGGACCAGCGACACGGCGACCAACACCATCTCCGGTACGTCGATGGCGGCGCCGCATGTCGCGGGCGCGGCGGCCCTGCATCTCGCGGCCAACCCGAGTGCGACACCCGCGCAGGTCCGTGACGCCCTGGTGGCCGCGGCCAGCACCGGCGTCGTCACCAGCCCCGGCACGGGCTCACCGAACCGGCTCCTGAACGTCGGCAGCGGCGACACCCCGCCGCCCGGCAAGCGGTTCGAGAACACCGCCGACTACGCGATCAACGACAACTCCACCGTCGAGTCGCCGGTCACCGTCAGCGGTGTCGCGGGCAACGCGCCGGCGGCGCTCCAGGTGCCGGTGAACATCGTGCACACCTACGTCGGCGACCTGCAGATCCAGCTGATCGCCCCCGACGGCAGCGCCTACACCCTCAAGGGCTACGGCACCGGCGGCAGCAGCGACAACATCAACACCACGTACACGGTGAACGCCTCGTCCGAGGTGGCCAACGGCACGTGGAAGCTGCGGGTCAGCGACAACGCGAACTACGACACCGGGAAGATCGACTCCTGGGCGCTGCAGTTCTGACGTACCTCCTCGAAAGCTGAACTCCCTGACGGAAAGGCCCTGTTGGCGGACCGAGCGCGGTCCGTCGACAGGGCCTGCCGCATGTCATGGCGCAGCCGCCGCCTCAGGTGATGCGGCGTCATGAGAAGCGTGTGGCTTCTGTGTTACGTGTGTGCACAGCCCTTGTGAGGATTCCTATGCATAGGTCAATCTTTCCGGGACGGGAGCGCACCACCCCACGTCTGTAATTGTCATGCTCCTGTCGCGCGATACCACCCCCACCAGCGCACCATCGATGAGGAGGACCCCTCAGATGGCAGTTGTGCGTCAACGCACGCGAAAGCTCGCAGGTATCGGCACGACGGTCGCAGCGGCACTGACACTCGGCATCGCCTCCGCACTTCCCGCGGGCGCGGCGGCCGAGCAGGAGCCCAGACTCGGCACCATAGAGAACGCCGGCGCCCCCGGCACGATCGCGGACAGCTACATCGTCACCCTCAAAAAGAGTGCGGTGAAGGCGGGTTCGGCACAGGGCAAGGGGCTCGCCAAGCAGTACGGCGCCAAGGTGGAGCGCACCTACACGGCCGCTCTCAACGGCTACGCGGTCAAGGCGACCAAGTCCGAGGCCGAGCGCCTCGCCGCCGACCCCGCCGTGGCCTCGGTCGTCCAGAACCGCACCTTCACCATCGACGCCACCCAGGACAACCCGCCCTCGTGGGGCCTGGACCGGATCGACCAGAAGGCGCTGCCGCTCGACCAGAAGTACACCTACCCCGACACCGCGGGCGAGGGCGTCACCGCGTACATCATCGACACCGGAGTCCGCATCACCCACCAGGACTTCGGCGGCCGCGCGGCCGACGGCTTCGACGCGGTCGACAACGACAACGTCGCGCAGGACGGCCACGGCCACGGCACCCACGTCGCGGGCACCGTCGCGGGCACCGCGCACGGTGTCGCGAAGAAGGCGAAGATCGTCGGTGTCCGCGTGCTCAACGACCAGGGCTCCGGCACCACGGCCCAGGTCGTCGCCGGGATCGACTGGGTCACCAAGAACGCCACGAAGCCCGCGGTCGCCAATATGAGCCTCGGCGGCGGCGCGGACAGCGCGCTGGACACGGCGGTACGCAACTCCATCGCGTCCGGGGTGACTTACTCGCTGGCGGCGGGCAATGAGTCGACCGACGCCTCGACCCGTTCCCCGGCCCGCGTGGCCGAGGGCATCACGGTCGGCGCGACCACCAACACCGACGGCAAGGCGAGCTACTCCAACTTCGGCAGTGTCCTCGACCTGTTCGCCCCGGGCTCGTCGATCACCTCGGCCTGGAACGCGAGCGACACCGCCACGAACACCATCTCCGGTACGTCGATGGCGGCGCCGCACGTCGCGGGCGCGGCCGCCCTCCATCTCGCGGGCAACGCCTCGGCCACCCCGGCCCAGGTGCGGGACGCGCTGGTGGCGGCGGGCAGCACGGGGGTCGTGGGCAGCCCCGGCTCCGGCTCACCGAACGTGCTCCTGAACGTCACACCGTAAGGCCCGGCCTTCAGTAACCCTCGTCCTCGCGGTACGGCTCCGGGTCCTCGACCCGGCCCGCCGCGAGGACGAGGCGCGTGGTGCGGTGGACGGCGAGGAAGCCGAAGGGGCGGTCGAACAGGACCCTCAGGACGGTCGAGGTGTGCCGCGGCTCCGGCGGCTTCCCCATGTAGTCGATCCCCAGCGCGGTGACCGCCGCGGCCTTGAAGCCGGTCGCGCTGAACGTGGCCGTGGCCGTCTGCCGCGCCGACCGCAGCGCCAGCGGCGCGGGGCTGACGCCCTGGAAGTGTTGGGGCGCGCCGTCCGTCGCCGTGTGCAGGCCGAACACACCGGCGTGCGCGAGAAGATCGTGCTCGGCACCGACGGTGAAGCGCGGGGTTCCCACCGTGAGCGTCCGCGGCTGCGGCCTGAGCGTCAGCTCCTCGGTCACCAGCAGCCCGGGTCCGGCCGTGCCCACCGCGAGGCTGTCGCCGGGCACCAACCGGAGCGTGCCGCCGAGCATCCCGATGCCGGCGCCGAGCACCTGTCCGCTGCTCAACTGGTCGTCGCCGAGCAGCAGATGGACGTCGATGCCGTTGTCTCCGCGTACCAGCAGCCGGGTGACGGCGCCGTCCGGCGTCGTGGCGAGGGCGACGGAGTCGAGGTCGGTGCCGGACCGTGTGAGTCCGGCGATGCTCCGCCCCTGCCAGGGACCGGACGCCACCTGCAGAGGCGTGTCCTCGAACGGCCGCTCCCACTCCGTGCGCAGCACCAGCGCACTGGCGAGCACCAGCCAGGTCTCGGGGCCGAGGTCCACCGGCATGGTGTCGATGAGCCCGTCCGTACGCTCGGCCGCCCACCGGTCGAGGGCCGCCGTGTCGGCGCGCAGGTCCCCGCTGAGCCGTGCGTGCGCCTCCTGCGGCAGCTTCGCCGACCAGGCCTCGCGCAGCGGCAGTTCGTCGTGGGTCCACAGGCCGAGCGCCGCCTCCACACCCTCCATCGCGTCGAGCGCGGCGAGCAGTCCCCGGGCCGCGCGGGAGGCCTTGTCCGGCGGCAGGCCGAGCGCGTCGACCAGTTCACGGCGTACGGCCTCGTCGGCACCGTCCGCCAGGAAACCGAGCAGCGGCCAGATCCCCGCCGCGGCGAACACCGTGCCGCCCTCGCAGAAACCCGCCCACCGCGCGGTGAGCGAGTTCACCGCCCGCACCGTCGCCCGGTTCAGCGCCGTCATCACACCCCCAGGGGGTCCTCACCGGCGTACGATTCGCGCAGCCGTTCGCAGAACACCGATCAGGAGCACCGTACCCGTGGCCATACCTCCGCCACCCCAGGGACCGCAGCCGCCGTACGGGCAGGGACCGCAGCCGCCGTACGGCTGGCAGCAGCCGCCCCCCGCGTACCCCTACGGGCCCGCCGGCTTCCCGCCGCAGCCGCGGACGAACGGGCTCGCCATCGCCTCGATGGTGCTCGGCATCCTCTGCTTCCTGCCGCCGCTCGGCCTGATCCTCGGCATCGTCGCCCTGTCACAGATCAACAAGCGCGGCGAGCGCGGCAAGGGCATGGCCGTCGCGGGCATCACGCTCTCCTCGATCGGTACGGCCTTCGTCGTCCTGGCCTTCTCGCTCGGCTGGGCGGCGAGCTTCTGGGGCGGCTTCACGGACGCGGCCGAAGAGTCACAGAAGAACGGCACGACGTTCACGCTGAAGGTGGGGGAGTGCTTCAACTCGCCCACCGGGAAGCTGGAGGGCGAGACCACGGACATCGACGTCGTGGACTGCGACGGGGCGCACGACGGCGAGGCGTACGGCACCTTCCGGCTCGACGACGGCTCGTACCCGGGCGAGACCCGGATCGCGCAGATCGCCGAGGACAAGTGCGCCCCGCTCGCCGACTCCTACTTCGGCGACCCGGACTCCGCCCCGGGCAACATCTACGACTACTACTTCTACCCGACGCAGGAGAGCTGGTCGCTCGGCGACCGCGAGGTCACCTGCCTCATCGGCGACGAGAACGGCGGCAAGCTGACGGGCTCCCTGCGCGACTCGCTCGGCGGCGGCTCGGGCAGCGGCGGTACGGACAGTGGCGGCACCGGAAGCGGCGGTTCCACCGGCGACCTCGAAGGCGACCCCGGTCAGGGCGCCGAGGTCTGATCCGTTTCCTTGATCGCTATACCGGGCAGATAACCCCGCGTAAAGGCAAGTCATCACTTCGGGTGATTGCTTGGCCTTAGGTTGCGGTCAACAACCCACGGTTGCGAGGCTGTTGCTGTCTGTCAACCTGATGGGAGTGGCACGTGACAATCGGTGAGCAGCCGGCGTATCTGCGCGTCGCCGACGATCTCCGCAAGCAGATCGTCAACGGCGCGCTTCCGCCCCACACCCGGCTGCCGTCGCAGGCCCGGATCCGCGAGGAGTACGGCGTCTCGGACACCGTCGCCCTCGAGGCACGCAAGGTCCTGATGGCCGAGGGGCTCGTCGAGGGCCGGTCGGGGTCCGGTACCTATGTGCGCGAGCGGCCCGTGCCGCGCCGGATCTCCCGCTCCGCCTACCGCTCGTCCGGCTCGACGCCGTTCAGGCAGGAGCAGGCCGAGTCGGGCGCGCGCGGCACCTGGGAGTCGCGCAGCGAGCAGGTGGAGGCCACCGGGGAGATCGCCGAGCGGCTCGCGATCAGGCCCGGCGACCGTGTGATGCGCACCAAGTACGTGTTCAGGGACGCCGGCGAGGCGATGATGCTCTCCACCTCCTGGGAGCCCCTGGCCATCACGGGGCGCACGCCGGTGATGCTGCCGGAGGAGGGCCCCCTGGGTGGCTGCGGAGTCGTCGAGCGGATGGCCGCCATCGACGTGATCGTGGACAACGTCGCGGAGGAGGTCGGCGCCCGCCCGGGCCTGGCCGAGGAGTTGCTCGCGCTCGGCGGGGTGCCGGGACATGTGGTCCTCGCCATCGAGCGGACCTACTTCGCCTCGGGGCGGCCGGTGGAGACGGCCGACGTCGTGGTGCCCGCCGACCGTTACCGCATCGCATACCACCTGCCGGTGAAGTGACCGATAGCCGGACGTCACGTCCGTGGCCCGTGATCGCGAGTTAACCGGCCCGGGGATCACGTAACTTCGCGGCAACGACCCGCTGCAACAGATTGTCATGTCCGGCTCCTAGCTTCCGTCCGTACCCGCACTCAGGTCGGACATCGGACAGAGGAAGCAGGAGGTCCCGAGCCTCATGACGGACACGGTCACCCGGGACGGTGCCGCCGCCACGGCGCCCCCGCCCAAGCGCAGTTACGCCAAGCTCGCCGCCGACGAGAGCCGTGAGGACTACTCGCTGCGCTATGCGCCGCACTCCTTCCGGCGCTGGTCGCCGTCCATGGTCGCGGGTACCGCGCTCGGCGGTATCGCCTATCTCGCGGACTTCGCGATCGGCGCGTCCATCGTCTTCACCTACGGCTTCACCAGCGGGCTCGCCTCGATCCTCACCGCGGCGGCGATCATCTTCCTCACCGGTGTCCCGATCGCCCGTGCCTGCGCCAAGTACGGCCTGGACATGGACCTGGTGACCCGGGGCGCGGGCTTCGGCTACTTCGGCTCGACCCTGACGTCGCTCATCTACGCCTCGTTCACCTTCATCTTCTTCGCGCTCGAAGGCTCGATCATGGCGCAGGCCATGCACCAGGCCATCGGACTGCCCCTGGAAGTCGGTTACTTGGTGACGACGCTGATCGTCATCCCGATCGTCTTCAAGGGCATGGGCGCGCTCGCGAAGGTGCAGGCCTGGACCCAGCCCATCTGGCTGATCGGCCTGGTCCTGCCGTTCGTGATCCTCGCCTTCGAAGCTCCCGACGCCTGGGGGCAGTTCGCCTCCTTCGGCGGCACCGAGGGCGCCGGCTCCGGCTTCTCCTGGATCGGCTTCGGCCTCGGCACCGGTGTGGCGCTCTCGCTGATCGCACAGATCGGTGAACAGGCGGACTACTTGCGCTTCATGCCCGCCAAGACCGAGACGAACAAGGGGCGGTGGAATCTGGCCGTTCTCGCCGCCGGCCCCGGCTGGGTGATCATCGGCGCGGCCAAGCAGCTCGGGGGCGCCTTCCTCGCCTTCGTGGCGCTGGAAGCCGTGGGCAAGACGCACGCCCTGGAGCCCATCGCCCCGCAGATCGAGGCGCTCAAGCCCTGGCTCGGCACGGTCGCGCTGCCCGCAGCCGCGGTGTTCGTCGTGGTCTCACAGATCAAGATCAACGTCACCAACGCCTACAGCGGCTCGCTGTCCTGGTCGAACTTCTTCTCCCGCGTCACGCACAAGCACCCGGGCCGGGTCTGGTACATCTTCCTGAACCTCGCCATCGCGCTGACGCTGATGGAGATGAATATGTTCGCGGCCCTCAACAAGCTGCTCGGCTTCTACTCGAACGTGGGCATCGCCTGGATCACGGCCGTCGCCGCGGATCTGGTCATCAACAAGCGGATGGGCTGGAGCCCGCCGTACATCGAGTTCAAGCGCGCCTATCTGTACGCCGTGAACCCGGCGGGCTTCGGCTCGATGGTGATCGCTTCGGTGGTGTCGATCCTCGCCTTCTTCGGCCTCTTCGGTACCTACGCCGAGGCCTTCTCCACCTTCATCGCGGCCGGACTCGCCCTGGTCCTCTGCCCGTTGCTCGCCTGGGCCACCAAGGGCAAGTACTACCTGGCCAGGCCCAACCCGGTGAACGGCCCCCACGTCGAGGTCGCGGACATCACCGCCACCCACACCTGCTCCGTCTGCGAGACGGCGTACGAGCTGCCCGACATCGCCGACTGCCCGGTGCAGTCGGGGCCGATCTGCTCCCTGTGCTGCTCGCTCGACGCGGACTGCGGCGACGTGTGCCGTACGTCCCCCGGGGAGCCGGTGCTGATGCCGCTGCCGACGGTGCGCACCGAACCGTGACCCGTGGCGGGCGGTGACCCGCAGGATCCGGTTCCCAAGGGGGCGCACCTCAGCCGTGCGCCCCCTCTTCATTGGTCCGCACCTGGCCGATTGCGTATCTCTTTGTGTAATTCCGTATCCGCTCCGTGAAGTCCGGGCGTAGGCTCGGGCATATGCGTATTGCGGTTTCGTTATGGAGCGGGACGCGGCGGGAGCCGACGGCTGGGGGAGGGGTGCGATGAACGACGGCAGCACCACGCTCCCGTGGCTGGTCATACGCGAAGACGACGGCGGTAACCGCTACCGCGTCGGCAGGTACGCCACCAGGGCCGAGGCCGAGAAGATCGTGGACAGCCTCGAGGGCCGCAAGCACAAGCAGCTCTACTGGGTGGAGCGCCTTGGACAGAAGTCCCGGTGAGCGCGCGCCGGGGGGCTCGGCCGCGCTCGCGAGTGGTGTGCGCATAGGCTCCGGCGCATGACGGATCGCATCCTGGTCGTGGGCGCCGCCCTTTACGCGGACGGCCGGCTGCTCGCCGCCCGGCGCAGCGCACCCGCGGCCCTCGCCGGCCGCTGGGAGCTGCCCGGCGGGAAAGTCGAGCCGGGCGAGCGGCCGGAGCAGGCGCTTGTGCGTGAGCTCCGCGAAGAGCTGGGCGTCGAGGCGAAGATCCTGGAGCGGGTCCCGGGCGAGTGGCCGCTCGGCCGTGCGGGTTATGTGCTGCGGGTCTGGACGGCCGAACTGATCTCCGGTGAGGCCCATGACGTGCGGCCTCTGGAGGACCACGACCAGCTGCGCTGGCTGGCCCCCGGCGAGCTGTGGGACGTGGACTGGCTGGAGCACGACCGGCCCGCCGTCGCGGAAGCGGCCCGGCTCGCGCAGGCGTGAGCGGTGCGCACGACGTGCTCCTCCTACGCCGTTCGTGCCACAGTGCGCCCGCATATGCGGTAGGCGTTACGGGATATCGGGTATGTGCTGATTAACCCCATGAAACCGGACAGGCCTTCGCTCCTTGCCCTGGTCCTTTGGAAGTGATCGGCGTGATCGAAACCGAAGGCGACTGCGCCGAGTGGATCTTCCCCGCCGATCCCGGCGCCGTACGCACCGCCCGCACCCGTGTCCGCGGGCAACTCGTCGCCTGGGGGCTCGACGCGATCGGCGACATGACCGTGCTGCTCGTGAGCGAGCTGGTGACCAATGCGCTGCGGCATGCCTCGGGTCCCATCGGGGTGCGCCTGGTGCGTCCGGCGAAGTCCACCTCGCCGTTGCGTGTGGAGGTTTCCGATCCGCTTCCGGATCCGCCGCGTGAGCGCAGCGCCGCCCCCGACGACGAAGGCGGCCGAGGACTGCAGATGGTGGCCTGTTCCGCGCGTCGTTGGGGTACTCGACAAGGCAGGACGGGCAAGACCGTGTGGTTCGAGCTGTCCCTGCCTGGTTAGAAGGTGGGGAGAGCCGATCTCCTGCCGGGTCCGCCCCAGAGGCTGAAATGTGTCGGGACCGACGGGAGATGTGAACGCAGTGTTGCGTGCGGCCGTAGTGCTGGATACTGCGGGCAAGCCGTCCGAAGGGCCTGGTCGGTGGCGGTGAGCTGGAGGGGACGGTCGCGTTGAGCGAGATACCAGCCAGGGCGCGGACGCCCGAGGAGGGCGAGGAGGCGCACCCGGCTACCGCCGGGGATGCCCCCGGCGACGTCATGTGGCAGTCGAGTCCGCCGGGCTCGATCTACGACTACATCAAGGTCGCCTCCTTCTCCATCGGCCCCGACGGACTGATCGACCAGTGGTCGCTGCGGGCCGAGCAGCTCTTCGGTGTGTCCGCCGACGCGGCGGTCGGCAAGGACCCGATCGAGGCCTTCGTCCCCGCCGAACTGCGCGACTTGGGGCATCGCAAAGTCGTCGAGATCCTGGACGGCCGTGAGTGGACCGGTGTCGTCCCCTTCCGGATGGCCGCCGACGGCTCCATGGACGGCATCGCCGAGGTCTATGTGATGCCGACGGAGACCGAGCGCGGCGAGAAGGCCGCCGTCTGCATCGTCGTGGATGTCCGTGCGCTGCGCAGCATCGAGACCGACCTCGCCGCCTCCCAGGCCATTTTCGGCCAGTCGCCCTTCGGGTTTCTGCTCTTCGGCACCGACCTCAAGGTGATGCGCGCCAACCGCCGCTTCGCCGCCGTGTTCGGCGGCGGCGTGGACGAGCACCGCGGCCGCACCGTGCACGACTATCTGCCCCGGCACGAGGCCGACCGGATGCAGGCCGCCCTGCGCCGTGTCCTGGAGACCGGCGATTCCGTCACCGATATGCAGCTGGTGGGCCCGGCCCCCGGCTCCACCGACCGCCGTCACTGGTCCATCAACCTCTACCGCGTCCACAGCGGCAGCGGCCGCCCCATCGGTGTCGCGGGCCTCGGCACCGATGTCACACGGCGGCACGCCGCCGCCCGCGAGGCCGCGAACGCCCGCCGCAATCTGGCCCTCCTCAACGAGGCGGGTGCCCGGATCGGCAACTCCCTCGACCTGGAGACCACCGCCCGCGAACTCCTCGACGTCTCCGTGCCCGTCTTCTGCGACCTCGCCTCCGTCGACCTCTACCAAGGACTGCTCGACGGCGACGAGACGGCGCAGATGGGCCACGGGCTCGCCGACGGCAGCGCCGAGCTGCGCCGTGTCGCGTTCGCCAGCGCCGTCTCCGACGGACCGCTCGACGGCCCCGATGTGAACGTCGGCGCCGTGCACCGCTACTCCTTCAACTCGCCCTGCGCCGACGCCCTGCGCACCGCGCGACCGGTCACCATCAGCGGCGACTCGTCGGGTGCCGCCGGACTCGTGCAGTCCACGCTCGCCGTGCCGATGGTCGCCCACGACACCGTCGTGGGCCTCGCCCGCTTCACCCGCGCCAAGGGCAGCGAGCCCTTCGGTGAGCGCGACCGCACCCTCGCCGTGGAACTCGCCGCCCGCGCGGCGGTGTGTATCGACAACGCCCGCCTCTACCGAAGGGAGCACGAACGCGCGCTGATCCTGCAGCGCTCCCTGCTCCCGCCCGGCGACCCCGAGGCCTCCGGGCTCGACATCGCCTGCCGCTATCTGCCGGGCAACGCCGCGACCGAGGTCGGCGGCGACTGGTTCGACGTCATCGAACTGCCCGGTCACCGCACCGCCCTGGTCGTCGGCGACGTCATGGGCCGCGGTCTGCGTGCCGCCGTCGCCATGGGTGAACTCCGCACCGCCGTAAGGACGTTGGCGCTGCTCGACCTGGAACCCGCCGAAGTGCTCGCCGCCCTCGACGAGATCGCCCGCGGCCTCGGCAACCCCGGCAACACCGTGGGCCACTCGCTGCGCCCGCCGCAGTCCCCGCAGTCCACCCGGCGCGCCCTGCAGGGCCGCGATATCGATCCCTCCGAGGTGTACCTCGCGACCTGCGTCTACGCCGTCTACGACCCGGTCACCAGGCGCTGCACCTTCGCCAACGCGGGCCATCTGCCGCCCGTCCTGGTCGAGCCGGGCGAGGCCGCGCTCATGCTCGACGTACCCCCGGGCATGCCGCTCGGCGTCGGTGGCGAGCCCTTCGAAGAGGTCGAGGTCGAACTGCCCGAGGGCGCGCTGCTCGCCCTCTACACCGACGGCTTGGTGGAGTCGCGCGACCATCCGCTCGACGAGGGTCTGCGTGCCTTCCGCAACGCCATAACCGATCCGGAACGCCCCCTCGAAGACGTCTGCGACCACGTCCTGAACACCCTCGACACCCACCATGGCGAGGACGACATCGCACTCCTCATGGCCCGGGTGCAGGGTCTGCCCGCCGACGCCGTGGGCGACTGGATCCTGCCGCGCGAGCCGCGCTCGGTGGGCCGGGCCCGTGAGTACGCCCGTGCCCAGCTGCTCTCCTGGGATCTCGAACCCCTGGTGGACACAACGGAGTTGCTGGTCAGCGAGCTCGTCACCAACGCCCTGCGGTACGGCGAGGGCGAGATAAGACTCCGCCTTCTGCTCGACCGGTCCCTGGTGTGCGAGGTGTGGGACGCGGGCCTGGTGCAGCCGCGCCGGCGCCGGGCGCGCGACACCGACGAGGGCGGGCGCGGCCTGCAGCTGGTCGGTCTGCTCAGCGCCTCCTGGGGCTCACGCCGTACCCCGCGCGGCAAGACGGTCTGGTTCGAACTGCCGCTGCCCGACGGGGGATCGACGGCGGAGCCTTCGGTGGAGGCACTGCTCAGCATGTTCTGAGCCGAGGTGTGCCGGTGTCCGGAGCCGAGGTGTGCCGGTGTCCGGAGGCGATGTGTGCCGGTGTTCTGAGGCGGGGCCGCCCCAGTGGTGCCTTACGCCGTCTGCTTCAGCGCCGCCAGGCGGGCCTCGATCTCGGCCTGGTCGCCGAGTGAGTCGAGCTTCTCGAACTGTGCGTCGAGCGACGAGTCCGCCAGCTCCTGCTTGCCGAGTGCCTTGGCCTCCTCGCGGCGCACCTTCTCCTCGAAGCGGCTCAACTCACTGGTCGGGTCGAGGACATTGATGTTCTTGGCGGCGTCCATCATCTGGTTCTGCGCCTGCGCCGTCTTGGCTCGCGCCACCAACTGGTCGCGCTTCGACTGCAGTTCGGTGAGCTTGGTCTTCATCTGGTCGAGGCCGGTCTTCAGCTTGTCGACGACCTCCGTCTGCGCGGCGATCGTCGGCTCGGCGCCCTTGGCCTCGTTCTCCGACTGCAGCTGGCGCTGCAGCGCCACCTTGGCCAGGTTGTCGAACTTGTCGGCCTCCGCGGCACTGCCGGCCGAGCGCAGCTGGTCGGCCTTGGTGCTGGCCGCGCGGGCCTTGTCGCCCCACTCGCCGGCCGCGGCCACATCCTCCTGGTGGTCGGCCTCCAGCATCCGCAGATTGCCGATGGTGGTGGAGACCGCCTCCTCGGCGTCGCGGATGTTGTTCGTGTAGTCGCGGATCAGCTGGTCCAGCATCTTCTGCGGGTCCTCGGCCTGGTCGAGCAGCGCGTTGATATTGGCCTTCGCGAGCTGGGCCACCCGGCCGAGGATGGTCTGCTTGGTCATCGTCTGTCTCCTTGCCATGAGGTACGGGGTACGGGGTCCGAAGTCCCGGTTACGAGTTACGAGTTACGTGTTGCGCCCGGCCTCAGAACCGGCCGCCGCCGCCCATCCGGCCGCGGGTGCCGCCGCCGCCGAAGCTGCCGGGACCGCCCCCGCCGAAGCCGCCGCCACCGAACCCTCCGCCCCCGTAGCCGCCGCCTCCCATGCCACGGCCCATCCCGCCGAAGATCTCGCCGAGGATGATCCCGCCGAGCACCGCACCGCCCATGCCGCCACCACGGCCCTGACCGCCCGTGCCGCCGTAAGGACTGCCGTACGAGCCCACGTCGCGCTCGGCGAGCTGCTGCGCCTGCCGGGCCAGGGAGTCCGCCTGCTGTGCCTCGGCGAGCGCACCGGACGCGTCGGTGGCGGCCAGCGAGTCCGCCGCCGCGAGATGGCGCTGGGCCTCCGCGAGCCGGGTCCTCGCCTGGCTGCCGACGGCGCCGCGGTGCGTGGTGATGTAGTCGGCGGCCGCGCCGATCCCGCTGCGCGCGGTCAGCATGACCTGGTCGAGCAGGGCGCGGGCCCGCTGGTTCGTGATCTCGCGTTCGCGCGCCCCGGTGAGGGAGTCGTCGAGGGCCGCGTCGGCCTCCTCGATCCGGCGCAGCGCGTCGATCGGGTCGTAGCGCCCGGCGGTCAGGGTCCGGCGCACATCGGCGACCACCGTCTCCGCGCGGGCGATCCGTCCCCGCAGATCGGCGGTCGATGTGCCGCTCGCGGTGCCCTGCAGCAGGCCGCGGGCGTCGGCCAGGTCCGTCTCGGTCTCGGTGAGCGCCCCCGGCAGCTTGCCGGCCGCCTCGGCGAGTTCCTGCGCGAGCCGGTCGACGGCGTCGACGAGGGTGCCCGCCTGGTCGACGGCGCCCTCGGCGGCCCGCAGATGGACGGCCGCACCGCCGTTGTCGCCCCCGTCCACGGACTGCCGGGCCTGGTTGAGGTGTGTGGTGGCGAAGACGAGCCGCTCCCTGGCCTCCTCGACATGGCCCGCCACCGGTGCGGACGCGGAGTCCGCGTAGCGCTCGGCCAGGGCGGCGAGTGTGGCGTCGGCGGTGCCGGTGCGCGCGGTGATCTGCCGGAACTCGGCCTCGGCGTGGGTCAGGGCCTCCGGTGCGTTCTGTTCGAGGGCGCGCAGCCGGTCGAAGTCGGCGGTCTCGGAGTCCAGGCGGCGGCTGGCCTCGGTGCAGCGGGCGATGATCTCCTCCAGCATGCGCCGCTTGGTCGGATCGTCCTCGGGGAACGCGTCGTCGAGCTGCTGGCGCAGGCGGAAGGCCGCGGTCAGTTCGGACTTGGCGTACTGCACGGCCTCCTGGAACGGCTTGACCGCCTCCTCGCCGAACTGCGCGGTGGCGAAGCCGAGTTCCTCGGTGCTGGTACGGATCGCGTCATCGGTCTCTACGAGCAGATGCCTGGCCCGCGAGTCGAGCTCGGGCAGCGGGGTGAGCGGCGCGGTCTGCTGTCCGCCGCCCGGTGTGGTGCGGGTGGCGGCCCGCCGTTTGCGCCGCGTGTACGTATAGGCCGCGAGCACCCCCGCGCTGCCCACCGCCACGATGGGCAGCACCAGGTCACCGGTGACCGGATCGGCGCCCGCACCCGGGTCGGCGACGCCGGGGGTGACCTGGGGGGTGGGCACGGGCTGTCCCGCGAGTACCGCGTCGTAGCCGTTCGCGGCCCCGATGGCGGCGCCCGCCCAGTCGTTCTGCCGCAGCGCCGGCACGATCGCGGTGGTCGCCACGTCCTGCAGCTGGGTCTCGGTGAGCCGGGAGCCCTCGTCCACGGAGTAGGCGTACTGCCGGTCGCGGGTGGCCACGGCGAGCAGCACGTCGTTCAGGCCGAGGCCGTTGCGTCGCGCGGTGGCATGGGCCCAGCTCTTGGAGTCACGCCCGGAGAAGTCGCGGACGTACGCCACGAAGAGCTGCACGCCGCGGTCGTCGTAGAGCCGGTTCAGGGCCTTCTCGACGGCGCCTTCCCGGTCGCCGAGCGCGCCGACCTTGTCCGTGATCTGGCCGCTGCGCGACAGCGTCACCGGATCGTCGGCCCGGGCGGCCCCCTGGGCGGGCAGTACAAGCCAGCCCACGGCGACGAGGGCGGCGAGTACGGCCCGGACGGCTATGTGTGGCCGTGAACGGGATGGCGTCACACTTGGGAGCGTATGTCCGGCTATGGGGCGCCGCGACCGGGCGGCTCGAGGTCAGCCGCGGCTCGGCTCCCCGCGCTGCCACCGGTGCGCCGCCACCACTTCGCAGCGCTGCGGGGCGAACCGTTCCAAGGCTGCGGCTACGGCCGCGTGACGCTCCAGGACGACCCGCTTCGGCAGGAACGTGCCGTCCATGTGCACCATCGTGTACGGACGCGAGTCGAGCGGCCGCTCGCGCAGCTTGAGCCCCAGATGCACACCGCTGAGCCGGACGCCCTTGATCTGCTCCCAGGTGTGCGTGCCCCCGCGGGCGGCGGTCACGCCTTCGGAGTCGATCCGCAGCGGCTTCACCGACAGGGACGTGAGGACGCAGAGGAAGGCGACCGCGCCGAAGGCCGGGGCGAGGACGGCATAGGCCGGATCCCTGAGCAGGGTGAACACCAACGTCACCAGGAAGACCGGGAGGACCACCCGCAGCGTGCCGGTGAGTATCCGAAGGCCTCGCTGCGGCGGCAGTACGAAGGCGTGGTCCGACCTGTCCGGCATGGTGCGCGGCCCCTCCCTGATGGCGTCCGGGGACCGTACCACCAGCGGTTACTGCCCCCGCCTGCGGATCTTGTCCCCCAGCCACACCAGCGGGTCGTACTTGCGGTCCACCGTCCGCTCCTTCAGCGGGATCAGCGCATTGTCGGTGATCTTGATGCCCTCGGGGCAGACATCGGTGCAGCACTTGGTGATGTTGCAGTAGCCGAGGCCGTGCTCGTCCTGTGCCGTCGTCTTGCGGTCGAGACCGGTGTCGGCCGCCGCGTCCAGGGGGTGCATGTCCAGCTCGGCGACCCGCATCAGGAAGCGCGGGCCCGCGAAGGCGTTCTTGTTCTCCTCGTGGTCGCGCACCACATGGCAGGTGTCCTGGCACAGGAAGCACTCGATGCACTTGCGGAACTCCTGGGAGCGGTCCACGTCCTGCTGCTGCATCCGGTACTCGCCGGGCGCGAGGTCCTGCGGCGGTACGAACGAGGGCACCTCGCGCGCCTTGGTGTAGTTGAAGCCGACGTCCGTCACCAGGTCGCGCACCACGGGGAAGGCCCGCAGCGGCGTCACCGTAATCGTTTCCGCACGCGAGAACACCGACATCCGCGTCATGCAGAGCAGCCGCGGCCTGCCGTTGATCTCCGCCGAGCACGAACCGCACTTGCCCGCCTTGCAGTTCCAGCGCACGGCCAGATCGGGGGCCTGGGTGGCCTGCAGCCGGTGGATGATGTCGAGGACCACTTCGCCCTCGTTGACCTCGACCTTGAAGTCCTCGAGGCCGCCGCCGTCGATGTCCCCGCGCCACACCTTGAAGTCGGCCTTGTACGAACTCACTCGTAGAGCTCCTCTTCGGCGAGGTACTTGACCAGCTCCTCCTTCTCGAAGAGGGCGAGCAGGTCGGGACGGATGGGCTCGGTCTCCACGCGCTCCAGCTTGATCTGGCCGCGCACCGAGTCGGTGGCCGCCAACCCGCCGGTGGGATCGGCCAGTTGGCACAGCAGATTGGCGCGCCGCCAGTCACGGTCCATGCCCGGGTAGTCCTCGCGGGTGTGCCCGCCACGGCTCTCGGTGCGCTCCAGGGCGGCGCGCGCGATGCACTCCGACACGAGCAGCATGTTCCGCAGGTCGAGGGCCAGATGCCAGCCGGGGTTGAACTGGCGGTGCCCCTCGACCCCGGCGCGGCGCGCCCGTGCCCGGAGTTCGGCCAGCTTCTTCAGGGCCTGCGCCATCTCCGGTTCGCGGCGGATGATGCCGACCAGGTCGTTCATGGTCTGCTGGAGCTCCTGATGCAGGGTGTACGGGTTCTCCGGCGGCCTGCCCTCATCGGCCTCGCCCTCCGCGGGGCCCTCCGCCGAGAACGGCCGCAGTGCCTCCGCGGCCGCCTCGGTCACCTGCAGTTCGTCGGCCACGGGCCGCGTCCCGCCGAGCCCCGTCGCGTACTGCGCGGCGTGCAGCCCGGCGCGGCGGCCGAAGACGAGCAGGTCCGAAAGGGAGTTGCCGCCAAGGCGGTTGGAGCCGTGCATGCCGCCCGCGACCTCACCGGCGGCGTAGAGGCCCGGCACTCCGCGGGCGGCGGCGGTGTCCGAGTCGACGGCGATACCGCCCATCACGTAGTGACAGGTCGGGCCGACCTCCATCGCCTCCGCGGTGATGTCCACATCGGCCAGCTCCTTGAACTGGTGGTACATGGACGGCAGCCGGCGCCGGATGACCTCGGCCGGCATCCGGGTCGACACATCGAGGAACACGCCGCCGTGCGGGGAGCCGCGGCCCGCCTTGACCTCGGCGTTGATGGCGCGGGCCACCTCGTCGCGGGGCAGCAGCTCCGGTGGTCTGCGGTTGCGGTCCGGGTCGTCGTACCAGCGGTCGCCCTCCTCCTCGGACTCCGCGTACTTCTCCTTGAAGACATCCGGGATGTAGTCGAACATGAACCGTTTGCCCTCGGAGTTGCGCAGGACACCGCCGTCGCCGCGCACCGACTCGGTGACGAGGATGCCCTTCACCGACGGCGGCCAGACCATGCCGGTCGGGTGGAACTGCACGAACTCCATGTTCAGCAGGGGCGCCCCGGCGAGCAGCGCGAGCGCATGCCCGTCACCGGTGTACTCCCAGGAGTTCGACGTCACCTTGAAGGACTTGCCGATACCGCCGGTCGCGATCACCACCGACGGCGCCTCGATGACGAAGAACCGGCCGGTCTCGCGCTCGTAGCAGAACACCCCGGCGACCCGGCCGTCCTCCTTGACGATCCGGGTGACGGTGCACTCCTGGAAGACCTTCAACCCGGCTTCGTAGTCCCCGAGTTGCCTCTTGTCCTCCTGCTGGAGGGCGACGATCTTCTGCTGCAGCGTGCGGATCAGCTCAAGCCCCGTGCGGTCGCCGACATGGGCGAGCCGCGGGTACTCGTGCCCGCCGAAGTTGCGCTGCGAGATCCGTCCGTCCCCGGTGCGGTCGAAGAGCGCGCCCCAGGTCTCCAGCTCCCAGACACGGTCGGGGGCCTCCTGCGCGTGCAGCTCCGCCATCCGCCACTGGTTGAGGAACTTGCCGCCGCGCAGGGTGTCGCGGAAGTGCACCTGCCAGCTGTCGCCGTCGTTGACATTGCCCATGGCGGCCGCGATCCCGCCCTCGGCCATCACCGTATGGGCCTTGCCGAACAGCGACTTGCAGATCACGGCCGTACGCGCACCCTGCTCGCGCGCCTCGATCGCGGCCCGCAGACCGGCGCCGCCGGCGCCCACCACGACAACATCCCACTGCTGCCGCTCAACCTGAGACATCAGAACGCACCTGTTTTCTCGTTAGAAGAGGGCCGGGTCATCGAAGGCGCCGGAAGCGACGAGATACACATAGAAGTCGGCGGCCGCCACGCTGATCAACGAGGCCCAGGCGAGCAGCATGTGACGGGCGTTCAGCTTCCCGACCCACTGCCACATCCGATAGCGCACGGGGTGCTTGGAGAAGTGCTTGAGCTTGCCGCCGACGATGTGCCGGCAGGAGTGGCAGGACAGGGTGTACGCCCAGATCAGGACGATGTTGACGAGGAAGACGACGGTGCCGAGGCCCATATGGCCCCACTCGTAGTGCTCGTCGCGGAAGGCGAGGACCGTGTCGTACGTCAGGATGCCCGCCACCGGGATCGCCGCGTAGAAGAAATAGCGGTGGATGTTCTGCAGGATCAGCGGGAACCGGGTCTCACCGCTGTACTTCTTGTGCGGCTCGGCCACCGCGCAGGCGGGCGGCGAGGCCCAGAAGCCGCGGTAGTACGCCTTGCGGTAGTAGTAGCAGGTGAGCCGGAAGCCGAGCGGGAAGATCAGGATGAGCAGCGCGGGCGACAGGCCCCACCAGCTGCCGAAGATCTCCCAGTTGGGGCCGCCCTTCATGGGCGCGCAGTTCTCCGCCAGACACGGCGAGTAGAACGGCGAGACATAGGGCGCCGCGTAATAGTCCGCGTTGGCGAAGGCCCGCCACGTCGAGTAGACGATGAACGCGAGCAGCCCCGCCGCGGTGGTGGCGGGCGCGAGCCACCAGCGGTCGGTGCGCAGATGCCGGGCGGCGATGGCGGCACGCGAGGAGCCGTGCACACCGCCCGCGGTATTGAGTTCGGGTTCGGTGCCAGTGGCCAAGGAGATCTCCAGTGGGAGAGCTTGGGTGAGGTCAGGGTGCGTGGCGCCCGCTGCAGCCCAGACCCTCGTCGTCCGAATCCGTCCACAGGGAGCGGTCGTACGGCTGGTCGGGGATCCGGATCACCTCCGGCCTGGCCCGCTCCGGCTCAAGGGCCGGGGCGGCCTCGCGCAGGAGCGCGACGCTGTCGCGCAGATGGTCGGTGTCCGTACGCACCCGGCGTATGTCGAGTCCGCCGCCGACCTGCTGCTCAAGGCGTCCTACGGAGCGCACCAGGTCATCGAGGCAGCGTTGTACCGCTGTCAATTCGTCCTGCAGGGACATGACTTGCCCTCACTTCCGCGGTTGCGGTGGCAATGCTCATGCGCCTGCGAGTGTCGCGCGTCACATCCCGCGTTGTGAAGGGATCTGCGCGGATTGAACGCTTCAGTGCCGCGACTGGCCTGAGATGTACGCCTCCGATGTCCGCCGCCGTCCTTCATTGGGCCCAATGGGTGGGGTTCTGGCGGTACGCCGCCGTGTCTGCGCCGCGGGCCGCTGCCGGTCACCTTCAGTGGGGCGATAGGTGTGATCAGCTCCTTATACCGCCAAACGTGATCAAACCCGGCCCACACCGGTAGCGGGCGGCCGGGCGAGCCCCGGAGGTACCTAGCCATGGCCCGACTCGACCCACCAGGCGTGCGACAGCGCCACGTCCTGAGAGCAGCCGCGTTCCTCGCCACGGGCGCCCTCGCCGTGCCCGCCCTGGCGGGCTGCAGTTCGGGCGACGAGTCCGGCGCCGCGGCCGCCGGCCAGCAGATCGCGCCCGCGGCGCGGGATCTGGTCGCCGACGGCGGCAAGGCCACCTGGGCCGTCGACGCCCTGCCCCAGACCCTCAACTCTTTCCAGGCGGACGCCGATTCGGCGACCTCGCGGGTCGCGGGCGCCGTCCTGCCGGCGCTGTTCACGCTCGACGCCAAGGGCCGCCCGCAGCGCAACCCCGACTTCCTGGAGAAGGCGGAGATCGTCGAGCGCGAGCCCAAGCAGGTGGTGCTCTACAAGCTCAACCAGCAGGCGGTGTGGAGCGACGGCCGTGAGATCGGCGCCGCCGACTTCGCCGCCCAGTGGCGCGCGCTTTCGGGTCAGGACAGCGCCTACTGGACCGCGCGCAACGCGGGCTACGACCGGATCGAGAAGGTCGAGCGCGGCGCCACCAACCTGGAGGTGCGGGTCACCTTCGCCAAGCCCTACGCGGACTGGCGCTCGCTGTTCTCGCCGCTGTACCCGAAGGACGTCATGGGCACGCCCGACACCTTCAACGACGGTGCGCGGCGCAAGCTCAAGACCGCCGCGGGACCGTTCCGCATCGAGACCCTGGACCGTGAGTCGGGCGAGGTCACGCTTGCCCGCAACCCGCGCTGGTGGGGCGAGCCCGCGAAGCTGGAGAAGCTGGTCTTCCGCGCCGTGCCCCGCGACCAGCGGGCCGCCGCGCTCGCCGAAGGCAAGGTCGACCTGGCCGAGATCGGCACCGCCGAGGCCGAGCGGATCGCGCTCGCCGCCCGTGAGGGCGGAGCGCAGGGGCCGCTCACCCACGGGCCGGGCGCGGGCCGCACCCCGGCGCAGGCCCTGCGCTCCTGGGCCATCGCGCACGGCGCGAAGGGCGAGGACAAGGCCGAGGCGGAGGCGGAATCCCGCAAGAAGAACCAGAAGGCCGTCAAGAAGTACGCCGACGAACAGAACGGCCTGCGCGGCTTCCAGGTCCGCAAGTCCCTCGAACCGGCGTACACGCAGCTGGCGTTGAACGGCGCCGAGGGTCCGCTCGCCGACGAGCGGGTGCGCCGCGCCGTGGCCCGCGCCATCGACCGCGAGGAGCTCGCCGAGGTCGTCCTCAAGCCGCTCGGCCTGCCCGCCAAGCCGGTCGGCAGCCATCTCGCGCTCTCCGGGCAGCAGGCCTACGCCGACAGCAGCGACGCGCTCGGCGACCAGGACACCGCCGAGGCCCAGGCGCTGCTCGCCGACGCGGGCTGGGAGCCGGGCGGTGAGGTCAAGGGGAAGACCGCGGGCAGCAAGGCCGACAAGAAGAAGGCCGCTGCGGAGGAGGGCTCGGAGGGCTCGGAGGGCTCGGACGGTTCTGAGGGCTCGGAGGGGTCTGAGAGTTCCGAGGGTTCCGAGTCCGACGACGGCACGTACATCGTCGGTGACGACGGCAAGCCCGGAGAGGCCGGGGAGGAAGGCCGCGGGCGCGACCACCGCCCCGGCCACGACGCCAAGCCGGGTGACAACGGAACCTCCGTCCTCGCCCCGGCCCCCGCCGCCGCCCGCCAGGCCGCCGCGCTCCACCGGCAGGCGGCCTCGGTGCTCCGCTCGGACAAGACGGGCGTCAAGGGCGAGGCCATGCGGGAGGCCCTGCGCGAGGCCAAGAAGGAGGCCAAGAAGGAGGCCAAGCGCGAGGAGAACAAGGAGAAGAAGCAGGCCCGCAAGGAGCAGCAGAAGCAGGCGAAGCAGAGCGAGCAGAAGCAGCAGGCCCAGCAGAAGGGCGGCGCCCCCGGCGCGTACGCCCCCAAGGGCACCGCCGCTCCCAAGCCCAAGCCGGCCGGCGGTCCGCTCGCCAAGGACGGCAAGGCGCTGACCCTGCGCTTCGTGCTGCCGTCCGGGCCGGGTTCGGAGTCGCTGCGCGCCGTGGGCGACCGGATCTCCCGCATGCTGCAGCGCATCGGTGTCCGCACGGAGATCAACAAGGTCGCGGACGACAGCTACTTCAAGGACCACATCGCCTCGGGCCAGTACGACATGGCGCTCTACTCCTGGCCCGCCTCCGCCTTCCCGGCCACCGACGGCCGGCCGATCTTCGCCAAGCCGGAGCCTGCGGCGGACGGGTCCCTGAACGTCGAGCAGAACTACACGCGCGTCGGTACCGACCACATCGACCAGCTCTTCGACCAGGCGGTCGGCGAGCTGGACGAGGAGAAGTCCCGGGACCTGGTGAAGCAGGCCGACGCCCGGATCTGGGCCGCGGCCGGCTCCATCCCGCTCTACCAGCGGCCGCAGCTGTACGCGGCGCGGCCGAACCTGGCCAACGCGGGCGCGTTCGGCTTCGAGGCCCCGCACTACGAGGACATCGGCTTCCTGAAGGCGGCGCCGAAGAAGTGATCACTTAGCTCAGAACCAGCTCAAGAACCTTGCCCGCCGGCCCCGCCGGCGGGCAAGGTTCGTCTGACCCCGCCGGCCGCCTCCTCCGACTGCTGCCGGACCGCAGAACCCCAGCTCAGACACCCCCCATAGCCCCGGACAAGCCGCCCGTCCCGCGTCAACGTAGGATGGGGTGAGGCCGTGGCGTGTTCAGCCCGGCAGGGCTCGCGTACCGGACCGTACGCGCAAGCCGTCCACTCTTCCCGGGAGAAGCGCAGCTCGTATGCCCACGCGCCATGACATTCGTAACGTCGCCATCGTCGCCCACGTCGACCACGGCAAGACCACCCTGGTCGACGGCATGCTCAAGCAGGCCGGCTCCTTCGCCGCCCACGCTGCCGAGTCCCTCGACGACCGCATGATGGACTCGAACGACCTGGAGCGTGAGAAGGGCATCACGATCCTCGCCAAGAACACGGCGGTCAAGTACCACCCCAAGGACGGCGGAGACGTCGTCACCATCAACATCATCGACACCCCCGGCCACGCCGACTTCGGTGGCGAGGTCGAGCGCGGTCTGTCGATGGTCGACGCGGTCGTCCTGCTCGTCGACGCCTCCGAGGGCCCGCTGCCGCAGACGCGCTTCGTGCTGCGCAAGGCGCTCGCCGCCCGGATGCCGGTCATCCTGTGCATCAACAAGACGGACCGCCCCGACTCCCGGATCGACGAGGTCGTCAACGAGACGTACGACCTCTTCCTCGACCTGGACGCGGACGAGGACCAGATCGAGTTCCCGATCGTCTACGCCTGTGCGCGTGACGGCGTGGCCTCGCTGACCAAGCCGGAGGACGGCACCGTCCCGGCCGACAGCGACAACCTCGAGCCGTTCTTCTCGACGATCCTGTCCCATGTCCCGGCCCCCGAGTACGACGACGAGAAGCCGCTGCAGGCGCACGTCACCAACCTCGACGCGGACAACTTCCTCGGCCGTATCGCGCTGCTCCGGGTCGAGCAGGGCCACCTGAAGAAGGGCCAGACCGTCGCGTGGATGAAGCGTGACGGCACGGTCCAGAACGTCCGCATCACCGAGCTGATGATGACCGAGGCGCTCACCCGCAAGCCCGCCGAGGAGGCCGGCCCGGGTGACATCTGCGCGGTCGCCGGTATCCCGGACATCATGATCGGCGAGACCCTGGCCGACCCGGAGAACCCGATCGCCCTGCCGCTGATCACGGTGGACGAGCCGGCTATCTCGATGACCATCGGCACCAACACCTCGCCGCTCGTCGGCCGTGGCGGCACCGGCAAGGGCGCGGACAACAAGGCCGCGGTCAAGGACCGCAAGGTCACCGCCCGTCAGGTCAAGGACCGCCTGGACCGCGAGCTGATCGGTAACGTCTCGCTGCGTGTCCTGGACACCGAGCGCCCCGACGCCTGGGAGGTGCAGGGCCGCGGTGAGCTGGCCCTGGCGATCCTGGTCGAGCAGATGCGCCGTGAGGGCTTCGAGCTGACCATCGGCAAGCCGCAGGTCGTCACGCAGGAGATCGACGGCAAGGTGCACGAGCCGGTCGAGCGTATGACCATCGACGTCCCCGAGGAGCACATGGGCGCCGTCACGCAGCTCATGGGCGTCCGCAAGGGCCGGATGGACAACATGTCCAACCACGGCTCCGGCTGGGTCCGCATGGAGTTCGTCGTCCCGTCCCGTGGCCTCATCGGCTTCCGTACGGAGTTCCTGACCAACACCCGCGGTACGGGCATCGCGCACTCCATCCACGAGGGCCACGAGCCCTGGTTCGGCACCCTGGCGACCCGTAACAACGGCTCGCTCGTGGCCGACCGGGCCGGCGCCGTCACCGCGTTCGCGATGACGAACCTGCAGGAGCGCGGCGTGCTGTTCACCGACCCCGGCACCGAGGTGTACGAGGGCATGATCGTCGGCGAGAACTCGCGCGCCGACGACATGGACGTGAACATCACCAAGGAGAAGAAGCTCACCAACATGCGCTCCGCCTCCGCCGACTCCTTCGAGGCGATCGTCCCGCCGCGCAAGCTGTCGCTCGAGCAGTCCCTGGAGTTCTGCCGCGACGACGAGTGCGTCGAGGTCACCCCGGAGGCCGTCCGTATCCGCAAGGTGAACCTGGACGCCCGCGAGCGCGCCCGCGCCGCCTCGCGCGCCAAGCACGGCTGATGCCGTCCGCCGGGGCCCGCTGAGACGGTCCCGCTGACGGCTCGACCGACGGTCCGACTGGCCCGGCTCCACGCCCAACTCGGCGTAGAGTCGGGCCAGTCGGCGTTCCTGGCAGGGTGCCGGGGCGCGGCGAGATCAGCAGAGTGCCGCGCAGGCAAGCAACTGCCACGTTCCGGGCGTATGTTGGCCTGATTTCGATCATGGCCATGGGTGGTCTACGCGCCTTGACCCACCCGACACTACGGTCGTAACCGCAACAGGTTTTCCTGGACCACGTGTCCGGAATGCGGACGTCACTGACCGATAGATGTGTAACGAGTCCGTTTCGCGGCCATCTATCTCGGATCGTTTTGTCCAGATTTCGGAAGAAGTCAACGCCAGGTGTGATCGAACCGAGACCAAAAGGGTGTGGTCGGGCGGAACCCCATGGCTAATAGTTGAGCGCGAAGAGCTCGGGTCAATGGGTCACGCGCTGTGGGGAGCGCCGACTCACGAGCACACTGGGGCACTCGATCTTCGCCGTCAGGGGTGTCGGCGGGACGTCACGTGCCCCCTCTTGTAGTGAACAGTGGACTCATGAGGAGGAACCCATGCGTGGTGCCAAGAGCGCCAAGTGGGTCGCGATAGCCGGCGTTGTCGCGCTGGGCGCGACCGCCTGCGGCGGTGGCAGCGGCAGTGGCAGTGACAACAAGAACCGCGCTGTCGACAAGAACGGCATCGTCAGTTACGCCAACGGTGAGCCGCAGAACGCCCTGCAGCCGGCCAACACCATGGAGGCGTACGGCAGCGTCGTCATCGACTCGCTGTTCACCGGGCTTGTCCACTACGACAAGCAGGGCAACATCACCTACGAGAACGCCGAGTCGATCAAGCCCGACGCGGACAACAAGGTGTGGACCGTCAAGCTCAAGAAGGGCTGGAAGTTCCACAACGGCGAGGCCGTGACGGCCAAGTCCTACGTGGACGCCTGGAACTGGGCCGCGAACCCCAAGAACGGTCAGCAGAACAGCGCCTGGTACCGCGACATCGTCGGCTACGACGAGGTCCACCCGGAGAAGGGCAAGGCCAAGAAGGACGCCATGTCCGGCCTGAAGGTGGTCGACGACCACACCTTCACCATCACCCTGAACAACGGCATTCCGTACTACGAGTACAAGCTCGTGTACACGCCCTTCTACCCGCTGCCCTCCGGGTTCTTCAAGGACCCCGACGGCTACGGCGAGAAGCCGGTCGGCAACGGTCCCTACAAGTTCAAGAGCTGGGACCACAAGAAGTCCATCCAGGTCGTCCGCAACGACGACTACAAGGGTGAGAACAAGGCCAAGAACGGCGGCGTCAACTTCAAGGCGTACACGTCCGACACGGGTGCCTACAACGACCTGCGCTCCGACAACGTCGACAGCATGCCGCTGGTCCCGAACAGCGAGCTCGCCAACTTCAAGCAGGACTTCGGCGACCGCGCGATCGACACCGACTTCTCGGCGATCAACACGATCAACCCGGCCTTCTACACCAAGCAGTGGAAGGACATCGACGTCAAGGTCCTGCAGGGCCTGTCGATGGCGATCGACCGTGAGGGCATCGCCAAGGCCGTGTTCTTCGGCACCCGCGAGTCGGCCACCGGCTGGGTCGCCAAGGGCGTGAAGGGCTACCAGGAAGACGCCTGCGGCGAGTTCTGCAAGTTCGACCCGAAGAAGGCCAAGCAGTTCATCAAGGACGGCGGCGGCGTTCCGGGCAACAAGATCTCCATCCAGTACAACGCCGACCAGCCGCACAAGGACTGGGTCGTCGCGGTCTGCAACAGCATCACCAAGGCGACCGGCGTCAAGTGCGAGGGCGACGCCAAGACCGACTTCCAGGCCGACACCGAGGTGCGGGACAAGAAGCAGGTCAAGTCGATCTACCGCTCCGGCTGGGTGCTCGACTACCCGTTCAACGGCAACTTCCTCGCCGACCTCTACGGCACCGGCGTCGACGGCAACAAGGGCGGCTTCTCGGACCCGAAGTTCGACGAGCTGACCAAGAAGGCCGACCAGGCCTCGTCGATCGAGGAGTCGGCGAAGCTGTACCAGCAGGCCGAGAAGGAGCTGGTCAAGACCTTCCCGGGCATCCCGCTCTGGTACAACAAGGTGCTCTCCGCCTACTCCAACAACGTCAAGGGCATGGAGTTCGACCAGGCCGGTGACCCCATCCTCACCGACGTCGAGGTCTTCAAGAAGTAGGAGTCGGAGTTCTGACCCTGTGGCGGCGTCCGGCGATCCCGGGCGCCGCCACAGGGCGGCTCCGCAATGGAGGAGGCACAAATGGGGCGCTATGTCGCGCGGCGACTGCTCCAGATGATCCCGGTGTTCATCGGGACGACTCTGCTGATCTTTCTCATGGTGAATGTGCTTCCCGGCGACCCGGTACGGGCGCTGTGGGGAGACAAGCCGCCGGACCCGGCGCAGCTTGCGCAACTTCGCCATGACCGCGGCCTGGATCTGCCGCTGTGGCAGCAGTATCTGCACTACATGGGCGGCTTGCTGCAGGGTGACTTCGGCAAGACCATCGCCGGCAACAGACCGGTGATCGACGAGATCACGCAGGCCTTCCCGGTCTCCATGCGCCTGGCCCTCATGGCGTTCGCGTTCGAGCTCGTCGTCGGCATCACCCTCGGCGTCCTGGCCGGCATCAAGCGCGGCAAGGCCATCGACACCGGCGTCACGCTGTTCACGCTCGTCGTGATCTCCGTGCCGATCTTCGTGCTCGGTCTGGTCGCCCAGCTGTACTTCGGCAATGAACTGGGCTGGATCACACCCACGGTCCAGGACTCCATGAACATGCAGCAGCTGCTCGTCCCGGCGATCGTGCTCGGCATGGTCAGCCTCGCCTATGTGGCCCGGCTGACCAGAACGTCCATAGCCGAGAACCTCCGTGCCGACTTCATGCGCACCGCCGTCGCCAAGGGTCTGCCCAAGTCCCGGATCGTCAGCAGGCATCTGCTGCGCAACTCGCTGATCCCCGTGGTCACTTATCTGGGCACCGACATCGGCGCCCTGATGGGCGGCGCCGTCGTCACCGAGGGCGTCTTCAACGTCCAGGGCGTCGGCAACCTCCTCTTCCAGGCGCTGAACCGCCGCGAGGGCACGGTGATCGTCGGCATTGTGACGCTGCTGGTCCTCGTGTACCTCCTCGCCAGCCTGATCGTCGACCTGCTTTACGCGGTCCTGGACCCGAGGATCCGTTATGCCTGACGCCATCAAGACCACCGCACAGGACGAGACGGCACAGCGGCAGGACAGCCTGGCCCCGTCGGATGTGCAGGACACCGCCCCCGTCGCGGGCAAGCCCCGCAGCCTCGGTGCCGACGCGTGGCGGGATCTGCGCCGCAAGCCGCAGTTCGTGGTGTCCGCGGCCCTGATCCTGCTGTTCCTGGTGATCTCCGCGTTCCCGACGCTGTTCACCAGTGCCAGCCCGTCGCTCGGCGAGCTGGCGAAGACACTGCAGAAGCCGGAGCTCGGACACATAGGCCAGGCCGACTGGTTCGGCTACGACCTGCAGGGCCGCAGCGTCTACGCCCGGGTCATCCACGGCACCCGCAACTCGATCCTCGTCGGTGTCGGCGTGACGCTCCTGGTCACCCTGTTCGGCGGTCTGCTCGGGATGCTCGCCGGCTACTTCGGCGGCATCTGGGACAGCCTGCTCTCGCGGATCACCGATGTCTTCTTCGGCATCCCGTTCCTGCTCGGCGCGATGGTCGTCCTGAACGCATTCGCCGAACGGTCGGTATGGGTGGTTATGGGCGCCTTGGCCTTCCTCGGCTGGACACAGATCGCCCGAGTGATGCGCGGCGCGGTCATCACCACCAAGCACTCCGACTACGTGGTGGCGGCCAAGGCGCTCGGCGCGGACACCAAGCGGATTCTGTTCCGGCACATCCTGCCGAACGCCATCGCACCTGTGATCGTCGTCGCGACCATCTCGCTCGGCGTTTACATCGTGGCGGAGTCGACCCTGTCCTACCTAGGCATGGGTCTGCCCTCCGACTCCCTGTCGTGGGGCGGTGACATTTCCGACGCCTCGAACCAGATCCGCAACAGCCCGCATACCCTCCTCTTCCCGGCCGGAATGCTGAGCATCACGGTGCTGGCGTTCATCATGCTCGGCGACGCGGTACGCGAAGCCCTCGACCCCAAGCTGCGCTGAGGGAGGCGTACATGACCACCATTGACAAGACGGCGGACCTCCCCGCTCGGGGTCCGTCAGGTGACGACGGCGGGCCGCTGCTCGAAGTCCGGGACCTGCACGTGGAGTTCCACACCCGCGAGGGCGTGGCCAAGGCCGTCAACGGCGTCAACTACACGGTCAGCGCCGGCGAGACCCTCGCGGTGCTCGGCGAGTCCGGCTCCGGCAAGTCCGTGACCGCGCAGGCGATCATGGGCATCCTCGATATGCCGCCGGGGAAGATCCCCCAGGGAGAGATCCTCTTCCGCGGCGAGGACATGCTCAAGATGGGCAACGAGGAGCGCCGGAAGATCCGCGGCCAGAAGATCGCGATGATCTTCCAGGACGCGCTCTCCTCGCTCAACCCGGTGCTCTCCGTGGGCTATCAGCTCGGCGAGATGTTCCGTGTGCACCAGGGCCTCTCCAAGAAGGAGGCCAAGGCCAAGGCGGTCGAGCTGATGGACCGGGTGCGTATCCCGGCCGCGAAGGAGCGGGTCGGCGACTATCCGCACCAGTTCTCCGGCGGTATGCGCCAGCGCATCATGATCGCCATGGCGCTCGCCCTGGAGCCGGACCTGATCATCGCGGACGAGCCCACCACGGCGCTCGACGTGACCGTGCAGGCCCAGGTCATGGATCTCCTCGCCGAGCTGCAGCGCGAGTACAACATGGGCCTGATCCTGATCACCCACGACCTGGGTGTGGTCGCGGACGTCGCCGACAAGATCGCGGTGATGTACGCGGGCCGGATCGTGGAGACGGCGCCGGTGCACGAGCTGTACAAGCGGCCCGCGCACCCGTACACCCGGGGTCTGCTCGACTCGATCCCGCGCCTGGACCAGAAGGGCCAGGAGCTGTACGCGATCAAGGGTCTGCCGCCCAACCTGACGCGCATTCCGTCCGGTTGTGCGTTCAACCCGCGCTGCCCCTCGGCGCAGGACATCTGCCGTACCGAGATCCCGGTGCTGCACCAGGTGACCGAGCGCGACGGCGGGGACCTGGCAGGCCGCGGCAGCGCCTGCCACTTCTGGAAGGAGACGATCCATGGCTGAGCCCGCGAAGCTCTCGAAGTCCGACGAGCCCATGGACGCGACCCCCAACGTCTCCGAGGTGGACACGGTCGACGCCGCCACCGAGACCGAGTCGGTCGCCGCGATCGAGGCGCCGGTCGAGCGCGGTGAGCCGATCCTGCAGGTGCGCAATCTGGTCAAGCACTTCCCGCTGACCCAGGGCATCCTGTTCAAGAAGCAGATCGGCGCGGTCAAGGCGGTCGACGGAATCTCCTTCGACCTGCACCAGGGCGAGACCCTCGGCATCGTGGGGGAGTCCGGCTGCGGCAAGTCCACCGTCGCCAAGCTCCTGATGATGCTGGAGCAGGCGACCGCGGGCGAGGTCTTCTACAAGGGCCAGGACATCACCAGGCTGTCGGGCCGGGCCCTGAAGGCCGTACGCCGCAACATCCAGATGGTGTTCCAGGACCCCTACACCTCGCTCAACCCGCGTATGACGGTGGGCGACATCATCGGCGAGCCCTTCGACATCCACCCCGAGGTGGCCCCGAAGGGCGACCGCCGGCGCAAGGTGCAGGAGCTCCTGGACGTCGTCGGCCTCAACCCCGAGTACATCAACCGCTACCCGCACCAGTTCTCCGGCGGTCAGCGCCAGCGCATCGGCATCGCCCGCGGCCTCGCGCTCAACCCGGAGATCATCATCTGCGACGAGCCGGTGTCCGCGCTCGACGTGTCGGTGCAGGCCCAGGTCATCAACCTGATGGAGAAGCTGCAGGACGAGTTCAACCTCTCCTACATCTTCATCGCGCACGACCTGTCCATCGTGCGGCACATCTCCGACCGGGTCGGCGTGATGTACCTCGGCAAGATGGCCGAGATCGGCTCCGACCAGCAGATCTACGAGCACCCGACGCACCCCTACACGCAGGCGCTGCTGTCGGCGGTGCCGGTGCCCGACCCGGAGGCCCGCGAGGGCCGGGAGCGCATCATCCTCACCGGAGATGTGCCCTCGCCCGCCAATCCGCCCTCCGGCTGCCGCTTCCGCACCCGCTGCTGGAAGGCGCAGGACAAGTGCGCGAGTGAGGTGCCGCTGCTCGCGATCCCCGAGCGCTTCAAGGGCTCGGACACACCGGCCGCGCACGAGTCGGCCTGCCACTTCGCCGAGGAGAAGGCCGTTCTCGTCAGCTAGGGATGACGCGTAGCCGCCGTGGCGCAGAACCCCCGGAAGCCCCACTCGGGCATCCGGGGGTTTTCTGTGTCCCACTATCCACGGAAAGCCGCCATAGAGATGCGGTACGTCACCGTCTGGGGTGTATTTGGGCGTAACTGTGATTTGGCCTGAAGAGGAGGCACTCCATGCGCGGAGCCACACACGCCAAGTGGGCCGTATGTGCGGTGACCGTCGCTCTCGCGGCGACGGCCTGTGGCGGTGGGAGCAGCGGCGGCGACGGCTCCGGGATCGTGCGGTCCTCGTGGGGTGATCCGCAGAACCCGATCGAGCCGGCCAACACCAACGAGGTGCAGGGCGGCAAGGTCCTCGACATGCTGTTCCGGGGTCTGAAGAAGTACGACCCCAAGAGCGGCGAGGCCAAGGACGTGATCGCCGAGAAGATCGAGACCTCGGACCAGCAGAACTTCACCGTCAAGCTCAAGGACGGCTGGACGTTCAGCAACGGCGAGAAGATCACCGCGAAGTCCTTCGTGGACGCCTGGAACTACGGCGCGCACGTCGACAACAAGCAGAACAACTCGCCGTTCTTCTCCAATATCGAGGGCTACGACGCGGTCCACCCGGAGTCGGGGAACGCCACGGCCAAGACCATGTCGGGCCTCGTGGTCAAGGACGACAAGACCTTCACGGTCAAGCTCAAGGAGAAGTTCTCGACCTGGCCCGAGACCCTCGGCTACCAGGCGTTCTCGCCGCTGCCCGAGGCCTTCTTCAAGGACCACGACGCCTGGCTGAAGAAGCCGGTCGGCAACGGCCCGTACACCGTGGACTCCTACACCAAGGGCTCCGCGATGAAGCTGCGCGCCTGGGACGGGTACAAGGGCGAGGACAAGGCGAAGAACGCGGGTGTGGACCTGCAGGTCTACACGGACAACAACACCGCGTACACCGACCTGATGGCGGGCAACCTCGACCTCGTCGACGACGTACCGGCCAAGCAGCTCAAGAACGTCAAGAGCGACCTCGGCGACCGCTACATCAACCAGCCCGCGCTGATCATCCAGACCGTGGTCTTCCCGATGTACGACCAGGCCTGGGGCAAGCCCGGGATGGAGAAGGTCCGCAAGGGCCTGTCCATGGCGATCAACCGGGACCAGATCACCAAGCAGATCTTCCAGGAGACCCGCACCCCGGCCTCCGACTGGACCTCGCCCGCCCTGCACGACAAGGGCGGCTACAAGGAGGGCCTGTGCGGTGACGCCTGCAAGTACGACCCGGAGCAGGCCAAGAAGCTGATCGAGGAGGGCGGCGGACTGCCCGGCGGCAAGGTCACGCTGACCTCGAACGTCGACACCGGCTCGCACCGCGAGTGGATGGACGCCGTCTGCAACAGCATCAACAACGCCCTCGGCAAGGGCGCGGTGTGCACGGTCAACCCGGTCGGCACCTTCGCGGACTTCAAGAACCAGATGTCCAACTTCAAGATGACCGGGCCCTTCCGCTCCGGCTGGCAGGCGGACTACCCGCTGATCCAGAACTTCATCCAGCCGCTCTTCACGACCGGCGGCTCCTCGAACTACGGCAAGTTCGACAACAAGCAGTTCGACCAGCTCGTCGCCGAGGCCAACAAGGCGCCCGACGAGGCCGAGGCCGTGAAGAAGTTCCAGGAGGCCGAGAAGATCCTCGCCGAGCAGATGCCGTCGATCCCGCTCTGGTACCAGAACGGCAGCGCCGGCTACTCGGACCAGGTCTCGGACGTCCAGCTCAACCAGTTCAGCGTCCCGGTCTACGACCAGATCAAGGTCAACTGATCGACCACAGCGGGCCGTTCCTGCGCCACTCTCCAGGAACGGCCCGTTGTCCTACCCACGGAGCCTGACTTGGGACGCTATGTGATCCGGCGGCTGCTCCAGATGATCCCGGTGTTCATCGGCAGCACGTTCCTGATCTTCGTCATGGTGTACGCGCTCGGCGATCCGGTCGCCGCCCTCTTCGGCGACAAGGCGCCCGACCCCGCCACCGCCGCCCGTATCCGCAAGGAGCTGTATCTCGATCAGCCGCTGTGGAAGCAGTATCTGCACTACATGGGGCAGATCTTCCAGGGTGACTTCGGGACCGCCTTCAACGGCCAGAAGGTCACCGAACTGCTCGCCAGCGCCTACCCCGTGACCCTGCGGCTCACCATCGTCGCGCTGGTGATCGAGCTGATCGTGGGCATCTCGCTCGGTGTGCTCAGCGGGCTCAAGCGCGGCCGTTTCATCGACAGTTCGGTCCTTGTGCTCACCCTGATCGTGATCTCGATCCCGACCTTCGTCAGCGGCTACGTCCTGCAGTTTCTGTTCGGCGTGAAATGGGGGGTCGTACGGCCGACGGTGTCGTCGGACGCCCCCTTCAACGAGCTGATCCTGCCCGGCATCGTGCTCGCCCTGGTCTCCCTCGCGTACGTCACGCGCCTGACCCGTACCTCCATCGCGGAGAACGTACGCGCCGACTATCTGCGCACCGCCGTCGCCAAGGGCCTGCCGAGACGCCGCATCATCACCCGCCATCTGCTGCGCAATTCACTGATCCCCGTGATCACCTTCATCGGCACCGACATCGGTGCGCTCATGGGCGGCGCCATCGTCACGGAGAAGATCTTCAACATCCATGGCGTCGGCTACCAGATCTACCAGGGCATCCTGCGCAACAACGCCCCCACGGTCGTCGGCTTCGTGACCGTCCTGGTGATCGTCTTCCTGCTCGCCAACCTGATCGTCGACCTCCTTTACGCGGTCCTGGACCCGAGGATCCGTTATGCCTGAGCCGCACGACCCGAAGCAGTCCGTCGCGGCCACCGGTGGCGGCGGCGCGATGGATCTGGCGATGAGCGAGGCACAGACCCTGGAGAAGACGCCCGGCGGGCCCGGCGGCCCCGGGCCCGAGACCAAGGCGCGCAGCCTGTGGTCGGACGCCTGGCACGAGCTGCGCCGCAACCCCGTCTTCATCGTCTCGGCGCTGCTGATCCTCTTCCTCGTGATCATCTCGATCTGGCCGGGGCTCATCGCCGACGGCGACCCGTTGCAGTGCGATCTGTCGAAGTCCGAGGAAGGCTCACAGCCCGGCCATCCCTTCGGGTACGACACCCAGGGCTGCGATGTCTACACCCGTACCGTGTACGGGGCGCGTGCCTCCATCACCGTCGGCATCTGCGCCACCATCGGCGCCGCGCTCCTCGGCAGTCTGCTCGGCGGGCTCGCCGGGTTCTTCGGCGGCTGGTGGGACGCGCTGCTCTCCCGGATCGCGGACATCTTCTTCGGCATCCCGGTGATCCTCGGCGGTCTGGTACTGCTCTCGGTGGTCACCAGCACCACCGTGTGGCCCGTCGTCGGGTTCATCGTGCTGCTCGGCTGGCCGCAGGTCTCCCGTATCGCCCGCGGCTCGGTGATCACCGCCAAGCAGAACGACTACGTACAGGCGGCGCGGGCGCTCGGCGCGAGCAACGGGCGGATGCTCCTTCGGCACGTCGCGCCCAATGCCGTCGCGCCGGTGATCGTGGTCGCCACCATCGCGCTCGGCACGTATATCGCCCTGGAGGCCACACTCTCCTTCCTGGGCGTGGGACTTCGGCCCCCCACGGTCTCGTGGGGCATCGACATCTCGAACGCCGCGCAGTCCATCCGCAACGCCCCGCACATGCTGCTCTGGCCCGCGGGCGCCCTGAGCATCACGGTGCTCGCGTTCATCATGCTCGGCGACGCGGTGCGCGACGCCCTCGATCCCAAGCTGAGGTGACCGGTCGCATGTTGCTCGACGTACGCGATCTGCAGGTGGAGTTCCGTACCAGGGACGGGGTCGCCAAGGCCGTCAACGGTGTGACCTACTCGGTGGACGAGGGCGAGACGCTCGCCGTGCTCGGCGAGTCGGGCTCCGGCAAGTCGGTCACCGCGCAGGCCATCATGGGCATCCTGGACTCGCCGCCCGGGAAGATCACCGGTGGCGAGATCCTCTTCCGGGGCAAGGACCTCCTCCAGTTCAAGGAGGACGAGCGGCGCAAGGTGCGCGGCGCGCAGATGGCGATGATCTTCCAGGACGCGCTGTCCTCGCTCAACCCGGTGCTCTCGGTCGGCGACCAGCTCGGCGAGATGTTCATCGTGCACCGCGGGATGTCCAAGAAGGACGCGCGGGCCAAGGCGGTCGAGCTGATGGACCGGGTGCGTATCCCGGCGGCGAAGGAGCGGGTCGGGCAGTATCCGCACCAGTTCAGCGGCGGTATGCGTCAGCGCATCATGATCGCGATGGCGCTCGCCCTGGAACCCTCGCTGATCATCGCGGACGAGCCGACCACGGCACTCGACGTGACCGTGCAGGCCCAGGTCATGGATCTGCTCGCGGAGTTGCAGCGCGAGCTGAACATGGGCCTGATCCTGATCACCCACGACCTGGGCGTGGTCGCGGACGTCGCCGACAAGATCGCGGTGATGTACGCGGGCCGCATCGTGGAGCACGCCCCGGTCCACGAGATCTACAAGGCCCCGGCCCACCCGTACACCCGCGGCCTGCTCGACTCCATTCCGCGCCTGGACCAGAAGGGCCAGGAGCTCTTCGCCATCAAGGGCCTGCCGCCCAACCTGATGGCCATCCCGCCCGGCTGCGCCTTCAACCCCCGCTGTCCGCGGGCCCAGGACATCTGCCGCACCGAGGTGCCGCCGCTTGCCCGGGTGACCGAGGACGGGACCCGGCAGAGTGCGTGCCACTTCTGGAAGGAGACGCTGCGCGATGCCTGAGCTGACCGAAGAGGTGGCGGACGCGAGGCCGGCGCCGTCCGGGGAGCCGATCCTCGAAGTGCGGGGCCTGGTCAAGCATTTCCCGCTCACCCAGGGGGTGCTGTTCAAGAAGCAGGTCGGCGCGGTCAAGGCGGTCGACGGCGTCGACTTCGCCCTCACGGCGGGCGAGACCCTCGGCATCGTGGGGGAGTCCGGCTGCGGCAAGTCCACCGTCGCGAAGATGCTGGTGAATCTGGAACGGCCGACGGCGGGGGAGATCCGGTACAAGGGCGAGGACATCACCCGGCTGTCGGGCCGCGCCCTGAAGGCCGTACGCCGCAACATCCAGATGGTGTTCCAGGACCCCTACACCTCGCTCAACCCGCGTATGACGGTGGGCGACATCATCGGCGAGCCGTACGAGATCCACCCCGAGGTGGCCCCGAAGGGCGACCGGCGGCGCAAGGTGCAGGAGCTCCTGGACGTCGTCGGTCTCAACCCCGAGTACATCAACCGCTACCCGCACCAGTTCTCCGGCGGTCAGCGCCAGCGCATCGGCATCGCCCGCGGCCTCGCCCTGCGCCCCGAGATCATCGTGGCCGACGAGCCGGTGTCCGCGCTCGACGTGTCGGTGCAGGCGCAGGTCATCAACCTCCTGGACAAGCTGCAGAACGAGTTCGATCTGAGTTACGTCTTCATCGCGCACGACCTGTCCATCGTGCGGCACATCTCCGACCGCGTCGGGGTGATGTACCTCGGCCGGCTCGCCGAGATCGGCACGGACGAGCAGATCTACGAACACCCCACGCACCCCTACACACAGGCGCTGCTCTCCGCGGTCCCGGTGCCGGACCCGGAGGCGCGGGAGCGGCGCGAGCGCATCATTCTCACGGGAGATGTGCCCTCGCCCGCGAACCCGCCGTCCGGGTGCCGCTTCCGCACCCGCTGCTGGAAGGCGCAGGAGCGGTGCGAGCTCGAGGTGCCGGAGCTGGCCGTTCCGGCGGAGTTCCGGACGGCGGACGGTCCCGAGGCCCATCCGTCGGCGTGCCACTTCGCGGAGGAACGGCACGTGGTGGGCTGACAGTTCACTCCTGAAAGGGGGCGGGCGGGCCGGTCCCGTGGCAGCCGGCCGGCCGGTGAACAGCGCCGCGGGCCGCGCCCGCCCCGGTGCGAAGGGGGATGCGGCCCGCGGCCCCGCCGGAGGCGCTGAGCTCGGGTCAAGGGGCGTCAGTCGACCTCCTCGATCGCGGCGAGCGCGGGGTCGAGGATCACATCCTCCTCCCGCGCCGCGATCGTGGGCTCCTCCGGGAAGTGGCACGCCGTCAGATGCCCTTCCCTGTTACCGGCGATATGGACCAGCGGCGGCACCTCGGCCGCACACTTCGCCTCCGCCTTCCAGCACCGGGTGCGGAACCGGCAGCCGGAGGGCGGGTGGATGGGGGACGGCACATCGCCGGCGAGCCGGATCCGCTCCCGGCCCTCCCCTTCCCCCTCGTCCTCGAACGTCGCCTCCGGCACCGCGGAGAGCAGGGCGTGGGTGTACGGATGGCGCGGCCGGCGGTAGATCGAGTCGCGGTCGCCCACCTCCACGATCCGCCCCAGATACATCACCGCGACCCGCTGCGAGAAGTGCCGTACGACGGCCAGGTCATGGGCGATGAACAGGAACGCGATGCCCAGCTCGCGCTGGAGCTCCTGGAGCAGATTGACCACCTGGGCCTGGATGGAGACATCCAGGGCCGAGACCGGTTCGTCCGCGATGATGAGTTTCGGCTCAAGGCCCAACGCCCTTGCCACACCGATCCGTTGGCGCTGGCCGCCGGAGAACTCGTGCGGGAAGCGGTTGTAGTGCTCGGGGCTGAGCCCGACCACCTCCAGGAGTTCGCGCACCCGCTTCTCGCGCCCGCCGGGCGGCATCACCCCGTTGATCTCCATCGGACCGCCGACGATGGTGCCCACGGTCTGGCGCGGGTTCAGGGACGCGTACGGGTCCTGGAAGATCATCTGGATCTCGGGGCGGATCGGCATCAGCTGCTTGCGGCTCGCATGTGTGATGTCCCGCCCCCGGTACGTGATGGTGCCGCCGGTGGGCTCCAGGAGGCGGGCCAGGGTCCGTCCCATGGTGGACTTGCCGCAGCCCGACTCGCCGACCAGGCCGAAGCTCTCGCCGCTGTGCACGGTGAGGTCGATGCCGTCGACGGCCTGGACGGCGCCCACGCGGCGTTTGACCGGGAAGCCGCCCATGATCGGGAAGTGTTTGACCAGGTTCTCGGCGACGAGGAGCGGCTCTCCGGGCGCCGCGTCCTGTGCGGTGGCGGCCGGGCCGGCCTCGCGCGGCGCCGGCACTTCCGTACCGCCGCCGTTCATCGGGTCCTTCATCGCTGCTGCCTCCGCTCCCCGAGCCGCGGCCTGATCCGCTCCGTGAAGATGGTGTGTTTCTGCTCCGGTGTGAGATGGCAGGCGGCGCCGCGGCCCTCGGGCAGTTCGGGCCGCTCCGTGCTGCAGCGGCCGCCGTTCACGTCGCCGGGGAAGCCGCACCGCGGATGGAAGGGGCAGCCGGGCGGCGGGGCGAGCAGGCTCGGCGGGGCGCCCGGGATCGGCGTGAGCGGTTCCTCGACGGCCGAGGTCAGCTTCGGCATGGATGTCAACAGGCCCCAGGTATAGGGGTGTTGGGGGGAGCGCATCACTTCGCGCACCGTTCCGCGCTCCACCGCGCGGCCCGCGTACATCACCAGGATGTCGTCGGCCGTGCGGGAGACCACCCCGAGGTCATGGGTGATCAGGATGATCGCCGAGCCGAACTCCTGCTGGAGGTCCTTGAGGAGGTCGAGGATCTGCGCCTGCACCGTCACGTCGAGCGCGGTGGTCGGCTCGTCGGCGATCAGCAGATCCGGGTTGCAGACCAGGGCCATGGCGATCATCGCGCGCTGGCGCATACCGCCGGAGAACTGGTGCGGATAGTCGTCCACCCGCAGCTTGGCGCCCGGGATGCCGACCTTCTCCAGCATCTCGACGGCACGCTCCCTGGCCTCGCGCCGGGAGGCGCCCAGGTGTTTGCGGTACGGCTCGGAGATCTGCCGGCCCACCGTGTAGTACGGCGAGAGCGCGGTCAGGGCGTCCTGGAAGATCATGGCCATCTTGTTGCCGCGCAGGTGTTCCAGGGTGCGTTCGCCCGCGCCGATCAGATACTGGCCGTCCAGGACGATGTCCCCGCTCACGCTGGTGGTCTTCGGGTCGTGCAGGCCGAGGATCGACAGATTGGTCACGGACTTGCCGGAGCCCGACTCGCCGACGATGCCGAGCGTCTGGCCGCGCTGCAGATCGAACGAGACGCCGTCGACGGCCTTGACGATCCCGTCCTCGGTGGCGAACGAGACATGCAGATCGCTTACCGAGAGAAAGCTCCCGGCCGGTGCCTTCGCCGGGTCGCCGGATTCCTTGGTCACGGTGGTCACTTGAGCGCTCCTCGCCGTCAGGAAAGCCGCACACGCGGGTCGATGAACGCGTACGTGGCGTCCACGAGGATGTTGAAGAGGATGATCGCCGTGGCCGCGAAGAGCATCACGCCCATCAGCATCGGCAGATCCGTGTTCAGGACCGACTGCACCGCGAGCCGTCCGAGCCCCGGCAGGGTGAAGGTGAACTCCGTGATCACCGCGCCGCCGAAGAGCGAGCCCATGTCGATGCCGAAGATCGTCACGATCGGGATCAGCGAGCCGCGCCAGGCGTACCGGAAGAAGACGGTGCGGCTGCTCATGCCCTTGGCGCGGGCGGCCTTCACATGTTCTTCCTGGAGCTGCTCGATCATCGAGGAGCGCGCCATACGGGTGTAGTTGGAGATGAAGATCAGGGAGAGCACGAACCAGGGGATGAGCAGCCCCGCGAGCCAGCCCGGCGGATCCTCGGTGATCGGCACGTACTTCGGCTGCGAGAACCACTCCAGGCGGTAGACGAGCAGCGCGAGCAGCAGCGGACCGACGAAGTAGATCTGCATGGAGCTCAGTGCGAGCGAGGTGGAGCTGACGATCTTGTCGGTGAGGGTGCCGCGCCGCCAGGCCGCGATCATGCCGCCGCCGAGGCCGAAGAGCAGGAAGAGCAGCGCGCCGCCGGCCGCGAGCGAGACGGTCGTCGGGAAGCGGTCCAGGATCGTCTCCCACACGGGGCTGTTGTCCACGAACGAGTAGCCGAGGCAGGGCGCGGGGCAGGGCCCGACCGCGAACTCACGCCCGGCGAAGATCCCGGCCATGAACTCCCAGTACTGCACCGGGATCGGCTTGTCGATGCCCATGTTCTTGCGGATGATCTCCAGCGCCTCGGGCGTGCAGTTCTTGCCGCAGGCGAGCAGCGCCGGGTCGCGCGGGATGCTGTAGAAGAGGAAGAACGTGAACGCGCTGATGATCGCGAGAATGACCAGGGCGCCGAGGGACCGGCGGGCCAGAAATCGCAGCATGGCGGGCAGCTTTCGGGGTACGGCCGCGGGCGGCGGTGTGGCGGGACCGTGCGGGGGGCGCCCGGCGGGCGGACGCCCCTCGCACACACGGTGGTTACTGCGCGACCGTCACTGCTTGACGTACAGCTTCGTCGGGTCGGTGCCGTTCAGGTCGTCGTTGTAGATGGCGCCGCCGATCTTGGACCCGGTGACCTGGGTCTGCTTGTAGTAGTAGGCGGGGACCACCGGCAGGACCTCTTCGAGGATGTACTTGTTGAGCTCCCACCACTCGGTGGCCGCCTCCGCCGGGTCGGCGATCTTCAGGATCCGGTCGATCTCCGAGTTGATCTTCGGGTCGTTGACGTGCGAGTAGTTGTTCGCGCCGTCGGCGATCTTCCGGCCGTCGAAGAGCGGCGGGATCACGGTCGAGGAACTCGGCCAGTCATGGCCCCAGTTGTTGCGGTACAGGTCGTACTTGTTGTCCCGCTTGCCGACCAGGTCGTAGTAGGTGTCGGCGGGCAGTTCCTTGCGCTGCACGTTGAAGCCCGCCTGCTTGAGTGCGTCGGCCACGGCCACGGAGACCTGCTGGTCCTCGGCGCTGTTGTTGTAGGCGTAGGTGAGCTTCATGCCCTCCTTGCCCGCTTCCTTCAGGAGGGCCTTGGCCTTCTCGGGGTCGCCGTTGGGCTTCTTGAGCTTGCCGTACGGGTCGTACTTCGCGTCGTGGCCGGGCAGCAGCGGGCTGATCAGGCTCGCCGCGAGGTCGCCGCCCGTGGTGCCGCCGTAGGGCGCGAGCACGGACTTGATGGGCAGCGCGTGCGTGATGGCCTCACGGACCTTCTTGTCCTTGATGCGGTCCATGTTCATGGCGAACTGGGCCACATAGCTCTGATAGCCGCTCATGGAGCGGGACTTGATCTCCTTGTCGCCCATCACCTTCGGCATCGAGCCCGCGTCCACGAAGTTGGTGAAGGCGGCCGCGTACTGGTTCTCACCGGTGTCCGACATGACGCGCTTGGCGTAGTCGTCGCTCTGGTGGTTGAAGGTGATCTCGAACTTCTCCGGGTACTGGTGGCGCGCGGAGTCCGTCTTCGGGTCCCACTCGGTGTTCTTCACCAGGGTCATGGACTTGCCGGACTTGAAGTCCTGGATCTTGTACGGGCCCGAGGCCACCGGCTTCTTGTCGTACTTCTCCTTGGTGTCCTTGGCCTGGGACACCACGCCGTAGCCCGCCATGCCGACCGCGTACGGCAGGTCGTTCTGTGCCTTCTTGAACTTGAAGACGACCGTCTTGTCGTCCGGCGTCTCAAGGATGCTGTCCGGCAGATGCTTGCCCTTGTACGGGCCGTCCGGGAGCAGCTTGCGGTACTCGGTGCCCGCGGTGTTCGCCAGCCAGGACTGCACGAAGGTGGGGCCCTCGGTGATGAAGGGCGCGAACTGCCGCTCGAAGGTGTGCCGGATGTCCTTGGACGTGATGGGTGAGCCGTCCTCGAACTTGATGCCGTCCTTGAGCTTGTACGTCCAGGTCTTGCCGCCGTCGCTCGGCTTGCCGCTGTCCGTCGCGAGGTCGCCGACGACCGTGTACTTGCCGTCGTTGTCCAGCTTGACCGTGGTCAGCCGGCGGTGGATCAGGGTGGCCAGCATGCCCTCGTCGGAGACGTAGATCTGCGCGGGGTCCGTGTGGGCGAAGCTGTCGCGCTGCAGGATCCGGATGGTGCCGCCAGGCTTGGCGCCCGGCACGTCCTCGGCCGCCCCGCTGGAGGCCTCGGCGTCGGCGAACTCGATCAGGCCCTGCTCCTTGGCCTTTGGCCCCTGCTCCTTGCCCTTGCCGTTGCCGCCGCCTCCGCTGCTGCAGGCGCTGAGCACCAGAGCCCCCGCGGCGAGCGCCACTACCGCGGCGCGTCCTCTGCGTACCTGAATACCTGTCATGGCTGTTTGCGCACCTGCCCTTTCAGCGGTTGGTCTTGGGGTCGAACGCGTCCCGGACCGAGTCCCCGAGGAGGTTGAAGGCCACGATGAAGATCACCATGGCGATGCCGGGGAAGAACATGTAGGTGAAGTCGTTCTCGTAGTGGTTGGCGCCGATCGCGAACATCCGCCCCCAGTCGGGGGTGGGCTCGACCAGGCCCACGCCGAGGAAGGAGAGCGCGGCGATGGAGGTCACGGCCTGGGGCAGCATGTAGGTGCCCTGCACGAGGATCGGTGTGACCAGGTTGGGCAGCAGTTCCTTGCGGATGATCCGCCACGGCGAGGCCCCGCTGACCTTCGCGGCCTCGATGAACTCCCGCTCCCGCAGCGACAGGGTGGCCCCGCGCAGGATCCGTCCGAGCGTCATCCAGCCCAGGAACCAGAGCACCAACACCAGGGCCAGACAGCGCACATACGTCGGAGTCTCGTCCGCCGGGTCCACGAACAGGGCGACCACGATCGGCATGAAGGCGACGAAGAACAGCTGGTTCGGAAAGGCCATCAGAAGATCGATGATCCGGCCGATGAAGTAGTCGGTGCGGCCGCCCAGATAGCCGGCGGTCACCCCGAGAATGATTGCAGTGAGCACCGATATCAGAGTGACCGCGAGCGCCAGGTAAAGCGAAGTCCGCATTCCGTATAGGAGTTGGGTGAAGACATCGCGGCCAAGAATTGGTTCAACTCCGAACCAGAACTCTCCGCTCACCCCTCCGTTCGGTGCGATCGGATAGCCGAAGTCGTTCAGAAGATCGTCTCTGAGCTGTCCGTAGCGGGTATACGGATCTTTTCCGTAGAGCTTGGAGATCAGCGGGGCGAGCAGTGCGACGGCAAAGAAGATCCCTACGACACAGGCGGAGATCACGCCGGAGCGATCCCTTTTGAAGCGGATCCACATCAGTTGGCCGGGTGATCGTCCGGCCAGTTCCGTGCCCGGTCCTGTTCCCTTTCCGAGGCCGCCGTCGGGATCGAGTCCGGGAGGGATTCCCGGGGAGTCCTGGGAATCGGTCCTGGGTGAGCTGGTCATGACGTGTGGACCCCCGCACTCGAAGAAGGTGGTACGCGGCACGTCACGGTCAAAGCGCCGTGATTTGAGCGGACTTTCGCAACAGATCGAGTGCGCAGTCAAGAGTTTGGCGGTCCCGATGAAAGATCCGCCGGCTTCTTGAGGGAAATTTCTGCAGATCGATTTTCCGGCGTGCTTGACGGCCGTGCCGGGCGCCCGACGTTTATCGATTAACGGGGCTCAATTTCGTTTACGTGGAGGCAACTTCACTGACGCACCTCCGATATACGGACGCGTCACGCTGTACAACGTACGGCCGTGCGGGTGCCGTGGACCGGCCGGGGTGCGCCATGTCTCTCCGGCCGGTCGCCCGTTCCCGGCGCTCGGCTACCCGGTTGCCGTTGCCGCACTCCCGCCTCTTGTTGAACGTTCGCCGCGGCGGGAGTATTTGGGCCTCATGGGGCAGCCGCAGATACTCACGCGCGGAGCGCGGACCACCGGAACCGTCGCCGCCGGCCTTATCGCGCTCATTTCCCTCGTGTGGATCGTGCGCGACCTCGCCGAGACCGAGGGCCCCGGCTCGGTGTGGTGGATGTGGTCGGGACTGCCCGCGGCGGACTACTCGGGCCAGGGGGTCGGCGTCACCGGCCTCACCGATCTCGTCCTGGTCCTGGTGTGCGGGGCCGTGGCGGTGACGGCACCGCGCTCGCCGTCCGCCACCTCGGCCCTTGTCGCCGCCGGACTGCTCACGGTTGCCCTGCGCGTACCCAGCCTGTGGATCCTCACCTCCGACTGGATGCGGCTCTGGGGCGACCAGGACCAGCGCACCCAGGCACTCGCGAGCGCGGGCACCGCCGTCGGCCTGGGAGTGGTGCTGCTCATCACCGCCGCGGTGGGCCGCCGCGCGCCCGACCACGGCGGCTACGGCGGCTACGGATATCCGCCGGCGCCCGCCGGCCCCGACGAGGAACCCGTCAGACCCGGCAACGGTGCGGCGGCCACGGCCTTCCTCTGCCTGGGCGCAGCGGCCTGCGTACGCGCCGCCTGGGAGGTCTACTACGTCCAGGAGTACGGCTGGGACGTCTACCGCAGCGCCCTGACCGGCGGCCGCAACAACGTCCTGTCCCTGCTCTACACGCCCTCGGCCTGGGGCGCCCTCACCGTGGTCCTGATCGCTCTGGTGGCGGCGGTCGCCGCGCTGCGGCACGCGGCGTTCAGCCGCCCTCTCGGCATGGCGGCGGCCACCGCGATCGGCCTGTGGGGTGCGCTCGGCCTCAGCGTGGCCGTCAAGGCGGATCTCTTCGACGGCCTCTGGGACGCCACCCTCAACCTCCAGCTCACCGTGCTGAGTTCGGCGTTCTACGTCCTCGCGGGCATCGTCGCGCTCCTGGCCCTCGCGGCGCGCGGCGCACACGGGCCGGCGGGCGGCGCGCCCGCCTGGGACCGGGCACCCGCTTCGTACGGCCCGCCGCCGCCCTCTTCGCCGCCGCCGGGCTGGTAGGCCGCGCGCCTGCGGAGCCCGGCGCCTCTGCGGAGTCCCGCGCGCCTGTGGAGTCCCATCCCCTGAAGAGAGGGGCCCCGGCTCACGCCCCCAGCGTCCGCTTCAGGAAGTCCACTTGGAGCAGCAGCAGATTCTCCGCCACCTGCTCCTGCGGGGTCATGTGCGTCACCCCGGACAACGGCAGTACTTCGTGCGGGTGGCCCGCCGCGAGCAGCGCCGAGGAGAGCCGCAGGGTGTGCGCCACCACCACGTTGTCGTCCGCGAGACCGTGCACGATCATCAGCGGCCGCGCCGGGCCCACGGCGTTCGACAGACCGTCATCGGTGACCAGGGAGTTCTCGGCGTACACCGCGGGCTGTGCGGCGGGGTCGCCCAAGTAGCGCTCCGTGTAATGGGTGTCGTAGAGCCGCTGGTCCGTGACCGGGGCGCCCACGATGCCCGCGTGGAAGACGTCAGGGCGGCGCAGGACCGCGAGGCCCGCCAGATAGCCGCCGAACGACCAGCCGCGGATGGCGACCCGGGAGAGGTCGAAGGGGAAGGCGCCGGCGAGCGCCTGGAGCGCCTCGACCTGGTCGTCGAGGACCGCCGACGCCAGATTGTCCTTGATCGCCTTCTCCCAGGCGGGGCTGCGCCCCGGCGTACCGCGGCCGTCCGCGATCAGCACGGCGAAGCCCTGGTCGGCGAACCACTGCGACGTCAGATACGGATTGTGGGCGGCCACCACGCGCGCGTGGTGCGGCCCGCCGTACGGATCGAGCAGCACGGGCAGCGGACCGTCCGAGGCGCGGTAGCCGGTGGGGAGCAGGACGGCGCACGGGATGCGCCGCTCGCCCGCCTCGGTGAGCGTCACGCGCGGCGTGATGCCCGGCTGCTCCGCGTACGACGCGACGAGCGCCAACTGCTTGCGGTCACGCACCACTTGCACCTGCGCGCCGGGGTGGTCCGGGCGTGCCGACACCAGTACCGTCACGCCGCCCGAGCGCACCGCGGAGTGCACCCCCGGCTCCTGGGAGACCCGCTCCACCCCCAGTTCGTTGACGCGGTAGACATGGGTCTCACCGGTCTCCGCCGCGCTCGCCGCCGCACCCGCGGACGCCGCGACGAGTACATCCTCGTCGGTGATGTCGAGGACCGCCCGCACATGCAACTGCGGTCCTGTCAACGGGCGTTCGCCGACCGTCAGGACCCGCGCCCCGCCCTCGTCGGCGATCCGCACCAGCTGCCCCGAAGGCGACCAGGCCGGCACCCCGGGCAGCAGTTCGAGCCACTCCGGGTCGTCGTCGGCGTGCACCATGCGGGTCGTCCCGGTGTCCGGGTCCACGGCCAGATACAGCTGGCCGCGCTGGTCGCGGGACTGCACGAGCAGCAGCGGTGCGCCCGCGGCCGACCAGTGGGCACGGGCCAGATACGGGTAGCGGGCGCGGTCCCAGGTGACCTCGGTGCGGCTGCCGTCCAGGCCGAGGACGAACAGGCGCACCTCGGCGTTGGGGGTGCCCGCCGAGGGGTAGGCGACCGCCGTCGGCTCGTGCTCGGGGTGCGCCGGGTCGGCGATCCACCAGCGCCGCACGGGGGAGTCGTCGACCCGCGCGACCAGCAGCCGGTCGGACTCGGGGGACCACCAGTAGCCGCGCGAACGCCCCATCTCCTCGGCGGCGATGAACTCCGCGAGGCCGTACGTCACGGTGCCCGCGCCGGTCCGTCCCGCGGTGCCCGCGTCCGTGCGTCCCGCGGTGCTCGCGTCCGTGCGTCCCGCGGTGCTCGCCTCCGCCTCGGGCTCCGTGTCAGGATCGGCGAGCGCGCGGTCGCCGTCGCCCTCCGCGCCGATCACGCGCAGGGCGCCCTGCGCGACGTACGCCACATGACGGCCGTCGGGTGAGGGGCGCGGGTCGATCACCGGGCGCGGGACGGGCAGTTCACGCGCGGTGCCGGCGCGCAGCTCGGCGGTGAACAGACGTCCCGACAGCGCGAACGACGCCAACTCCACGGCCGCGTCCGTCGCATAGCCGACGATGCCCGAGCCGCTCTCCCTGCTGCGCTCGCGGCGGGCCCGCTCCGCCGCGGACAGCTCCTCGGTGGCGCCGCGCAGCAGAGCCGCCGGGTCCGCGGCGATCCGCTCCGCCACCTCGCTCTCCGACGAGGCCTCAACATCCATGACCCACAGCATGTTTGCCCGGTCCGTGCCCGAGCGCGAACGAAGGAACACCACCCGCCTGCCGTCCGGTGAAACGGTGAAGGCGCGGGGCGCACCCAGGGTGAACCGCTGGGTGCGGGCGTGCTGTCGAGGGAACGAGAGCTGTGGGGGCAGTGGGGAGGTCATGCCCCCGAGGCTACTGATCGCGCCCGGTTCATGCGCCTGATCGCGCAGCCCGCATGCGCCCCTCGTGCTGCCGTGCACCGAGTCATGCGGACACACGGAAAGTTATGATCCGTAGCGCTGGGTGGGTATACACCTTGCGGTGCCCGTATGGGCGTGCGAGTCCCTCTGCTGCGGCCCTTGTGGCCGCCGCTTTGCTGTGCTGAAAACGTCCCGCCTGCTCTTTGGAGGTGAGCCGCCGTGGCCCTGTCGATTTCGGCGGTGGTGCTGTTCGCGGTTGTCGTCGTGCTGCTGATCAAGAAGTCGGGGTTGAAGGCGGGGCACGCGATCGTGTGCGTACTGCTCGGTTTCTATCTGGCCAGCTCCTCCGTGGCCCCCACCATCAGCGAGCTGACGACCAACGTCGCGGGCATGATCGGCGACCTCAAGTTCTGACGCGCTGACGAGGGGCCCGCCGCCTGCGGGCTCGTAGGCTGGGGGCATGACGGAACTGTCCGACCGGCGTCTGCTCCTGGTGCACGCACACCCCGACGACGAGTCGATCAACAACGGCGCGACCATGGCCAAGTACGCCGCACAAGGCGCCCATGTCGCGCTTGTGACCTGCACCCTCGGCGAGGAGGGCGAGGTCATCCCGCCGTCGCTCGCACACCTCACGGCCGACCGTGAGGACGCCCTCGGCGCCCATCGCGTCGGCGAGCTGACGGCCGCGATGAAGGAGCTCGGCGTCGACGACCACCGCTTCCTCGGCGGCGCAGGGCGGTTCCGTGACTCGGGGATGATGGGCATCGAGCAGAACCACCGCGAGGGCGCCTTCTGGGCCGCCGACGTGGACGAGGCCGCGGTCCCGCTCGTGGAAGTGATCAGAGAGCTGCGGCCGCAGGTGCTCATCACCTATGACCCCGACGGGGGTTATGGCCACCCCGACCACATCCAGGCCCACCGGGTCGCGATGCGCGCCGCGGACCTCGCCGCCGAGCCCGCCTTCCGCAAGGACCTCGGCGACCCGCACGAGATCGCCAAGATCTACTGGAACCGGGTGCCGCGCTCGGTGGCCGAACGCCTCTTCCGCGAACTGCGCGACACCGCGCTCACCGGACTGCCCTGGGCGGCCGCGGCCGACATCGACGACGTGCCGGGAGTGGTGGACGACGCCGTGGTGACCACGGAGATCGACGGCCGCGCCTTCGCGGCGCGCAAGGCCGCGGCGATGGCCGCCCACGCCACCCAGGTCGCGGTCGAGGGCCCCTGGTTCGGGCTCTCCAACGACCTGGCACAGCCGCTCTTCGACATCGAGTACTACGAGCTGGTGCGCGGCCGCAGCGGCGCGGCACCCGGAGAGCGTGAGACGGATCTGTTCGCGGGCCTCCCGGCCGGCGGACCGGCGGACCAACGGAAAGCAAGGTGACGGCCCGGTGAGCACGCCCGGCGGATTCATGACAGAGCCCTTCAAGCCGGGGCGGATCGCCGTGTACGCACTGCTCCTTGTGCTCGGCGCACTCGCGGGGGCCGCCGGCGCCCTGGTCCAAGGTGCCTGGTCCGGGGGCGGGTTGGTGCTCGCGCTGCTCGGCGCGGCCGGTCTCTTCTACGGTGGTGCGCGGGCCACCGGCACCAAGGGCGGGGCCGTCGCGGCCGGCGCGGGCTGGCTGGTCACGGTGCTGCTGCTCACGGCGAGCAGGCCGGAGGGCGACTTCGTGTTCGCCGCCGGACTCGGCTCGTATGTGTACTTGTTGGGCGGCATGGCCCTTGCTGTGATGTGTGCCACGCTCGCGGTGCCGTCGCAACCGGCGCGGCCCGTCGGCCGACTTGGGAAGTGACGTACCACTTCGGGCCGCTGGGCACGGGGATTGCCGGTGGTCTCAGGATGACCGCCGGGCACGGCCAGTATGGTGGTGCGCGCCGCCGAGCTGCCCGCGCATGGCGCTGTACTCATGTCGATAGAAGATTGGCGGACGGCGGAGCCGATCGGGAGAACCTGCCTTGAGTCGTGAAACTGACAGTTCGTCCTCCGGGCCCCAGGGGCGCGGTGGAGCCGCGTACCCCTCGGGGACACCGCCGTACGGACCGCCTGGCGGCGACCGGAACGCGGGTGCCGACGGCACCCCCGGGTCTCCCTGGCGACAGGGCGGCGAGCCCGAGGCCGAGCAGCCCGCGACAGCGGACGAGCCGGAGACGCAGACCACGCTGACCACCCGGATCAGGATCAATATCCCCGGGTCGCGGCCCATCCCGCCGGTCGTCATGCGGACACCGATGGGGGAGGGCGGCGAGTCCTCGGAGACCACCGGCCCGTCGTCGCCGATCGGCGGCCGCAGGGACACGGGCGAGACTCCGGCCGACGGCACGGGTTCCGGCTCTCGCGCAGGTTCGGGCACCGGCTCCGGCCGGGGTGCCGCTTCCGCCGCGGGTGCCGCATCCGGCGCGGGCTCCGGTACGGGCTCCGGCTCCGGCACGGGTGCCGACGAGAAGACGAGCGACTGGTTCGCACCGCGCAAGCCCGCCGCGGGTGCGCCCGCCGCGGGGGGATCCGGTGCGCCCGGCATTCCCGGCGCCCCCGGCATTCCCGGCGCTTCCGGTCAGGGCGGCGGCAGTTCGTCCACCACGGGTGAGGCGCGGCGCGGCGATCTGCCGTACTTCTCCGGGAACCCGGGCCAGGGCGGCACCGACGGCCAGGGCATGCGCTCCCCGCAGGGCGGCCCCGACCGGCCTCCGATGGGCGGCCCCGAGCGTTCTCCGATGGGCGGCCCCGAGCGTTCCGCGATGGGCGGTCCCGAGCGTTCTCCGATGGGCGGCCCCGACAGCGAGCGGACCGGCTCCACGCGCAGGCCGGGCCGGATCGGTCCCGGCGGCGCTCCGTCGGCCCCGGCTCCCGGCCCCGGCGGACCGACACCGGGCCCCGGCGCCCCGGCCGCAGGCCCCACGGGCCCGACCGGCGGTCCCGTCACCGGCGACGGCCCGGTGCTGCCCGCCGCGTTCCAGACCGGCCCCTCCGGCGGACCCGGCGGTCCCGGCGGCGGCATCAGCGCGGGTCCGGGCGGCTTCGGCAGCCAGGGTCCCGGCGCCCAGGGTCCCGGCGCCCAGGGCTCCGGCGCCCAGGGCCCGCCGCACATGAGCGACGACACCGCGGTGCTCACCCCACAGGGCCCCGGTCCCGGCCACGACGCGCCGCCGCCCGGCGGCGGCCATGTCTCGGGGGACACCCTGACGAGCGGGATCCCCGTGGTGCCCTCGGGGAACACCGGGCAGCACAACTCGCCGTTCCCCGCGCAGGCCTCCCCGCACACTCCGCACACGCCCCCGGTGCTGCCGGACCCGCCGGGCCCACGGGCGCCGGAGAGCGACGAGACGGCCGCCGCCGCACCCGCCCCCAAGAAGAAGGGCCGCAACAAACTGGTCCTGATCGGCGTGGGCGTCGTGGGTCTGGCCGGTGTCGCCTACGGCGCCGGGCTGCTGATGAACCACTCCGACGTGCCCAAGGGCACCACCGTGCTCGGCGTCGACATCGGCGGCGGCACCCGTGACGAGGCCGTCAAGAAGCTCGACGCCGCACTCGGCGAGCGCACCAGCACACCGCTGCGGCTCGCGATCGACGGCGACAAGGCCACCCTCAAGCCCTCCCAGGCGGGCCTGTCCCTCGATATGCAGGCCACGGTGCGCAAGGCGGCGGGCAGCGACTACAACCCGGTGTCCGTGATCGGCTCCCTCTTCGGCGGCGAGCGCGCGGTCGACCCGGAGATGCCCACCGACGAGGAGAAGCTGCGCGACGCCCTGGAGCGGGTCGCGGGCACCTCGGGCAGCGCGGCCGAGAGCACGATCAAGTTCCAGCCCGGCAAGGCCGTTCCGGTCTACGGCAAGTCCGGCAAGCGGCTCAACCCGGAGGGCTCGGTGGCGGCCGTGGAGGCGGCGTACCGCACCCAGGTCGAGACCGGCAAGGCCACCCCGGTGCAGCTGCCCGTCTCGGCGGCGGACCCGAATGTCTCCAAGGCCGAGGTCGACCAGGTGATGAAGACCTTCGCCGAGCCCGCGATGTCCGGTCTCGTCACGGTGCGCACGGACGCCGCGCACACGGTGTCCTTCAGCCCCGAGAAGTCGATCTACAAGTTCCTCAGCATGCAGGCCAACGAGCGGGGCAAGCTGGTCCCGCACTACGACCTGAAGGCGCTGGAACAGCTCTACGGCGGCGCCTTCGACGGCGTACAGCTGACCATGGCCGACGGCACCAAGAAGCCGGTGACGCCGGCCCTCGTCGCCCAGGCCGTGAACCGGGCCCTGATCGGCAAGACGCCCGCCCAGCGGATCGTGCAGATCGGCCCGGAGCAGCAGAACTGACCGCGGAGCCGGCAGCACGACCAACGGCGACCCAGGGCGGCTGAAGGCGACCGACGGCGGCCGACGGCACTGAGTACGGCATGACATGACCGGCATGGCATGACATCTGTCATGCCGTACTCACGACCGGCGACACTGCCCCTGACCAGGGCCCCAGCGGCACTGTGGACACATGACGACGACCACAGTGAGCAGCGCCCCCGGTGGCCCCGCGGGCACGGCGTCCCGCGCGAGCGCCGCGGTCCGCTTCGAGAACGTGACCAAGGACTACGGCTCCGTGCGTGCCGTGGACGGCCTCTCCCTCACCCTCCACCCCGGCGAGACGGTGGCCCTGCTCGGCCCGAACGGCGCTGGCAAGTCCTCCACGCTCGACCTGCTGCTCGGCCTGCGCCCCGCCGACAGCGGCACCGTCGAGGTGTTCGGCACCGGCCCGCGCGAGGCCATCGTGGCCGGCCGGGTCGGCGCGATGCTGCAGAGCGGCGGCCTCATGGAGGAGATCACGGTCGAGGAGATCGTGCGCCTCGCCTGCTCACTGCACCCGAGGCCGCACCCGGTGGACCGGGTCCTCGCCGGGGCGGGCCTCACGAAGATCGCGAGCCGTAGGGTCGACAAGCTCTCCGGCGGCCAGGAGCAGCGGGTCAGGTTCGCTCTCGCCACCGCCGGGGCGAGCGATCTGATCGTGCTCGACGAGCCGACGACCGGGATGGACGTCACGTCCCGGCAGGCCTTCTGGGCCACGATGCGGGAGCAGGCCGGGCAGGGCCGTACCGTCCTGTTCGCCACGCACTACCTCGAAGAGGCCGACGCCGTCGCGGACCGTGTGCTCGTACTGCACCGCGGCCGGCTGCTCGCGGACGGCACGGCGAGCGAGATCAAGGCGAAGGCGGGCGCCCGCAAGATCTCCTTCGAGCTGGAAGGGCCCGTCGACCGGGCGGCAGAGGACGCCCTGCGGACGCTGCCGTACCTCAACTCCCTTGCCGTGACCGGCCGTACGGTCCGTATCCGGTCCCACGACGCCGACGCCACCGTGCACGCGCTGTACGGACTCGGCCTCTACCCCCGCAATCTGGAGGTCGCAGGCCTCGGCCTGGAGCAGGCCTTCGTCGCCCTCACGGAAGCAGCCGCCCGTACCGAGGCCGCTGCCCGCACGGAAGCAGCCGCCCACACCGGCGCGGACGAGGAGAACGCCCGATGAATCCGCTCATCAAGCTGGAGATCACCCGCGCCCTGCGGAACAGGAAATTCCTGTTCTTCTCGGTGGTGTACCCCACCGCGCTGTTCCTGCTGCTGTCCGGCAACGCGAACGGCATGGTCCCGGACACCGGTCTGACCGTCGTGCTCTACATGATGGTCTCCATGGCGTCGTTCGGTGCCCTGACGGCCGTCCTGGTCGGCAACAGCCAGCGCATCGCCACCGAGCGCGAGAAGGGCTGGGTCCGGCAGCTGCGGCTCACCCCGCTGCCGGGCCGCGGCTATGTCCTCGCCAAGACGGCGAGCGCGGCCGTGGTGTCGCTGCCCTCGATCGTCCTGGTCTTCGCGGTCGGCGCGGCCAAGGGCGTGGACCTGCGGCTGTGGCAGTGGGCCGCGCTCACCGGAGTCATCTGGGCCGGCAGCCTGGTCTTCGCCGCGCTCGGCGTGGCCCTCGGCTATCTGGTCAGCGGTGACGCGGTGCGTCCCGTCACCATGCTGGTCTACTTCGGCCTGTCGATCATGGGCGGTCTGTGGATGCCGACGAGCACCTTCCCCGACTGGCTGCAGAAGGTCGCCGACTGGATGCCCACGCACGCCTACGCCGCCCTCGGCCAGGCCATCGAGCTCGGCAACGCCCCGAGCGCGCGCGACCTGGCGCTGCTCGCCGCGTACTTCGTCCTGTTCGCCGGTGGCGCCGCCTGGCTGTACCGCAAGGACACACTGAAGGCGTGAACGACTTCGACCCTTCCGGCAGGCTCGATCAGCGGCACCCCCTGCAGGTCTTCGGCCGGCCCCCGCAGGGCAACCGCCAGAACCTGGTGAAGCTGGCGTGGATCGGCGTCTGGCTGGTGTTCCTCGCCGCGCCCGTCAAGGACCTGACGGACGGCCGGCACCCGCCCGGGGCCACCGCACTCGGCTGGCTCGGCCTCGCCGTCTTCGTGGCCTGCTATCTGACGCTGGTCTTCCGGTACACCACCCGGATCACCTCGTGGACCAGGCCGCGGCTGCAGCTCGCCCTCCTCCTCGTCCTGGCCACGACGCTCGCCTGGACGCTCGGCGACAACTGGCTCGGTCTGTTCGTGTACGTCTCCGTGTCCGCGGGCTCGATCCTGCCGGTGCGGCAGGCCGCCTGGGCGATCCCGGCGATCACGGCCGTGCTCGTGGCGGTCGGGCTGCGCACCGAGGACCTCGCCGAGGTCATCACGTCCCTGGCCGTCATGACCCTCATGATCGGCTTCGCGATGAGCGGCGTACGACGGCTGATCCGCACCACGATCCAGCTGCGTGAGGCCCGTGCCACGGTCGCCCAGCTGGCCGCCAACGAGGAGCGCCTGCGGCTCGCCCGCGATCTGCACGACCTGCTCGGGCACTCGCTCTCCCTGATCACGCTCAAGAGCGAACTCGCGGGCCGGATGCTGCCCGGCCACCCCGATCGGGCGGCCGAGCAGGTCGCCGACATCGAACGGGTCAGCCGCCAGGCCCTCGTGGACGTACGTGAAGCCGTCACCGGCTATCGCAGGCCCACGCTCCCCGGTGAACTGGCCGGTGCCCGCACGGCGTTGACGGCCGCGGGCATCGAGGCCGACGTCCCCGCGCAGGCCCCCGACGGCCTGCCGGAGGAGCGGGAGGCGGCCCTGGCCTGGGCGCTGCGCGAGGCCATCACCAATGTCGTACGCCACAGCGACGCCCGCCGCTGCACCGTGGCGCTCACCCCGCGCCAGACCCTGGACGGACCGGTCCTGGAGCTGACCGTCGAGGACGACGGCAAGGGCACCGGGAAGATCCCGGACGGCACGGGCGCACCGGGCAACGGCCTGAAGGGGCTCGCCGAGCGCCTCACGGACGTGGGCGGCACCCTGGAAGCGGCCCCCGCCGCCCGCGGTTTCACGCTCACCGCCCGCGTCCCTCTAGGATCCGCCGCATGATCAGACTGCTTCTCGCCGAAGACCAGGCCATGGTGCGGGAGGCCCTCGCCACACTGCTCGGCCTGGAGCCGGACTTCGAGGTGGTCGCGCAGGTCGCCAGGGGCGACGAGGTGCTCGGTGCCGCCCGCGAGCACGCCGTGGACGTGGCGCTCCTGGACATCGAGATGCCGGGCGCCACGGGCATCGAGGCGGCGGCGGAACTGCATGCCTCCGAGCCGGCCGTGAAGCTGGTGATCCTCACCACCTTCGGCCGCCCCGGCTATCTGCGCCGTGCCATGGAGGCGGGCGCCGACGCCTTCCTGGTCAAGGACGCACCGGCCGCCCAACTCGCCCAGGCGGTACGCAAGGTGCTCGCCGGTGAACGCGTCATCGACCCCACCCTGGCGGCCGCTGCCCTGGCCCAGGGCGCCGACCCGCTGACCGATCGCGAACGCGAAGTACTGCGCGCCGCGGCCGACGGCGCGACCAACGCGGAACTCGCCGCCGCCCTCCACCTGTCCCAGGGCACGGTGCGCAACTACCTGTCGACGGCGATCCAGAAACTGGCGGCACGGAACAGGGCGGAGGCGGTGCGTATCGCGAGGGAGAAGGGCTGGCTGTGAGGGCCGGTCCCTCGGACGCCTGCTGACCGAGGCCGCCGCAGGCCGCCCCTCAGTTCAGCGTCGCCCGAGTCAGTTCAGCATCGCCCGAGCCGCGAGCGCCTGATGCCGCACCTGGTCGGCCGCACCGGAGTCGACGGCGGCGACCACATCCGCGTAAGCCTCCAGCTCCGCGGCCCCGGTGCGGAACTCGCCCCGCTGGACGAGCAGTTGAGCCCGTTCGTACCGAAGCCGCGCAGGATGCGAGGGGAGCAGCAGCGACAGTTCCACGGCCCACAGCGCCACGTCGGACCGCTCGGGCCGGGCCGCGGCCCAGGCCCGGATGTTGTTCAGGATCCGCAGCACGATCTCCAGCGGATCCGCGGGCCGCAGCATCGAGGGGTCGAGCGGAGCCCCCGTCGCCCCCGCCACGAGCAGCTCCGCGTCCGTGCCGGTCAGCAGCCGCCCCCCGCCGAACGGATCGGCGAGTACCTGCTCGTCGGGTGCCCCGAACCCGACGACGAAGTGCCCCGGCAGCGCCACTCCGTACACCGGGGCCCCGGCCCGCCGGGCCACCTCCATCCACACCACGGACAGCAGGATCGGCAGACCGCGGCGGCGTCTCAGCACCGTGTGCAGGAGCGAGGACTCCAGGCGCTGGTAGTCGGCGGGCGCCCCGTGGAAGGCACAGCGGGCGCCCAGGAGTTCGGCCAGGGCCGCGGCCCAGGACCGGGGGCCGCCGGGCCGGAACGGCAGCAGCCCGGCGAGCCGGTCGAGTTCGATCTGGGCCGCGTCGATGGCCGCGTCGTCGAGCGCCGGGTCGGCCTCGGCGCCCACCAGGAGGCAGAGCAGCGCGAGGTCGGGCCGCTCCGAGCGGGCCTCCTGGGCGAACTGTCCGCGCCTGTCGGTGGATTCCGGATCCATACGTGCCTCGTGCCCTCTCACGCAGATCGGCTCACTCGGGGGCCCGGTAGTGGTGGTAACTGTGGTGGGCGGCGAACCCCATCCCGTCGTAGAGCGCCCTGGCCGAGGTGTTGTCGTCCTCGACCTGCAGCCACGCGGCCGAGGCGCCCTCGTCCAGGGCACGGCGGCCGAGCGCCGCCATGACGGCCGTGGCCAGGCCACGGCGCCGGTGGGCGGGGTCGACCTCGACGGCGAGGAACCCGGCCCAGCGTCCGTCCACCACACAGCGCCCGATGGCCGCGGGCGCCTCGCCCGCCGCGGGCACGGAGGCGAACCACACGGAGGGCCCGCTGCCGAGCACCGCGGTCACATGCGGCCCCGGCGTCCCGAACCGCTGGTAGCGCCGCAGCCACGCGTCGTCGTACGAGCGCGAAAGCCGCACCTGGTCCACATCCGCGTCCAGGTCGCCGACCGGGGCGAGCCCGCCGACCCACACCTGGGCGCTGACCTCGCGCACCCACCCGCGCCGCTCAAGGTCGGCGCAGAGCAGCTCCTGGCCGCCCTCGGCCCCGGTGGCGGTCTGGATGTAGGCGGGCAGCTCGCGGGCCGCGTACCAGTCGCGTACGTACGAGAGCGCCTCGTCGAGCGGACGGCCGGGATCACCGAGCGGGAGTACGGAGTTGGCGCGCCGGGTGAAGCCCGACGAAGCGCGCAGCCGCCACTCGCCGAGCGTCTCGCTCTCCACGGGCTGCCAGCCGCGCGCGGTCACCCGCGCGAGCTCGTCGAAGGAGGTGGCGGGGCCGCGCCTGCGGGCCGGGGCCATTGTCACGTGGCGCGAAGCGCCTCCTTGAGGGGTGGTGGTCGGGTGGCGGGTGGGAACGACCTTGCCCGCCACCAGCGAGGACTCCACGATCCGGACGCTTTCGCCGGTCCGTCGTGTGATGAGCAGCACACCGTCGTTCCACGATGTGAGAACGCCCACCGTGTCGGTGAACTTCTCAGCGCCGATTCCGCCGTCGTTCAAGCACCGCACTGACACACGTTTTCCCACGTCAGTAGGCTTGATGTGGACTTCGAGGCGAGCGCCTCCGATGATTTCCACAGCTCAGTCCGCCCCTCCTGTTCGGATCATGCCCCGGAACGGAGATACTAGGTGCGGGCATCGACGACGCCGCGCTCCCGCGCGCCAGGCGGCGGAGCCTGAGGAGGCCCGCCAGCGCCCTATCGAGGAGGAACGACAGCGTGACTTACGTCATCGCGCAGCCTTGTGTCGACGTCAAGGACAAGGCGTGCATCGAGGAGTGCCCGGTCGACTGCATCTACGAGGGCTCGCGGTCCTTGTACATCCACCCGGATGAGTGCGTCGACTGTGGAGCCTGTGAGCCGGTGTGCCCGGTCGAGGCGATCTTCTACGAGGACGACACTCCGGAGGAGTGGAAGGACTACTACAAGGCGAACGTCGAGTTCTTCGATGAGCTCGGCTCGCCCGGTGGCGCCAGCAAGCTCGGCCTGATCGAGCGCGACCACCCCTTCATCGCCGCACTGCCGCCGCAGAACCAGTAACCGGCAGCCAGTGCACCGCCTCGGTCCCGTACGGCACCAACCGCCGTACGGGACCGAGGCGTTGGTACGCAACGGAAAGTGAGCAGCCCCGTGAGTCCAGTCGTGGGCGCGGTCTCTTCGCGCCTTCCCGTCTTCCCCTGGGACAAGCTGGAGCCGTACAAGGCGACGGCCGCCGCGCACCCGGGCGGCATCGTCGACCTGTCGGTCGGCACGCCGGTCGACCCGGTGCCCGAGCTGGTCCAGAAAGCCCTGACGGCCGCGAGCGACAGCCCGGGCTATCCGACGGTCTGGGGTACGGCTGAGCTGCGCGACGCGATCACGGGCTGGTGTGAACGCCGCCTGGGCGCACGCGAGGTCACGCACCGCAACGTCCTGCCGGTGGTCGGCTCCAAGGAGCTGGTGGCCTGGCTGCCGACCCAGCTGGGCCTGGGCCCCGGCGACAAGGCCGCCTATCCGCGCCTCGCGTACCCGACGTATGAAGTGGGCGCCCGTCTGGCCCGCGCCGAGTACGTGGCGTACGACGAGCCCACCGAGCTCGACCCCACGGGCCTGAAGCTGCTCTGGCTCAACTCGCCCTCGAATCCGACCGGCCGGGTGCTCTCCAAGGACGAGCTGACCCGCACGGTGGCCTGGGCGCGCGAGCACGGCGTGCTGCTCTTCTCCGACGAGTGCTACCTGGAGCTCGGCTGGGAGGCGGAGCCGGTCTCGGTGCTGCACCCGGACGTCTGCGGTGGTTCGTACGAAGGCATCGTCGCGGTCCACTCGCTGTCCAAGCGGTCCAACCTGGCGGGTTATCGCGCGGCGTTCCTCGCCGGTGACGCGGACGTGCTCGGCGAGCTGCTGCAGATCCGCAAGCACGGCGGCATGATGACGCCCGCGCCGGTGCAGGCGGCCACGGTGGCGGCGCTCGGCGACGACGCGCATGTGGCCGAGCAGCGCGCCCGGTACGCGGCCCGCCGCAGCGCCCTGCGCGACGCCCTGCTCGCCCATGGCTTCCGCATCGAGCACAGCGAGGCGAGCCTGTATCTGTGGGCGAGCCGCGGCGAGAACTGCTGGGAGACGGTGGACCGGCTCGCACGGCTCGGCATCCTGGTGGCCCCCGGCGACTTCTACGGCCCGGCGGGCGAGCAGTTCGTGCGGGTCGCGTTCACGGCTACGGACGAGCGGGTGGCCCAGGCGGTCGAGCGGCTGTCGTAACCGCCGTCCGTATCACGCGCGGAGGGCCTGGGAGTGATGAACTCCCAGGCCCTCCAGGCGTATTCAGGACCGCTCAGCCGAGGGGGAGGCCCTTCACCGGCAGCTGGTCGGTGGGCAGGCCGCCGCCGACGCCCGGCAGGCCGCCCTTGGTCAGGCCGTCGGTGGGCAGACCACCGCCGGCGACCGGCAGGTCGGCCGGGAGCCCGCCCTCGGTCGCGGCACCGGCGGTCTCGCCGAGCACCTCGCCCGCGCTGCCCGCGATGTCGCCCGCGGCCTTCTGGGCGGCCGGGGTGGCGGTCTTGCCGGCCTTGCCGACGGTCTTGCCGGCGGTGGGCACGGCCTTCTTGACGGCCTTGCTGCCGGCCTCGCCCGCGAGACCGCTGACGTTCTGTGCCGCACCGTCGACGGTGTTGCCGAGGCCGCCGCCGTCAAGCGCGGTCAGCCCGCCCAGGTCGGGGGTGGCCGGAAGGTCAACGGCGCTCGCGGAGCCGGCCGCACCGACCACGGAAGCTGCACCCGCTGCGCTGAGCAGCGCGGCACGGGCGATCCGGCGGGTCAGGGGGAGGGACATGATGCTCCTTGCTTGACGAAGAGAACGTGGTGTGTCCGCTTGGTGAGTCCGGCATGCACCGGCCTACGGACGCCGTGACTACCGCTCGAAGCCCTCGAAGGTTGCGGGACGGCAACGTAAAGAGTTGGCAATGCGTCGCATAATCAGCTGCGGATAAAAGCGGTCAAACAACGGGCAAACCGGTCGGACCGCAGAGGGCTGCAGAACCCTCACTTCCCTTTGTTCTCAAGGGATTTGAGGACCGGTGGGCCGACGGCTCGAAAACACGCGCACACCGTCGCCGTACGCTGACCCGGCTCCCACCATCGAGTGATGGCCCGCACTACTGGGCGGTGACGATCAGGACCTCGTCCGCGCCGCTCTTGCCGTCGGCCGTCTGTCCGTCTTCGGCCTTGTGCCAGGTGTGCCCGGAATCCGACGCCGCCCACTCGCGGCCTCCGTAGGAGACGCGTTCGATGTGCAACGCGGACGAGTGGGCCACCGCCCAGTGCGCCAGCTCCCAGCCGCGCCGCCCGTCACCGCCGTCCGCGGACACGGCCGCGGTCACCGGCACCGTCACGGTGCGCTGCTCGACGGGCGCCTTGCCGTCCTGCGTGTGCCCGGCGCCCGCGGCCTGGGTCCGCGGCAGCACATCGGCGCCGAAGTCCCGGGTGAGCGCCGCCCGTACCTTCGCCGGGTCGCCGGGGCCAGTGGCGGGCTCGGCGTCACAGGTCAGGGTGGCCGCGGCCCGGCCCGTCAGGGCGGCGGCGAGGAGCGCGGCGTCCGGCTCGTGCTTGGCATAGGCCTGCGGGAAGCCGCTGCGCTGCACGCGCTGGGCGGCCACCGTGAGCGGAAGGCGTGAGTAGCCGGGGACCTTGTCCAGGTGCTCGTAGAACTTCCCCGCCGAGTACACCGGGTCCATGATCTGCTTCTTGTCGCCCCAGCCCTGCGAGGGCCGCTGCTGGAAGAGCCCGAGCGAATCGCGGTCGCCGTGGCTGATGTTGCGCAGGGACGACTCCTGCAGGGCGGTGGCGAGCGCGATGGTCACGGCGCGCTCCGGCATACCGCGCGAGGTGCCGACCGCGGAGATCGTCGCCGCGTTCAGCGCCTGCTGGGTGCTCATTTCGTACGAGGCGCCGTCGCCGCCGGCCGATACGACCCGGCACCTGGGGGCCGATTTGCCGCCGCCCTCGTACTGGACCAGGAGATATCCGGCGAGCGCGAGCAGCACGGCGACGGCCGCAGCGATCCGCAGGAGGCGGCCGCGCCTGAAGAGGGTGGGGGGCTGCTCGGGCACGCGGTCAACCGTACTGGAGTCCGGCATTCGGCCGTGACAGTGCTTATGTGAAGGGAACGTCTAGGGTCGGTGGCATGCCTGAAACCCCGCTTGACCTCGCCTTGGACGCCGCGCGTGTGACCGCGCAGCTCGTCGACTTCCCCTCGGAGAGCGGCACCGAAAAGCCCCTGGCCGACGCGGTCGAGGCGGCCCTGCGCGCGCTGCCGCACCTCACCGTCGACCGCTACGGCAACAACGTGGTGGCCCGTACGAACCTCGGCCGCGCCGAGCGTGTGATCCTCGCCGGGCATATCGACACCGTGCCGATCGCGGACAACGTGCCCTCGCGGCTCGACGAGGACGGCGTCCTGTGGGGCTGCGGCACCTGCGACATGAAGTCCGGAGTGGCGGTCCAGCTGCGGATCGCGCAGACGGTCACGGAGCCCAACCGCGACCTCACCTTCGTCTTCTACGACAACGAAGAGGTCGCCGCCCACCTCAACGGCCTCGGGCATGTGGCCGAAGCCCACCCCGAGTGGATCGAGGGCGACTTCGCGGTACTGCTCGAACCGACCGACGGCGAGGTCGAGGGCGGCTGCCAGGGCACCCTGCGGGTCCTCCTCAAGGTGACCGGCGAGCGGGCGCACTCGGCGCGCGCCTGGATGGGCGACAACGCGATCCACAAGGCCGCCCCGATCCTCGCCCGGCTCGCCGCATACGAGCCGCGTACGCCGGAGGTCGACGGACTGCGCTTCCACGAGGGCCTCAACGCGGTCCGTATCGAGGGCGGCGTGGCGACGAACGTGATCCCCGACGCGTGCACCGTCACGGTCAACTTCCGTTACGCGCCCGACCGTACCGAGGAGGAGGCCGAGGCCTTCGTACGGGACTACTTCGCGGACTGCGGCGTCGAGGAGTTCATCGTCGACGACCACACGGGCGGTGCGCGGCCGGGCCTGAACCATCCGGCGGCGGCGGCCTTCATGGCGGCCGTCGGCGGCGAGGCGCGCCCCAAGTTCGGCTGGACCGACGTCTCCCGCTTCAGCGCCCTCGGCGTGCCCGCGGTGAACTACGGCCCCGGTGAGCCGCTGCTCGCGCACAAGGCCGACGAGCGGGTGCAGACCTCGAAGGTGCTGGCCGCCGAAGAGCGCCTGCGAGCCTGGCTGACATCCTGATCTCGCCCTTAATTACGCCGTTCGTCACCCCTGTCCGCCTACGCTGGAGCAGCAACACTGTCAGCGTAAGGGGATGTTCATGGGCAGTCCGGAAGCGCAGGGTCCGCCGGAGGAGCAGTACCTCGGGCCGGTGGTGCGGCGGCGTGAGCAGGTCAAGCCGGGCACCACCGACCAGCGGCTGCTCGACACCGAGGGCGACTCGGAGTGGGTGCACACCGACCCCTGGCGGGTCATGCGCATCCAGTCGGAGTTCGTGGAGGGCTTCGGCGCGCTGGCCGAACTGCCGCCCGCGATCAGCGTGTTCGGCTCCGCGCGCACCCCACCGGGATCGGCCGAGTACGCGTCGGGTGTGGAGATCGGCAAGGCCCTGGTCGACGCCGGCTTCGCGGTGATCACGGGCGGCGGCCCGGGCGCCATGGAGGCCGCGAACAAGGGCGCGCGCGAGGCCAAGGGCGTCTCCGTCGGCCTCGGCATCGAGCTCCCCTTCGAGCAGGGCCTCAACCCGCACGTCGACATCGGTGTGAACTTCCGCTACTTCTTCGTCCGCAAGACGATGTTCGTGAAGTACGCGCAGGGCTTCGTGGTCCTGCCCGGCGGCCTCGGCACCCTGGACGAGCTCTTCGAGGCGCTCACCCTGGTCCAGACCCGCAAGGTGACCCGCTTCCCGATCGTGCTGTTCGGCACGGAGTACTGGGGCGGCCTGGTCGACTGGCTGCGGAACACGGTGATCGCGGGCGGCAAGGCCTCCGAGAAGGACCTGCTCCTGTTCCACGTGACGGACGACGTGGACGAGGCGGTGGGCCTGGTCACGAAGGAAGTGGGGCGCTAGCCCCTGGTGGCCACCGGCCACCGGCGGCTCTTGTGGAGGGGCGAGGGGCGGGGGACGGCTCAGGCCAGTCCCCGCCGGGCCACCGCGGGCTCGCGGTGGCCCGCGATCGTCGCCACCATGTCCAACACCTGCCGGGTCTCGGCGACTTCGTGCACCCGGTACACCTGGGCCCCCAGCCACGCCGACACCGCGGTCGTCGCAAGGGTTCCGATCACCCGCTCCTTGACCGGCTTGTCCAGGGTCTCGCCCACGAAGTCCTTGTTGGACAGCGAGACGAGCACCGGCCACCCGGTCTCCGTCATCTCCCCGAGCCGCCGCGTCGCCTCCAGGGAGTGCCGGGTGTTCTTGCCGAAGTCATGGCCCGGGTCGATGAGCACCGACTCGCGCGGCACCCCCAACTCCACGGCCCGCTCGGCCAGTCCGAGGGTGACCCGCAGAATGTCCGCCATCACGTCGTCGTACGCGATCCGGTGCGGGCGCGTACGCGGCTCGGCGCCCCCCGCGTGCGTGCACACGAGCCCGACGCCATAACGCGCGGCGACCTCCGCCAGCTTCGGGTCGACCCCGCCCCACGCGTCGTTGAGCAGATCGGCGCCCGCCTCGCACACCGCGGCGCCGACGTCGTGCCGCCAGGTGTCGACGCTGATCACCACGTCGGGGAAGCGCCGCCGTACCTCCGCGACGAAGCCGACCGTGCGGCGGGCCTCCTCGTCGGCCGTGACCTCTTCGCCGGGGCCCGCCTTGACTCCGCCGATGTCGATGATGGCGGCGCCCTCCGCGACCGCCTGCTCCACGCGCGCGAGGGCGGGCTCGTCGCGGAACGTGGCGCCCTGGTCGTAGAAGGAGTCCGGGGTCCGGTTGACGATCGCCATGATCACCGGCTCGTACGCGTCGAACTCGCGCCGTCCGAGCCGCAGCGGCTTGCGCATCCCCTGATTCCTCCTCGCATCGGTCGCCTGCGACCTTAACTGTCGGTGGCACATGGCACGATCAGACGGAGAGACTCTTTCAGTCCGCAGTCACCGCGTGTCCGGCGGCCCGGCCCGGGACCGGCGCGCGGACGCACCCGGGAGATGGTCGTGTTCTGGTTCCTGCTCATCGCGCTGGTCGTGGTGGTCGCCGCGGTCACGCTCGCCGTCGTGGGCGGCGGTGAGTCGACGCCGCTGCCCGAGGCCGAGCCCGAGCGCCTCGCCGACCCGCTGCCGGTCGCCCGCCCGGTGCACCGCGCGGACGTCGAATCGCTGCGCCTGCCGCTCGCCCTGCGCGGCTACCGCATGGCGGACGTGGACGACGCCCTCAGCCGTCTCGGCGCCGAACTCGCCGAGCGTGACTCCCGGATCGCCGAGCTCGAGGCCTCACTGGCGGGCGCGCACGCCACGGCGGTCGGCGGCCACCGGCGCCTGTTCGACGAGCCGCAGGACACCCCGCCGCCCGCGGGCCCGCCCGCCGCACCCGAGGAGCCGGAGAAGTGACGGAAGGAGCCGCACAGCGGGGCCCCGACGGCGTACTGCGCTGCCCCTGGTCCCTGTCGACCGAGGACTACGTCGCGTACCACGACGAGGAGTGGGGCCGCCCGGTCCACGGCGACGACGCCCTCTATGAACGGCTCTGCCTGGAGGCGTTCCAGTCGGGCCTGTCCTGGATCACGATCCTGCGCCGCCGCGAGGGCTTCCGGCGCGCCTTCGCGGACTTCAAGATCTCCTCGGTCGCGGCGTTCACGGACAAGGACGCCGAGCGCCTCCTCGCCGACCCGGGCATCATCCGCAACCGCGCCAAGATCGCCGCCACCCTCGCCAACGCGAAGGTGCTCGCCGACTGGCCCGCCGGCGAACTCGACCGCCTGATCTGGTCGTACGCACCGGACGCGGCCGGCCGCCCCGTCCCGCGCACCCTCTCCGACGTCCCGGCGATCACCGACGAGTCGACGGCCCTGTCCAAGGAGCTGAAGAAGCGCGGCCTCCGCTTCGTCGGCCCCACGACGGCGTACGCCTTGATGCAGGCCTGCGGTCTGGTGGACGACCACTTGGAGAAGTGCGCGGCCCGCCGCACCTCTTAGGGACGCGCCTTTCAAGGGCGCGCCCCGTGGGGCGTGCTCAGCGGCCGAGGTACTTCGGCTGCTCCTTGGCGATGAACGCCTGCACGGCGATGTGGTGGTCCTCGGACGCGCCCGCCCTGGTCTGCAGCTCGTCCTCCTTGTCGAGCGCCTCGCTCAGGGTGTGCCCCGCGCCGTACGCCACCGACTCCTTGATCGCGGCGTACGCGAGCGTCGGCCCCGCGGCCAGTGTCCGTGCCACCTGCTCAGCCTCGGCGGCGAGCGTGTCCGCGGGCACGACCTTGTTGGCGATGCCCAGGTCGTACGCCTCCTGGGCCTTGATGCCGCGCGGGAAGAGCAGCAGGTCGGTGGCGCGGCTCTGGCCGATCAGGCGGGGCAGCGTCCACGACACCCCCGAGTCCGCGGTGAGCGCGACCCCGGCGAACGAGGTGTTGAACGACGCGGTGTCCGCCACCACGCGGTAGTCGGCGGCGAGCGCGAAGCCGAAGCCGGCGCCCGCGGCCACGCCGTTGACCCCGGCCACGACGGGCTTGGGCATCTCGGTGAGCGCACGGACCACGGGGTTGTAGTGCTCGCGCACCGTGTTCATGGTCCGGCCCGTGCCCGCCTCACGGTCCGCGGCCAGGCTGCCGATGTGCTCCTTGAGGTCCTGGCCCACACAGAAGGCGCGCCCGGTGGCGGTGAGCAGAACGGCGCGCACCGCGGAGTCCGCGGCGGCCGCCTGGACCGCCTCGCGCAGGGCGACCTTCGCTTCGGTGTTCATCGCGTTCATGGCCTCGGGACGGTTCAGGGTGATCGTCGCGAGTCCGTCGCTCACCTCGTAGAGCACGGTGTCGGCCATGGTGGGTCCCCTCCGTCGGTGCGGCTCATGGCGGTGAGCGCGCGTGGCACAGCGTCGTCACAGCACAGCATGGCGGAGATCATCAGCGCCCGACATGTGCCCGGGCATGTGACCTGCGTCAAACAATTGGTGACCGGTGGGGTGTGCGGGGCGGCGCAGTATCGCAGCCACATCGCCGAATTGAGTGGTTTTGCTCAAGCGCGTTGCGCAAGCGATGCCGACTGATGTTGGTCATCGGGTCCTGCGATGCGGGATAATGGCCTGGAAGCAATGTGTTCGATGCCGGTGACACCTGGGTTGTCGGCTGCGATGAGCTGGTTTCAGGAAGGGGAACGAGCATGGCGGCCATGAAGCCGCGGACGGGCGATGGCCCGCTCGAGGTGACCAAGGAGGGGCGGGGCATCGTCATGCGCGTTCCGCTCGAAGGCGGCGGTCGGCTTGTCGTCGAGCTGACTCCAGACGAGGCCGACGCTCTCGGCGATGCCCTCAAGAAGGTCGTCGGCTGACGCGGACGCGCACACCGTTCATAGGTGTTTGAACTGCCCCGGCACACTAACAGCGTGCCGGGGCAGTGTCGTATCCGCCCCGCTTTGTCGCCGCACCATGGCCTGCCGCCGTCCCGCGGCCACCGCTTGCGTGCGGTCCGCCGCTGTCCCGCGGCCCACCGCTTCCGTGCGGTCTACCGCTTCACCGCGCACAGCAGTCCGTCGCCCATGGGCAGCAGCGACGGCACCAGATCGTGGCTCTCGCGCACGGTGCGCAGGAGTTCACGCAGCTTCACGACCTCGGCGGGCTGCGGTCCCGAGTCGACGGTGTGGCCGTCGGCGAAGACGCCCTCGAAGCAGACGAGACCGCCGGGGCGCAAGAGGCGCAACGATTCAGCGAGGTAGTCGAGGCACTCCATGCGGTCGCCGTCGCAGAAGACGAGGTCGTATCCGCTGTCCGCGAGACGCGGCAGTACGTCGAGGGCGCGGCCGGGGATGAACCGGGCACGGTTGCTGGCGAAGCCGGCGGCGCGGAAGGCCTGGCGGGCGAACTGCTGGCGCTCCGGCTCGGGGTCGACCGTGGTGAGCACGCCGTCGGGGCGCATGCCGTGCAGCAGATGGATGCCGGAGACCCCGGTTCCGGTGCCGATCTCGGCGACGGCTTTGGCGCCCGCGGTGGCGGCGAGCATCCGCAGGGCGGTACCGGTGCCGGGCGACACCGGGCGAAGGCCTGACTCCCGGGCCCGCTCGCGGGCCCAGTGCAGTGCTTCGTCCTCGGCGACAAAGGCGTCGGCGAACGCCCAGCTCGTCTGCCGGTTGGCGGTAATGACCCTCTCCTGTCCCCGTGGTCGGCGGCCTTCGGCCTGCCGGTGACTGTATCCGTTGGGGCCGGGAACCCGCAGATGGGACCGGGCGTTAGGAAGGGGTGAGAAGGAAAGGCGGGAGACCATGGCCCGTTTTCCAAATTCACGTAAAAACGCTTATCCGGAGCTAACGGGCGAGGTGGCTATGGTAGGGGCTCCACTGGACACCACCAGAGCCGACAGGGGAGGTGCGGCTGCGGCCGGTGACCGAGGGAGGCTGTCGCGTCTGCGGCGCCGTTTCCTCCGGTCGGCGGGCGAGCCGAAATCCGTGACCAACACCGCTGACCGATCCCGCGCCACCGACTCCGCACAGACCGCGACCTTTGCCGCCGATGCGGAATCGCAGGCGTGGACTCCGCCCACCTGGGAGGAGATCGTCAGCACGCACAGTGGTCGGGTCTACCGCCTCGCCTACCGTCTGACGGGCAATCAGCACGACGCCGAAGACCTCACGCAAGAGGTCTTCGTCCGCGTCTTCCGCTCACTGTCGACGTACACCCCCGGCACGTTCGAGGGCTGGCTGCACCGCATCACCACCAATCTCTTCCTGGACATGGTCCGGCGCCGCCAGCGCATCCGTTTCGACGCCCTCGGCGACGACGCGGCGGAGCGCCTGCCCAGCCGCGAGCCCAACCCGCAGCAGGTCTTCAACGACACGCACTTCGACGCCGACGTCCAGCAGGCGCTCGACACCCTGGCGCCCGAGTTCCGTGCCGCAGTAGTCCTGTGCGACATCGAGGGTCTGTCGTACGAAGAGATCGCGGCCACCCTCGGCGTCAAGCTCGGCACGGTCCGCAGCCGTATCCACCGCGGCCGCTCCCAGCTCCGCAAGGCCCTGCAGCACCGGTCGCCCGAGGCCCGTGCCGAGCGCCGTTCGCTCGCGGTCACCGGTGTGCCCGCTCTGGGAGGAGGGGGCGCGACCGCGTGAGTGGATCACGTCCGACCCCCGCCGAGCAGCATCTGGGAGACCGGCTGGCCGCCCTGGTGGACGGCGAGTTGGGCCATGACACGCGCGAGCGCGTCCTCGCACACCTCGCGACCTGCGCCAAGTGCAAGGCGGAGGCCGACGCGCAGCGACGCCTGAAGACCTACTTCGCCTCGACGGCCCCGCCGCCCCCCTCCGAGAACTTCCTGGCCAGGCTGCAGGGCCTGTCCGCCGACGGTGACGACGGCCGCGGCGACGGCTTCGGCGGCTCCGTCACCGACGCCTTCTTCGGCCCCGGCGCCGGGGGCGTCTTCGGCGTCCGGCACGACAGCTTCGGTTACGCCCCGTCGGGGACGCACGGCGGAATCCTGCCCGGCGGGAGCCGGGACCGCGGTCTGCCGGGCGGCAGCCGTGAGCGGGGCTTCCGCATCCATGACGTCGGCCGCCCCGCGCAGGACCGTCCGTCCGGATCGCGCGGGCGCCGGTTCGCCTTCGCCGCGGCGGGCGCCGTCTCGCTGGCGGCGATCGCACTCGGCGGGGTGTCCACGGGCGTTCCCGCCCCGGCCGATGCCTCGGCCTCCGCGGACGCCCGCGGCTCCAAGGCCAGCCCCATGCGCACCCAGGGCACGAACAGCTCCACCGCGCCCGATTCGCAGCGGCGCCGCGGGAGCGGAGGGCCGCCCTCCGCAGGGGCTCAGGGAGTCCGGCCAGGGGCACTCGCGGCGCCGGTCGACTCCACCGGAGTGGCCGCTCCCGGAGTGCCGGGACTGCCGGGTGACCGGCCGCCCAGACTCCAGGGACCACCCGCCTCGCCGATGCTCACCGGCTCGGCCGCCCTCTCCCCGCTGATACGTCCGGCCTCCGGGACCCCGCAGTTCCCGGCCGGTACGGACGACGGCGGCCGGGCGGGCCCGTCGAAGAGTTCACCGTTCCTGGCCACGCCGCCATCGGCGCTGCCCTCGCCCTCGCTCGGCACGGCCCTTTCGTCCCGCCGCTGACCCGGCCGTCTGCACGAGCGTTCGCAAACCTGGTTGAATCCTTGGTGGGCCGTGCCCGTCATAGGGGGCGCGGAGTCGAGGACTCTGATCGTTGCGGCGCGATGCCGCGTGGCTGCCCGCGGGACCGTGCCGCGGACCAGTGGTGGGGAGAGCATGGACGAGGGCAAGCCCGCAGGGCCGAAGGCGAAGTGGTGGAGCCGCCCGGCCTCGCGGGGGCGGGTGCCGGACGAGGCGGCCGCCCAGGAGCCGTCCGCGCCGGACGACATGGGGCGGACGGGCGACAACTCCCCGTCCACGGAAGCCGGTTCGACCACACAAGAGCAGCCCGTGCAGTCAGTGCAGCCCGCACAGCCCGGAGGGCCCGCGCAGTCCGCCCAGTCCGGATCGCCCGCGCCTTCCGGCGCTGAGCGTGACGAGGCGGCCGCCGTGTCCGACGAGGTGTCCCGCGCCCAGGACTCGGCGGTACGTGACGCCGCTCCCGCGCCGGCAGTCCGTGACGCCGCGCCGACGGACGACGGCGCGCACTCCGCGCGTGACGCCGCGGGCCTCTCCGGCGACCGTACGGACTGCTCCGCCGACCCTGCGCACCCCTCCGCCGACCGGCCGAAGCCGCTGCATGACCCCGATCCGTACGGCACGCCCCCTTACGGCGAGCCCGGGCCCTGGGCCCCCGCCCCGCCCGTGCAGCACCCGGCGGCGACTCCCGCGCAGGGCACGCCCGTTCCGCCGCAGCCCGCGGGCACCCCGCCGCAGGGCACACCTGCCCCGCCGTACGCAGGAAACCCGGCGACTTCGCACACGGGCGCCCAGCAGGCGCCACCCCACACGAGTACCCAGCAGGCGCCCCACGCCGGAGTCCCGCACCCCTCCCCGCCGCCCGCCACGGAACACGGCCACGGACCCGGACCCGGGCAGGGACACTCCCAGGAGCCCTACGCCCCAGAGCCGCACCGCCAAGAGCCGCACGGCCACGACCCGCACGGCCACGACCCGCACGGGCAGTGGCAGCAGTACGACCCGTGGCGTTCTCCGCAGCCCCAGCCGCAGCCGCACCTGCAGCATCAGCCGCTGCTGCACCCCGACGGGCCCGGGACCGCCGCCGCACGTAAGCCAAGGCGCGGCCGGGTGTTCTTCGCCGCCCTCGTGCTGTCCCTCGTCGCGGGCGGTATCGGCGGCGGCATCGGCGCGTACATGGAGCGGAACGGCGGCGTCAGCACCGTCGAACTCCCGCAGGCGGACAGGGAGTCCAAGGAGCGTTCCCCGGGAAGCGTCGCCGGCATCGCCGCCAGCGCGCTGCCCAGCGTGGTCACGCTGCATGTCAGCGGCGGCAGCGCCCAGGGCACCGGCACCGGCTTCGTGCTCGACGACAAGGGCCACATCCTCACCAACAACCACGTGGTGGAGCCCGCGGGCGACGGCGGCGAGGGCGATATATCGGTGACGTTCAGCGGCGGCGAGACCGCCGAGGCGAAGGTGATCGGCCGTGACGCGGGCTACGACCTGGCGGTGGTCAAGGTCAGCGGTGTCTCGGGCCTGAAGCCGCTGCCCCTCGGCAACTCGGACAATGTGCAGGTCGGCGACCCGGTGGTGGCCATCGGCGCCCCCTTCGACCTGTCGAACACCGTGACCTCCGGCATCATCAGCGCCAAGGAGCGGCCCATCACCGCGGGCGGCGAAGAGGGCGACGGCAGCGATGTCTCGTATGTGGACGCCCTCCAGACCGACGCCCCCATCAACCCCGGCAATTCGGGCGGCCCGCTGGTCGACCACAAGGCCCGGGTGATCGGGATCAACAGCGCCATCCGCTCGGCGGGCAGCGGCTCCGAGCTCGAAGGCGGCCAGTCCGGCTCCATCGGCCTCGGCTTCGCCATACCGATCAACCAGGCCAAGCGTGTCGCCGAAGAGCTGATCAATACCGGCAAGGCCACCCACCCGGTCATCGAGGTCACCCTCGACACCAAGTACACGGGCGACGGCGCCCGGGTGGCGAAGCAGGGCGCCGACGGCAGTCCGGCGGTCAGCCCCGGCGGGCCCGGTGACAAGGCGGGCATCGAGCCCGGCGACATCGTCACCGAGGTGGACGGCCAGCGGGTGCACTCCGGCGAGGAGCTGATCGTCAAGATCCGCGCCCACCGCCCCGGCGACCGTCTCGAGCTGACCCTGAAGCGCGGCGGCGACGAGAAGACCCTGTCCCTGGTGCTCGGTGCGGCCGGCGGCTGACCGTCGGCCCCGGCCGGTTCCCGGGCCGCCGCCGGCGGACATCCATCCGGACGTCGCCCCGAGCGCCCCGGGACAGTACCGGCAGTACAGGAAGGGCGGGTACCGTTGTTCCGGCCCGTACCTCGGATCGGACCTCCTGCCAACGGGCCGCGGACATCGCAAGGAGCTGCAAGGTGTTCAATGACATAGGCGCACTTGAGCTGGTGACGCTCGTGGTCCTTGCCGTGCTCGTCTTCGGCCCGGACAAGCTGCCCAAGGTCATCCAGGACATCTCCGGGTTCATCCGCAAGGTCCGTGCGTTCTCGGACAGTGCCAAGAGGGACATCCGCGAGGAGCTCGGCCCGGAGTTCAAGGACTTCGAGTTCGAGGACCTCAACCCCAAGACGTATCTCCGCAAGCAGCTGGACAACGACGACCTGGGGCTCAAGGAAATCCGGAACGGCTTCGACCTGCGCAAGGAGATGGCCGACGTCACGGACGCGGTGAACGGCCACGACAGCGAATCGGTGGCCTCCCCGAGTTCGGCCGGCTCCTCCGGCGCGGGCCCGAACATGAGCAAGGGCGGCGGCCCCGACCTTCAGAAGCGGCCGCAGAACCTGGACCCGGGCGAGCGTCCGCCGTTCGACTCGGACGCCACCTGAACCCCCGCGCCGGCGGGCGCATTCAGGCCCGGTAAGCACCCGGTTCCGGCCGTGCGACGACCCGCGCACCCCGGCGCAATCCAACTCGGCGAACCAGGGTGGCTATTCTCCTCTGTTGTTGTCCGGACTCAGGACGCCCGAGGGGGGCGGGCCGCTCCGGACCGACAGAGAACGAGGAGGCGGCCGGGTACATGGAGACGACGAGTCATACAGGGGCGCGTGCGGTCGACGGCTATCTGCTGGCGCCGTTCCCGTGGTACGGCCTGGACGAGGCCTTCACGGGCCCGCGCTGGCTGATGCAGGTCGGCGCCGCGGCGGACGGCACGGTCGAGCACGGTTCGATCGGCCACGGCGACGAGCCGTCGGTGCGTGCGGACGCCGAGCGGGAGCGGGAGCGGTTCGCGGTGGTGGTGACCGTCGCGGCCAGCCCGGTGCGGCGCAGCGGTGACGGCACCGGCGTCCTGGAGGCCACCTCGGTCTCCTCCGCCGCCTGGCTGGCCGGAGTCGGACTGCTGACCTTCACCTGGCCGAGCCAGATGGACCACACCCTGCGCGACGACTGGCTCGACCAGCAGACGGAGACCGCCTGGGTGCTCGCGGACGACCTCGGCGGCGAGGACTGGACGACGCTCACCCTGCCCGTGGACGGGGTGCCCACGCCGTTCCACTACCGCGAGTCCGAGTTCGGCTGGGTGCTCGCCGGTTCGACGCAGTCGGGCGCGCACCTGGGGGCGTACGGCCGCGGCATGAGCGCGTACGGCCTGGGCTTCTCGGTCGTCAAGGACATCGCGGCGTACGACGGGCAGTAGCCGCGCGGGAGCCGGCCGGACGCCGAAGGGGGCGCCGTCAGCAGTGACGGCGCCCCCTTCGGTACGGCTGCGGCTCTCAGAACTTGTTCTTCGGCGTGATCCCCAGGGTCATCCCCGCAAGGCCGCGCTGGCGGCCGCCGAGCTTGCCCGCGATGGCGCGCAGGGCCGAGCCCGCGGCGGAGTCGGGGTCGGTCAGGACGACCGGCTTGCCCTCGTCGCCGCCCTCGCGCAGGCGCACGTCGATCGGGATGGAGCCGAGCACGGGCACCTGGGCGCCGGTGGTCTTGGTGAGCCCCTCGGCGACCTTCTCGCCGCCGCCGGTGCCGAAGACATCGACCATCTCGCCGCAGTGCGGGCAGGGCAGGCCCGACATGTTCTCGACGACGCCGACGATCTTCTGGTGGGTCTGGACGGCGATGGAGCCCGCGCGCTCGGCGACCTCGGCGGCGGCCTGCTGCGGGGTCGTCACGACCAGGATCTCGGCGTTCGGCACCAGCTGGGCCACTGAGATGGCGATGTCACCGGTGCCGGGCGGCAGGTCGAGAAGGAGGACGTCGAGGTCACCCCAGTAGACATCGGCGAGGAACTGCTGCAGGGCGCGGTGGAGCATCGGGCCGCGCCACACCACCGGGGCGTTGCCCGGGGTGAACATGCCGATCGAGATGACCTTCACGCCGTTCGCCGACGGCGGCATGATCATGTTCTCCACCTGGGTGGGGCGGCCGTCGGCGCCCAGCATGCGGGGCACGCTGTGGCCGTAGATGTCCGCGTCGACGACGCCGACCTTCAGTCCGTCCGCGGCCATCGCCGCCGCCAGGTTGACCGTCACCGACGACTTGCCGACGCCGCCCTTGCCGGACGCGACCGCGTACACCCGGGTCAGCGATCCGGGCTTGGCGAAGGGCACCTCGCGCTCGGCGGTGCCGCCGCGCAGCGCGCTCGCGAGCTCACGGCGCTGCTCGTCGCTCATCACGTCGAGCGTGACGTCCACCGAGGTGACGCCCTCGACGCGGGCGACGGCCTCGGTCACGTTAGTGGTGATGGTCTCGCGCATCGGGCAGCCGGAGACCGTCAGATAGACCGTCACGGCCACCGCACCGTCCGTGCCGATCTCGACCGATTTCACCATGCCGAGTTCGGTGATCGGCCGGTGGATCTCGGGGTCGTTGACCGTCGCGAGCGCTTCTTGGATCGCGTCCTCGGTCGGATACGTGTCGGTAGCCATACAGGAATGGTACGGCGGACGGGTGACGGTCCGGGAAGGGCTACCGGCGGTCGCCTTCGTCACCCCGGTAGGCGGGCTCGGGCGGGAATAGTTCGCGCCGCATCTCCATCTCCCGGACCAGGTCCTGCAGTTCCGAGCGGATCCAGTCGCGGGTGGCGACCTCGCCGAGGTTCATCCGCAGCGCGGCGATCTCCCGGGTCAGATACTCGGTGTCCGCCATGGACCGCTCGTTCTGCTTGCGGTCCTGTTCCAGATTGACCCGGTCCCGGTCGTCCTGCCGGTTCTGCGCGAGCAGGATCAGCGGGGCCGCGTAGGACGCCTGCAGGGAGAGCATGAGGGTCAGGAAGATGAAGGGGTACTCGTCGAAGCGCAGCTCCTTGGGCAGGAGCACGTTCCACAGCACCCACAGGACGATGAGGATCGTCATCCAGACGATGAAGCGTCCGGTGCCGAGGAAGCGGGCGATCTTCTCCGAGAGGCGCCCGAAGGCCTCGGGGTCGTACTCCGGGAGCAGCTTGCGCCGAGGCGCGCGCGGCAGGTCGAGGCGGATACGTGTGCGTGGCTCGGTGCGGGGCTCCCGCTCCCGGTCGCGTTCAGCCAGGGACATGGCCCACCTCCCCGGAGTGGAATTCGGTCTCGCGCCAGTCGTCCGGCAGCAGATGGTCGAGTACGTCGTCCACGGTCACCGCGCCGAGCAGCGAGCCGCTCTCGTCGACGACGGGCGCCGCCACCATGTCGTAGGTGGCGAAGAAACTGGTCACCGCGGGCAGCGGGGTCTCGGGGTCGAGGGTCTGCAGATCCTTGTCGAGCATCGAGCCGACCAGGGTGAACGGCGGGTCGCGCAGCAGCCGCTGGAAGTGCACCAGGCCCAGATACTTGCCGGTCGGGGTCTGGTCGGGCGGGCGGCAGACATAGACCTGGGCGGCGAGGGCGGGGGACAGATCGGGCTCGCGGACCCGGGCGAGCGCGTCGGCGACGGTGGCATCCGGCTGCAGCACGATCGGCTCGGTCGTCATCAGACCGCCCGCCGTGCGCTCCTCGTACTGCATGAGGCGCCGCATGTCGGCCGCGTCCGCCGGCTCCATCAGTCCGAGCAGCCGCTCCTTGTCCTCCTCGGGCAGCTCGCCGAGCAGGTCGGCGGCGTCGTCCGGGTCCATCGCCTCCAGGACGTCGGCGGCCCGCTCCTCCTTGAGCTTGCCGAGGATCTCGATCTGGTCGTCCTCGGGAAGCTCTTCGAGCACGTCGGCGAGGCGGTCGTCGTCGAGGGCGGCCGCCACTTCGGCACGGCGCTTGGGGGAGAGGTGGTGCAGGACGTTGGCGAGGTCGGCGGGGCGCAGCTGTTCGAAGGTGGCGAGCAGGTTTTCGGCGCCCTGGCCGTGTTCTTCGAGCGAGAATCCCGTGACGGCCGACCATTCGACCGTCAGGGTCTCGCCCTTGCGCCGTAGTGCGCCGGCCTTTCCCTTTCGTACGAAGACCCGGTCGATCTCCCAGTCCCGGCGGGCCGGCAGCTGCTGTACGGAGATGTCGAGGACGGTCACTTCCTCATCGGAGTCCACGAGGCGCACCCGGCGGTCGAGCAGCTCGCCGATGACCAGGCGCTCGGTGGGCCGCTGCTCGAAGCGCCGCACATTGAGTACGCCGGTGGTGATGACCTGGCCCGACTCGATGCCGGTGACCCGGGTCATGGGCAGGAAGATCCGGCGCCGGGTGGAGAGCTCCACGACCAGGCCGAGCAGGCGCGGGGGCCGGCGCCCGACGCGGAGCATCGCGACCAGATCGCGGACACGGCCCACCTGGTCGCCGTTGGGGTCGAAAACGGCGGTGCCGGACAGATGCGAGACAAAGATGCGGGGGGCGCCTGCCGGCATACTGCACGCCTCCTTTTCGTCCCTATATATGGCGTATTACGGGGTTCAGGCTAGCCCGTCCCGGTCGGATACGCCCTGGTGGGGCGTCCGGAAGGCTCCCTGCCGGATGGCGTAGTGGCCACGGGTACGCTGCCGTACTGTCGCCCCGGACACCCGCATGAGAGGCAGCGCCGCACGTGACTGCAACCGCCCTGGGCCGAGCCCGCCGCACCACACTCGCCGGTGCCGTGTGCGCCGGTCTGGTCGCCGGGATGACGGGGCTCGTGGGATGCGGTGCCGACGAGGACCCGGACGCCGGGACCAACGGCGTCGGCAAGCTCTCGGCAGCGAAGATCGAGGCGAAGACGCAGGCGGCCGCCAAGGACGCGGGCTCGGTACGGCTCGCCGGTTCGGTGGTCAGCAAGGGCGCCACGTACAAGCTCGACATGAAGCTCACCGGTGACGGCGGCAGCGGCGAGGTCCGCTCCAAGGACCGCACCTTCGAGCTGCTCCGGGTCGACGGCCAGCTCTATCTGAAGGCCGACGCCGAGTTCTGGAACACCCAGGGCGGCAAGGGTTCCCAGGGCGGCCGTGACGAGCCGGGCAAGGCCGACGACGCCGCGGCGGGCAAGCTCGACGGCAAGTATGTGAAGGTGCCGCAGGGCGACGCGGCGTACAAGCAGCTCAGCGGCTTCACGGACAAGGATCTGCTGCTCGACGGGCTGCTCACGCTGCACGGCAAGCTGGCCAAGGGCGAGCGCGGCCGGGCGGACGGCAAGCGCACCATCACCATCAGCGGCGACAAGGGCTCCGGCGGCACCCTGGCCGTCTCCCTGGACGGCCGCCCCTACCCGCTGCGCCTGGAGCGCGCGGGCGGCGCGGGCACCCTCCAACTGACCGACTGGGACAAGCCGTTCGAGCTCAAGGAGCCGGACAAGGATCAGACGGTGGACTACGGCAAGCAGCTGCCCACGTCATAGCGCCCTGTGCCGACGAGCGCTGCGGGGTCGCGGAGCTCCGTGCCGCAGAGCTACGGGACGCGGCGCACCACTCCGTGTAGCGCTACCGCTTCTTGCGCTTGAACAGGATCCGCGGCAGCGCCCCCGGGATCGGCTCCCGGGTCGTCGCCGTCGTCGGCAGCGGGGCGGCCGCGAGAGACCCCTCCGGAGGCACCGTGCTCACCGACTGCGGCTCCAGGCGGAGCACCCGGCACTCGCGGGCCCAGCGCTCGGTCATCTGCTTGCCGTCCGGTGCGTTGAGCCGCTTGCCCTTGAGCTCGGCGACGGCGGCCTCCCACCCGTCCGAGTGCGGGGTCAGCTCCACGGTCTTGGCACTCCAGGCGACGAGCCGGCCGCCCTTGTCCTTGCTGCGCACGGTGACTTCGGCGCTCGCACCGTCGGCGAGGCCCGGCAGCGGCTGCTCGCCGGGGCCGTCGCCGATCACATGGGCGGCGCCGTCGTGCCACACATGCCACAGGGCGCGCGCCGGTTCGGTCCCGGCGACCCAGATCAGGCCGGACTTCTTGGTGGCCTCCTCGACGAGGGCCTTGTCCAGGAGATCGGCGTGGAGCGGGTCGGGCCGGGAGTCACTCATGTCCGGCAGCTTATTAGAGCCAGCCGTTGCGCTTGAGGGTGCGGTGGATAACGAAGCAGACGGCGGCGATGCCGGCCATCACCATCGGGTAGCCGTACTCCCACTTCGTCTCGGGCATGTAGTCGAAGTTCATGCCGTAGACACCGCAGATCATCGTGGGTACGGCGACGATGGCCGCCCAGGACGTGATCTTGCGCATGTCCTCGTTCTGCGCGACGGTCGCCTGCGCGAGGTTGGCCTGAAGGATCGAGTTGAGCAGCTCGTCGAAGCCGATGACCTGCTCCTGCACGCGCGCGAGGTGGTCGGCGACATCGCGGAAGTACTTCTGGATGTCGGGGTCGACAAGCCGCATCGGCCGTTCGCTGAGCAGCTGCATGGGGCGGAGCAGCGGCGATACGGCGCGCTTGAACTCCAGTACCTCACGCTTGAGTTGGTAGATCCGCCCGGCGTCGGTGCCGCGCGGGCTGCCCTTGCCGGGCTGTGAGAAGACATCGATCTCGACCTCGTCGATGTCGTCCTGCACGGCGTCGGCCACCGCGATGTAGCCGTCCACCACATGGTCGGCGATGGAGTGCAGTACGGCCGAGGGGCCCTTGGCGAGCAGCTCGGGGTCGTCCTGCAGCCGGTGCCGCAGGGCCCGCAGGGAGCCCTGGCCGCCGTGCCGCACGGTGATGAAGAAGTCCCGCCCGGTGAAGCACATCACCTCGCCGGTCTCCACCACCTCGCTGGTCGCGGTGAGTTCGGCGTGCTCGACGTAGTGGATGGTCTTGAAGACGGTGAAGAGGGTGTCGTCGTACCGCTCCAGCTTGGGCCGCTGGTGGGCGTGGACGGCGTCCTCGACGGCCAGCGGGTGCAGCCCGAACTCCGCGGCGATACCGGCGAATTCGGCCTCGGTCGGCTCGTGCAGACCGATCCAGGCGAAGCCGCCGTCGCGGCGCACCTGCAGCATCGCGTCATGCGGCGTGAGGACCGCCCCGTCCACGGCGGGCTTGACGCGGCGGCCGTCGCGGTAGACGGCGCAGTCGACCACTGCGGTGGCGGTGGCGTCACGGGTGGGGTCGTACGTGGCGTAGGGCGCCCGGTCCTTGCGGAGCTGGGGGCGGACGGCGGCACGCAGGTCACGGATCATCGACATGGCAGGCTCCTTGGCAACGCGGCTGCCGCGCGGGGGTGGAACTGCCCGGAATGGGGACGTACGGCTCTCAAGTCACGTCCGCAAAGCGGGCGGCACCGCACCGTCGCGGTGACAGCCTTCGCTACTGACACAGATCAAGCAGAGACGAGACGCTCTTCCGTCGTGTCGAATGCCGTCGACTTCACGTGTTTGCCCGGCTGCGGGCCGGGTACGGAAAGCCTCGGTCGAAAGACGCGGTTACCTGGCGGAAGAGCGGGTGGTACTGCACGGTCGACTTCGATCCATTTCAGCCCCACCTCCTCCGGCCGGTCCCCCGTGGGGGAAGTCTCAACGCCGGGCGTGACAACGGCATTCCCTTGTAACTGGCGCCCTGTCCACCTGCTGCCCTGACCAGCGGCCAAGACTATCAGCCGACAGAAGTGTCAAGCCCTCACTTTGCCGGTTCTCTACGAGTTCTATGCTCGCGGCATGGTTGATGTTCTTGCCCTGGTCGAAGCCAGGCTGCGTACGGCGCTCGGCGAACCGGACGCGCGGGCGGCGGTGACGTTTCTCGGGACGGACCGGATCGAGGTGCTGCGCTTCCCGGACGGGGACATCGCCCGTTACGCCACGCTCGGTATGTCCGCCGCTCCCATGACCGACCCGACCGCGGCCCTCGCCGATCCGGTGAGCGGCCCCCGCGCGGAGCTCGTCCTTTCGGTGCGCGCGGGTCTCGCCGACACCGACAAGGTGCTCCGCCCGCTCGCGGTCCTCGCCGCCTCGCCCCAGGTGGAGGGCGTGGTCGTGGCGCCCGGCGCCTCGCTCGACGTGGGCGAACCACTGTGGCCGGGCGCGCAGTTCACCTCGGTCCTGGTGGCCGAGCCGGGAGGCCTGGTCGAGGACCTGGAACTGGACGCCCCGATGGAGCCGGTGCGCTTTCTGCCGCTGCTGCCCATGACGCCCAACGAGGCGGCGTGGAAGCGGGTGCACGGTGCGGCCGAGCTGCGGGAGCGCTGGCTGAGCAGCGGAACGGACCTGCGCGATCCGCTGCGCAGGTCCGTGTCCCTGGACTGACGGTCCGTTGCGGTTCGGCCGTGCCCCAAGGGGGCCGGACTTCCCGCGGAGCGCTCAGTTGGCGAAGACCGCCACGCCGTCCTCGGTGCGGTGCCTGGGCTCCAGTTCCTCGGCCTCGTGCCGCAGCGAGGTCCGGCGTACCCACACGATGACGGCGCCGATCACGGCGGCCACGGCCGCGACCACGAACGGCATGTGGATATCGCTCCACTCCTCGATCTTCGGTGCGAGGTAGGGCGCGGCGGCCGCGGCGAACCAGCGCACGAAGTTGTAGCCCGCGCTGGCCACCGGCCGGGGCGCGTCCGAGACGCCGAGCGCGAGCTCGGTGAAGACGGTGTTGTTGAGCCCGATGAAGGCGCCCGACACGACCGTGCCGGCGACGGCCGCCGCGTGGTTGCCGTAGCCGAGTACCACCAGGTCGGCGGCGAGCAGGACGAGCGAGCCGCCGAGCACCTTCAGCGAGCCGAACCGCCGCTGCAGCCGCGGCGCGACGAGCACCGAGAACACCGCGAGCAGCACGCCCCAGGCGAAGAAGACGGCACCCGACTTGTACGGGGTCATGTTCAGTACGAAGGGTGTGAAGGCCAGGACGGTGAAGAAGGCGTAGTTGTAGAAGAACGCCGACGCCGCCGCCGAGGCGAGACCGCCGTGGCCGAGCGCCCTGATCGGATCGAGCAGTGAGGTCTTGCGGGCCGGCTTCGGCTGCTCCTTCAGGAGCACGGTGATGGCGATGAACCCGATGGCCATCAGGGCCGCGGTGCCGAAGAAGGGGTAGCGCCAGCTGGCGTCGCCGAGCACCGCGCCGAGCAGCGGCCCGCAGGCCATGCCGAGCCCGAGCGCCGACTCGTAGAGCAGGATCGCCGCGGCGCTGCCTCCCGCGGCGGCGCCGACGATGACGGCAAGCGAGGTCGATACGAACAGCGCGTTGCCGAGGCCCCAGCCGGCCCGGAACCCGACGAGTTCGCCCACCGAGCCCGACGTACCGGACAGGGCGGCGAAGAGCACGACGAGCGCGAGCCCGGCGAGCAGTGTCTTCTTGCCGCCGATCCGGCTGGAGACGAAGCCGGTCACCAGCATGGCGACCGCTGTGATCAGGAAGTACGAGGTGAACAGGAGCGAGACCTGACTCGGTGTGGCCTCGAGCCCCTTGGCGATCGACGGCAGGATCGGGTCGACGAGCCCGATGCCCATGAACGCGACGACGGAGGCGCCGGCCGTCGCCCACACCGCCTTGGGCTGGCGCAGGATGCCGCCCGCGCCCGCATCGAATGGATCTTCCTCGGTTGGGCCGCCGTTGCTGCTGTGCATGCCCGCTCCTTCACTGCTTCCGCTAGGGGGTCCGATTGGTTGAGCTATGCACACAATAAGTTAGACGTGCTAATTAATGCAACCTACACTTAATTTTCCCTGGTGGCGGGCACTCCGCACGGGTGATCGTCCTTGACGCGGCGTCGGCTGCGGAGGACCGTGGGGCGCTATGAGGGGCGAACCCAGTTGCCCGAAGTGCGGTGGCCGGGTCAGGGCTCCCGGTCTCTTCGCCGATTCGTGGCAGTGCGATCTCCACGGGACCGTTCATCCGCTGCAGCCTGTGATCCCGCCGAGCGTCGAGGCGCTCGGAGTCGTGGTGCACCGCAGCCATGTGCCGGTGTGGATGCCGTGGCCGCTGCCCGTCGGCTGGCTGTTCACCGGAGTGGCCTGCGCGGGCGACGACCGCAACGGCGGCCGGGCGACGGCGGTGGCCTGCTCGGGCCCCGGACCGCTCGGCGGCATAGGCGAGTTGGTGCTCGTCGCCGAGGAACTCGGCGTCGGTCTCGGGGCGCGGTACGCGGGCATCGACGGTCCCGACCCCGGCCCTTTCATCGGCGTGGAGAAGCCGCCGCAGGCCAAGGTGCTCGCGGCCGGGCGGCCGACACCGCTCTGGCATGTGGCGGGCACCCCCGACGACCGCGCCGTCTTCGCGGGCGAGGCGCGCGGACTGTGGCTGTGGGCCGTGGTCTGGCCCGAGCAGTCGGGACTCCTGATGTACGACGAGCTGGTCCTCACGGATCTGCGGGACGCGGGCGCCGAGGTGGAGCTGCTGCCGTGCGGGGCGCTGTCGCCGCGGCTCCTCGAGTGCTGACTGTCCGAGTGCTGACTGTCCGAGTGCTGACTGTCCGAGTGCTGACTGGTCCGAGTGCTGACCGCCCGGGTCGAGGCGGTCGGCGTCGGGGGGCTGAGGCGGCTGCCGTGGCCGGTGGGCCGGACCGTTATCCTTGAGCGTCCCCTGCTGTCGTCCGCCGTCTGTCGCCTGTCGTCCGACGACTGCCGGCTGTCCGTCCGAGTCCGAGCCTGGAGTACGCGTCGTGCGCATCGACCTGCACACCCACTCCACCGCTTCCGACGGCACGGACACCCCGGCCGAGCTCGTCCGTAACGCGGCCGCCGCCGGACTCGACGTCGTGGCGCTCACCGATCACGACACCACCCGCGGCCACGCCGAAGCGGCCGCCGCACTGGCTCAGCTGCCCACGGGACTCACCCTCGTCACCGGCGCCGAGCTCTCCTGCCGCCTCGACGGCACGCCGCTGCACATGCTGGCGTATCTCTTCGACGCCGAGGAGCCGGAGCTGCTCCGTGAGCGCGAGCTGGTGCGCGACGACCGGGTGCCGCGGGCCAAGGGCATGGTCGCCAAGCTGCGGGAGATCGGCGTTCCGGTCACCTGGGAGCAGGTCGCGCGGATCGCGGGCGACGGCTCGGTGGGCCGCCCGCACATCGCCGAGGCGCTCGTCGAACTCGGCGTCGTACCCACCGTCTCCGACGCCTTCACCTCCGACTGGCTCGCCAACGACGGCCGGGCCTATGTGGAGAAGCACGAACTCGACCCCTTCGACGCGATCCGCCTGGTCAAGGCCGCCGGCGGGGTCACCGTCTTCGCGCATCCCCTCGCCGTCAAGCGCGGCCAGGTCGTGCCCGAGTCCGCGATAGCGGCGCTCGCCGCCGCGGGTCTCGACGGCATCGAGGCCGACCACATGGACCACGAACCGGCGACGCGGGCGCGGCTGCGCGGACTCGCCGCCGACCTCGGACTGCTCGCCACCGGCTCCAGCGACTACCACGGCAGCCGCAAGACCTGCGTCCTCGGGGAGTTCACCACGGACCCCGAGATCTACGGCGAGATCACCCGCCGTGCGACCGGTGCGTTCCCGGTGCCGGGCGCCGGGGGAGCGGGCGCCTAGCTTCTGGCTCGCCGCGGAGCGGTCGACTCCCGCCCCGGCTGCACCAGTTCGTCTCTCTGCTCCGCTTCACCGCTCGACTTCTCCGCTCCACTTCACCGCTTCACTTCTCGGCAAGGCTCACTGTGTTCGACGTCGCCGTCTTCGGCTCCCTCTTTCTCACCCTTTTTGTGATCATGGATCCCCCTGGGATCACCCCGATCTTCCTCGGCCTCACCGCGGGCCGCCCCGCCAAGGTGCAGCGCAGGATGGCCTTCCAGGCGGTGTGCGTGGCCTTCGGCGTGATCGCCGTTTTCGGGGTCCTCGGCCACCAGATCCTGGACTATCTGCATGTGTCCGTGCCCGCGCTGATGATCGCGGGCGGACTGCTGCTTCTGCTGATCGCGCTCGATCTGCTCACCGGCAAGACCGACGAGCCGAAGCAGACGAAGGACGTGAACGTGGCCCTCGTACCGCTCGGCATGCCGCTGCTCGCCGGCCCCGGCGCGATCGTCTCGGTGATCCTCGCGGTGCAGGACGCCGACGGGTTCGGCGGTCAGCTGTCCGTATGGAGCGCGATCGTGGCCATGCATGTGGTGCTGTGGCTGGTCATGCGGTACTCGCTGGTGATCATTCGCGTGATCAAGGACGGCGGTGTGGTGCTCGTGACCCGGCTCGCGGGCATGATGCTCTCCGCCATCGCGGTGCAGCAGATCATCAACGGCGTCACGCAGGTGATCCAGGGCGCCTGAGCGCCGCCGGGCCCCGGTGTCCGGTTCCGGGCCGTGGTACGCGAAGGGCCCCCGCGCGGTTCGCGCGGGGGCCCTTCGAAGCTGCTGCGGCGTTACGGAGCCGCGCTGCGTACGTCGGCGGCGTTACGAAGCCGCACTGTCTGCCGGGCGGATCAGGATGCGCTGGCCGATTGCGGCGGCCTGCTGCACGATCCGGTTGACGGAGGCGGCGTCCACGACGGTGCTGTCCACGGCGGAGCCGTCGACGTCGTCCAGGCGCATGATCTCGAAGCGCATATGGCTTCTCCCTTCGTCTGGTGATCCTCCTGAAGGAGAACTCTGGTGCGGGATGAGACTGATGTCAGTCTTGTCCTGCTCTGCGGCAGGGCGATTGCCCGGCCGTTAAGAGTGGGTTGCGGTACACGAGTGCCCGCCTTCCATAGGGTCCAACGACTTGCACCCTACAAACATTCCCTACGCTAAAGAAATTTTTCGCAGACCTAACTACCGTGGGTAGTGCGACCGCTTGTGTTCGCTGCGTGACCGGCCGGAGAATGGGCGGCATATGAACCAAGACCAGGCGGACGGCCACTCGTTCATGGAGCTCGGCGCCCGTATCGACCGCACCAACGAGCTGCTGCACCGCATGCTCGCCGAGGTGGCGAAGACCCCGTCGACCCACGCGATCTTCGTCGACGCCGGATATCTGTACGCCGCGGCGGGCCGTCTGGTGGCGGGCACGGAGGACCGCAGGGCCTTCGACCTCGATGCCGAGGGCCTGATCGACGCCCTCATCGACAAGGCCCGCACGATCTTCGCGGACAGCCGCCTGCTGCGCGTCTACTGGTACGACGGCGCCCGGCGCCGTATCCACACCCTGGAGCAGCAGTCCATCGCCGAGCTGCCCGACGTCAAGGTCCGCCTCGGCAACCTCAACGCCAACAACCAGCAGAAGGGCGTCGACTCCCTGATCCGTACCGACCTGGAGTCCCTCGCCCGGCACCGTGCCATCAGCGACGCGGCCCTGATCGGCGGGGACGAGGACCTGGTCTCCGCCGTCGAGGCCGCGCAGGGCTACGGCGCGCGGGTGCACCTGTGGGGTATCGAGGCCGCCGAGGGCCGCAACCAGGCGGAGCCGCTGCTCTGGGAGGTCGACAGCCAGCGCACCTTCGAGCTCGACTTCTTCAAGCCGTACGTCAGCCGCCGCACCGTCACCGCCCCGGACGCCTCGGCCCCCAGGCCGGGCCGCGACCAGGTGCGCTTCGTCGGCGCGCAGATCGCCGCGACCTGGCTGGCGGCGCGGGGGCGCGAGGCCCTGGTCGAGCTGCTTCCCGGGCACCCCTACCTGCCGGGCTCCGTGGACCAGGAATTGCTCGTCGAGGCGGAGCGGCTGCTGCAGTACTCGCTGCGCGGGCAGGCGGATCTGCGCCGGGCCCTGCGCGACGGATTCTGGGACCACCTGCAGACCCAGTACTGACCTGGGTCAGGACCACCTGCAGCCCCAGTACTAACCAGACGCAGCGCTGAGCCAGGTCAGGGCCACCTGCGGGCGCAGTGCTGAGCCAGGTCAGGGCCACCTGCGGGCGCAGTGCTGAGTCAGGTCGAGCGCGCGTCACGAACCGTGACCCGGGTCGGGTGCGGCGTCGGGGGCGAGGGAGTCCCAGAAGGAGATCAGGGCCGCGGCCGTCGCCTCCGGGCGGTCGGTGTTGGGGGAGTGCTCGGCACCCTCGATCACCGAGCGCCGCGCGGACAGCCGCCCGGCCATCTCGTCGAGCAGCGGCACCGGCCAGGTGTCGTCCCGCTCGCCCGAGAGCACATGCGTGCGCAGGCCGAGCGCGACGAGTTCGTCGACACGGTCCGGCTCCGTCATCAACAGCCGCCCTGTGGCGGTCAGTTGGGCCGGGCTGTGACGCAGCCAGCGGGCCCGCAGGGCGGGGTCGCCGCCGTCGGTGTCGGTCTCCTCGGGCGGTTCGAGCGCCTGGATCGCCTCCCAGACCTGCGCCATGTCGAGGACGGCGAGCGCGTCCTGCAGCAGTTTCACGCGTTCCTGCTGGGAAGCGGAGATCTGGGCGGGCCCGGACGCCATCAGGGTCAGCGAGGCGAAGGGCGCGGGGTCGAGGAGTACGGCGGCGCGGGCGATCTGCCCGCCCAGTGAGTGGCCCACGAGGTGCACCCGCCCGCCGAGTGCGGCGGCTTGGGCGAGCACGTCCTGCGCCAACTCGGCCTGGGCGTAAGCCGACTGGTCGTCGCGAGGCCCGGCCGACTCGTACTGCCCACGGCCGTCGACGGCGACGGCGCGGTAGCCCGCCGCGGCGATGGCGGGCAGCAGCGCGATGAAGTCCTCCTTGCTGCCGGTGAAGCCGGGCAGGAGGAGGACGGTGCCCTTCTGGGCGGGCGCGGTGGAGGGCGTGTCGAGTACGGCGAACTCCCCGCGAGGAGTGGCCAGCGGATACGACCTCGTGCCGGGCGGGGGAATGAAGGTGGGCGGCCTGCTCATGGGACGAGATTAGCCGGGCCCACCGGAGCCGAACCGGTGCGCCTGAGGGGGGGGCACCGGGGAGGGAACACCGATGGCCCGGCTCCGTGAACGGAACCGGGCCAGCAGGGGGTGCGGTGTGGCGTCAGGCCTCGGTCGACTCGACCGCGGGCTTCGCCGCACGGGTGCGACGGCGGCGCGGCTTGGCCTCGGCCTCGGCGGCAGGAGCCTCCGTGGCCTCGACGACCGGCGCCTCCGCGGTCTTGCGGGTGCGGCGGCGCGGCTTGGCCTCCGCCTCGGCCTCCGGAGCGGCGGCCTCGACGACCGGCGCCTCCGCGGTCTTGCGGGTGCGGCGGCGCGGCTTGGCCTCGGCGGCGGGAGCCTCCGTGGTCGCGGCGGCCTCCACGGTCTCCGCAGCGGTCTCCGCGGTCTTGCGGGTGCGGCGGCGGCGCGGCTTCGGCTCGGCCTCCACGGTCTCGCCCTCGGCGGTCGCCACAGCGGCCTCGGCCTGCTCACCGGCAGCGGCGGCCGCCGGGGCGGCGTCGACGCGGGTGCGACGGCGACGGCGCGGGGTGCGCGGCTTGTCGGCGGTCTCGGCGTCGCTGGACGCCGGTGCGGACTCCGCGGTCTCCACGGCCTTCGTGGCCGTGTCGTCCGCCGGGGCGCCGGCCCGGGTGCGGCGGCGCTGGCGCGGGGTGCGCGTGCGCTTGGGCCGCTCCTCCTCCGCCTCCCGGCGCGGGCCACGACCGCCGCCACGGGCACCGCGGCCGCCGGTCTCGCCGAGGTCCTCGACCTCTTCCGCACCGAGGCCCGCACGCGTGCGCTCGGCACGCGGCAGGACACCCTTGGTGCCGGCCGGGATGTTCAGCTCCTCGTAAAGGTGCGGGGAGCTGGAGTAGGTCTCGACCGGGTCGTTGAAGTCCAGCTCGAGCGCCTTGTTGATCAGCTGCCAGCGCGGGATGTCGTCCCAGTCGACGAGGGTGATCGCGATGCCCTTGGCGCCCGCGCGGCCGGTGCGGCCGATGCGGTGCAGATACGTCTTTTCATCTTCGGGCGACTGGTAGTTGATGACATGCGTCACGCCCTCGACGTCGATACCGCGCGCGGCGACATCGGTGCAGACGAGGACGTCCACCTTGCCGTTGCGGAAGGCACGCAGGGCCTGCTCGCGGGCGCCCTGGCCGAGGTCGCCGTGGACCGCGCCGGACGCGAAGCCGCGCCGCTCCAGCTGCTCGGCGATGTCGGCCGCCGTGCGCTTCGTACGACAGAAGATCATCGCGAGCCCGCGGCCCTCGGCCTGCAGGATGCGCGAGACCATCTCGGGCTTGTCCATGGAGTGCGCGCGGTACACGTGCTGCGCGGTGTTCGCGACGGTCTGGCCCTCGTCGTCCGGCGCCGTGGCGCGGATGTGCGTGGGCTGCGACATATAGCGACGGGCCAGGCCGATGACGGCGCCCGGCATGGTGGCCGAGAACAGCATCGTCTGACGCTTCACCGGCAGCATGTTGATGATCTTCTCGACGTCGGGCAGGAAGCCCAGGTCGAGCATCTCGTCGGCCTCGTCGAGAACGAGGGCGCGCACGTGCTTGAGGTTCAGCTTCTTCTGGCCCGCGAGGTCGAGGAGGCGGCCCGGGGTGCCGACGACGACGTCGACGCCCTTCTTGAGGGCCTCGACCTGCGGTTCGTAGGCACGGCCGCCGTATATGGCGAGGACGCGGACATTGCGCACCTTGCCGGCGGTCTGCAGGTCATTGGTGACCTGGGTGCACAGCTCGCGGGTGGGGACGACCACGAGCGCCTGCGGAGCGTCGGTGAGCTCCTCGGGCTTGGCGCGGCCCGCCTCGACGTCGGCGGGAACGGTGACGCGCTCAAGGAGCGGAAGGCCGAAGCCCAGCGTCTTGCCGGTGCCGGTCTTGGCCTGGCCGATGACGTCCGTGCCGGTGAGGGCGACGGGGAGGGTCATCTCCTGGATGGGGAAAGGGGACGTGATGCCGACGGCCTCAAGGGCTTCGGCGGTCTCGGGAAGAATCCCGAGCTCTCGGAACGTAGTCAGGGTGCTGCCTCTTCTGTGAGACGCGGCGCGAGGCGAACGCTGGGGGTCGTGACCGCGCCGGGGGGTGCATCCGGCCGCTGTTTCGCGAGGCCGGGTGGCACGGGACCACTGCCGTCGCTCGAGCGTCACGCCGCTGAGGGCCCCTCCTGCATACGCACTGATGCGTACGGCCCGGAGGGCTGTCGGGTCGGAGCCGATCGGGCCACCGACCGGGCATCCTCATTCGGATGGCCCGTCGAATGAATCGGCGGGCGCATTACCACTGTACCCCGGATATGCGCAGGCGTGTCGGCCAAATTGCTCACGTAGCCGTTGTCACAGTGAATGACCAGGGACTTCCCTGCCCACACGAGCGGGCTATTGTGCGCTTCATGGAGACGCCTGACACGCCTGACACCGCCACGGACACCGCCGAAACGGCCGAGGCACCCACCGGAATCGCCGCCCAGAACTGGGACCGGGCCGCCGCCGACCCGCAGTACCGCGCGGCGGTCGTCGACCTGCTCGGCGCGCTCGCGTACGGCGAGCTCGCGGCGTTCGAGCGGCTCGCGGAGGACGCGAAGCTCGCGCCGACGCTGGCCGACAAGGCGGAGCTGGCGAAGATGGCATCGGCCGAATTCCACCACTTCGAGCAGCTGCGCGACCGGCTCTCGGCGATCGGCGCCGAGCCGACGGAGGCGATGGACCCGTTCGTCGCCGCCCTGGACGGCTTCCACCGCCAGACCGCCCCGTCCGACTGGCTCGAAGGACTGGTCAAGGCGTACGTCGGCGACTCCATCGCCAGTGACTTCTACCGCGAGGTCGCGGCCCGGCTCGACTCCGACAGCCGCAAGCTGGTGCTCGCCGTCCTCGACGACACCGGGCACGCGAGCTTCGCGGTGGAGAAGGTGCGGGCGGCGATCGACGCCGACCCGCGGGTGGGCGGACGGCTCGCGCTGTGGGCCCGGCGGCTCATGGGCGAGGCCCTGTCGCAGTCGCAGCGGGTGGTGGCCGACCGGGACGCCCTGTCGACCATGCTGGTCGGGGGTGTGGCCGACGGGTTCGATCTGGCCGAGGTCGGGCGGATGTTCTCGCGGATCACCGAGGCGCACACCAAGCGGATGGCGGCGCTCGGTCTCGCCGCCTGAGGCGGTGCCTCACGAGGCTTGAGCTATGCCGTGTCCACGCCGGAGCCGCCGGTGTCTACGCCGTATCCATGCATCTGCGCATTCGTGTATCCGCGCATCCATGCATCTACGCCGTTGACGTCGTCCGGCGGACTCTTCCTTCCGGGCGGACCAGGAGGGACAGCAGGGCCGCCGCCAGGACGACCGCACCGAACAGGGTGGCCAGGACATGGCCGGGGCCGAGCGCCGAGTGCGTGATGAACGCGCCGAACAGGCCGCCCGTCACACCGGTCGCCAGGACGAGGTTGCGGTTGGGGAGCCGGTGGCCGAGACGGTGGGCCGCGGCCCAGGCCAGGGCCAGACCGAGCAGTGCGGAGCCGAGCGCTTCCAAGATCATGTGTCCTCCCGCGCGGCTAGGTGCAAATCGGTCGTAGCCGGTCTTACCCGGGGTGGCCGGAATGCAATCCTCCTGATGCCTCCGTCGTGACGGGTGGGGCAGGTCGGACGGCGAAATCGGACAGCAAAAGGCGGGGCCCGGTGGCACAAGTCCACCGGGCCCCGCCCTTTGTTCTGCTTGCGGTCGCCTAGAGCGCGCTGAAGCCCACCTTGCGGGCGGTCGGCTCGCCGATCTCGACGTAGGCGAGACGGTCGGCGGGTACCAGGACCTTGCGGCCGTGGTCGTCCACGAGGGAGAGCAGCTGAGACTTGCCGCTCAGCGCCTCGGACACCGCCTTCTCGACTTCCTCGGCGGTCTGGCCGCTCTCCAGAACGATCTCGCGGGGCGCGTACTGCACGCCGATCTTGACCTCCACGGCTTTGTCCCTCCGACGGTCAGTGATGTGCGCGGCCGTCCGCGCTGTACTCCGCACACATTAGCCCGGTGAGGGGACCGGCAAGCCGCGGTGCTGCACGCTCGCAGCGAACAAGACTCACTCGCGGCGGACCGGACTTCAGTGGTGCTCGCTGCCGTGCAGCGGGAACCCGGCGATACCGCGCCAGGCGAGGGACGACAGGAGCTGGACCGCCTTGTCGCGGTCGACCTTGCTGCCGCTGGCCAGCCAGTAACGTGCGACCACCTGGGAGAAGCCGCCCAGGCCCACGCCGAGGAGCATCGACTCGTCCTTGGGCAGGCCGGTGTCCTCGGCGATCACCTCGGTGATCGCCTGTGCGCACTCCAGGGTGACCTTGTCGACGCGCTCGCGGACGGCGGGTTCGTTCGTCAGGTCGGACTCGAAGACCAGGCGGAAGGCGCCGCCCTCGTCCTCGACGTAGGCGAAGTACGCGTCCATCGTGGCCGCCACCCGCTGCTTGTTGTCCGTGGTCGACGCGAGTGCCGTACGGACCGACTGCAGCAGGGATTCGCAGTGCTGGTCGAGCAGTGCGAGGTAGAGGTCGAGCTTGCCCGGGAAGTGCTGGTAGAGCACCGGCTTGCTGACGCCGGCGCGCTCCGCGATGTCGTCCATGGCCGCCGCGTGGTAGCCCTGGGCGACGAAAACCTCCTGGGCGGCGCCGAGGAGTTGATTACGGCGGGCCCGGCGCGGCAGGCGCGTGCCCCGCGGGCGCGCCGCATCTGTCTGCTCGATGGCTGTCACGCCGCCTCCCATGTCATTGAGCACGGCCTCGACTGAAACTCTTCAGGGCCGTTCCGTGTGCGGTGTGCTGCCGCGCCGCCATCGTACTTTTCGGTAACCGTGGTGTGCGCGGTGCGGACCGAGAATTTCACGGACCGGACGCGGCCGCTGGCGGGCGAAAGCCGAGATAGCGGGATATGGGCGCGGAGTGCCGCAGGTCAGCGGTAGTCGTCCTCGTCCAGGTCCACTACCCGGGCCTGTTCGGCGACGTCCGCCGGGTTGGCCGACGCGGGCTCGAAACGGGGGAGCGGTTCGTCGCGGTGCTGCTGCAGATCGGTCTGCTGCTCTGCGGCGTCGGCCTCGGGGGTCTCCTGGTCGAGGCCGGTTTCGGGCTCTTCCGGGTCGAAGGTTTCGGGGTCGGTCGGGTCGACAGTCATGCTGACACCCCTTTCCTGGGCGAGCGCCCTCCACACGGGGGACTCCCTGCCCTCTTTATGAGCGTAGGAGACACCCATTCGTGGCGCTATGCGATGGACGTGCGGACGGTGCCGGGATCTGTGACCGCGAACACGTGATCCAACGCGTGATCGTCTCGTAACATTGCCGCATGTCTTCGACCGAGCTGCCGGGCGCCCTCGCCACAGCGGTGACCCCCAAGGCGCTGCCCGTCCGGGTCGCCGAGGGGGAGCGGCTGCGTTCGGTGAGCCTGCCGGGCCTGACGCTGACGGTGCGCTCGCGCCCCGGCACCACCGAAGGGCTGCCGCCCGCCCTCTACGTACACGGGCTCGGCGGCTCCTCGCAGAACTGGTCGGCCCTGATGCCGCTGCTCGCGGATTCGGTGGACGGCGAGGCCCTCGATCTGCCGGGCTTCGGGGACTCCCCGCCGCCGGACGACGGCAATTACTCCCTGACCGGGCACGCGCGCGCGGTCATCCGCCATCTCGACGCGAGTGACCGCGGCCCCGTCCATCTCATCGGCAACTCCATGGGCGGGGCCGTCGCCACGCGCGTGGCGGCCGTGCGGCCGGACCTCGTGCGCACCCTGACGCTGGTCTCGCCGGCGCTCCCGGAGCTGCGGGTGCAGCGCACCGCGGTGCCCACCGGGCTGCTCGCGCTGCCCGGCGTCGCGCGGCTCTTCGCCCGGCTCACCAAGGACTGGACACCGGAGCAGCGCACGCGCGGCGTCATGGCGCTCTGCTACGGCGACCCCGCCAAGGTCACGCCCGAGGGCCTGGCCAACGCGGTGCACGAGATGGAGCGGCGGCTTCAACTCCCCTATTTCTGGGACGCGATGGCACGTTCGGCGCGCGGCATCGTGGACGCGTACACCCTCGGCGGGCAGCACGGCCTCTGGCGGCAGGCCGAGCGGGTGCTCGCACCGACCCTGCTCGTCTACGGCGGCCGCGACCAGCTCGTGTCGTACCGCATGGCTCAGCGGGCCGCGCGTGCCTTCCGTGACTCGCGCCTGGTCACGCTGCCGGACGCGGGGCATGTGGCGATGATGGAGTATCCCGAGACGGTGGCGGCGGCGATGCGTGAACTCCTCGCGGACACCGACGACTTGGGCACGGGGGGCTGAGGCGCGCGTGGGACGTCACGCACGGCGGGGGCCCGTCGACAAGTCCGATACGGGGGGCATACCCGTTGCCCCGCAGTCCGCGCCGGCGCCAGGTCCGGGATCCGGGCGGCGCAGGCGGGGATCTTCCGCCCCGGCCGAGGGGGCGCCTTCGCGTGCCCACAGCGGTGCCCCCGCGGCGGCGCCCGGAGCGCGGCCGCATCCCGAGCACCGCGAACCCGGCGGCGGCTGGGGGCGGATATCCGGTGCGGGTCCGTCCGCCGCGGCCGGTGCGCGTTCGTTCGACACGGGCGCACAGCCACGGGTCACCGGCGGGCAGCCTCGGATCACCGGCGCGCAGCCCCGTGTTCCCGGGCCGCGCCGTGAGTACGTCGACGCCTTCGAGTCCTTCGACGGGGCGGGCGCCTTCGGCGGGACCGATGACCACGACGACGACGTGTTCGCCGCCGGGGCGCCGCCGCGGCGGCCCGATGACCCCTATGGCGATGTCACCGCCTGGGACTCCGGGGCGGATGACGACGAAGCACCGCACCCCGCCGAGCAGACCGAGCCGGCGGCGCGCGGCAAGGGCGGCAGGGGCGGCAGGGGCCGTACCTTCACCGGGATCGCCGCGGCCGCGGTGACCACCGTGCTCGCCGTCGTCGTCGCCGGGCAGGTCGCCGACGGGCCGCGCGGCGACGCGCAGGCGCGGGCCGCCGACGCCGATGGCGAGGTGCGCGAGCAGGCGGACTCCGCGTCGCGCTCCGCCGAGCGGCCGGCCAAGGGCCGCTCCGCCCCGCTGACGTACGACCAGAAGATGGGCGAGAAGTACCCGCTGGCCGCCGACGCCAAGGCGAGCGGGGAGTTCGAGGCCATCGCCGGGTTCGACAAGGCGCCCGGGCGCGGGCAGAAGTTCCGCTACCGCGTCGACGTCGAGAAGGGGCTCGGGCTCGACGGGCAGCTGTTCGCGCAGGCCGTGCAGAAGACCCTCAACGACGAGCGCAGCTGGGCCCATGGCGGCGGACGCACCTTCGAGCGGATATCGAGCGGCAAGCCCGACTTCGTCATCACCCTCGCCAGCCCCGGCACGACCGGGGTGTGGTGCGCCAAGTCGGGCCTCGACACCACCCAGGACAACGTCTCCTGCGACTCCGCCGCCACCGAGCGCGTGATGATCAACGCCTTCCGGTGGGCGCAGGGCGCCGAGACCTACGGCGATGCCATCCACCCGTACCGGCAGATGCTGATCAACCACGAGGTCGGCCACCGGCTCGGGTTCAATCACGTGATGTGCAGCAAGGACGGGGCGCTCGCGCCGGTCATGCAGCAGCAGACCAAGTTCCTGGAGCACGACGGGATCAAGTGCCGTCCCAACGCCTGGGCCTTTCCCGGGAATTGAGCCTTACCCGACTCTTTGCGGAGCGTGACCGAATGCGCGCCTAGCGCGACGGAACGCCACCTGTGCGGGAAAGTTACGGCCGTTCACCCCTTTTGGTGGTGCGATGGACAACCGTCCGTCGCGCCCCCGGCGTATCCGCATACGTTCTTCCCGCTGCGGGCCGTCGGACCAACGACGGCCCCCCATATGGGAGATCGGGGGTCTACTCGTGCGCATCGGACTGCTCACGGAGGGTGGCTATCCGTATGTGACCGGTGAAGCCAGGCTGTGGTGCGACCGGTTGGTGCGCGGCCTGGAGCAGCACGAGTTCGACCTCTTCGCGCTCGCCCGCAGCGCCCACCAGGAGCAGGCGGGCTGGATCGAGCTTCCGCCGCAGGTCCAGCGGGTGCGCACGGCGCCGCTGTGGTACGCCGACGACGACGGTGTCAGCTACGGGCGGCGCCAGCGCCGGCGCTTCACCGAGCACTTCGAAGAGCTCGCCGCCGCCGTGTGCGCGGGCGAGCCCGCCGGTGGCGCCGAGGACGTGGCGGACCGTTTCGGCAGTGCGCTCTACGGACTGGCCGAACTCGCCCGCGACGAAGGCGGACTCGCCGTCGCGCTGCGCTCCGAGACGGCCGTGCGCGCCCTGGAACGCGCCTGTCGTGCGCCCGGAGCCCTGCGCGCCGCCCACCAGGCCCGGGTGCCCGATCTGCTCGCCGTGGCGGGCATGCTCGAACAGGCCCTGCGGCCGCTCTCCCTCGACTGGTACGAGGAGGACGGTGAGGACGGGTCGGGCGGGCTCGGCGCCGTCGACCTGTGCCATGCCGCGTCCGGCGGGTCCGCCGCGCTGCCCGGCCTGCTCGCCCGGCACTTCTTCGGGGTGCCGCTGCTCGTCACCGAGTACGGCGTGCAGCTGCGCGCCCACTACCTCGGGACCGCGAGCGAGCCGGCGAGCGGCCCCGCGCGGGCGCTTGCCGCCGCCTTCCACGGCCGCCTCGCCACCGAGGTGTACCGGCAGGCCGCCCTCATCACCCCCGGCAACACCCACGCGCGGCGCTGGCAGGAGAAGTGCGGCGCCGAGCGCGCCAAACTCCGCACCGTCTACCCAGGCATGGCCGCGGGGCGGTTCGCCGAGGTGGGCGAGGCCGGGGAGCATCTGGCCGACCCCGACACCCTGGTGTGGGTCGGGCGGATCGAACCCGCCAAGGACCTGATCGCGCTCCTGCACGCCTTCGCCGAGGTGCGCAAGGAGGAGCCGAAGGCCCGCCTTCGGATCGTGGGAGCGCCCGCGCAGGGGCCCGAGGCCGCCGCGTATCTCGCGCACTGCCGGGCCCTGGCCGCACAGCTCTTCCCGGACGAGGCGGAGGACGTGCACGCCGTGGGCGACAACCCGGTCTCGTTCGAGGAGATCGGCAGCCCCGAGGTGCCCGAACTGGCCGACGCGTACGCCTCGGGCGGTGTCGTGGTCCTGTCGAGCGTCGTCGAGGGATTTCCGATCAGCCTGGTCGAGGCCATGTTCTGCGGGCGCGCCACCGTGTCCACGGATGTCGGAGCCGTCGTCGAAGTCATCGGCGGTACGGGGCTCGTGGTGCCGCCGCGCAACCCGCGGGCGCTCGCCGACGCGTGCGTGGCACTCCTGCGCGACCCCGAACGGCGCGACCGGCTGGGAGCCGCCGCACGCGCGCGTGCCCTCGAACTCTTCACCGTGGAACAGAACATCGCGGCATTTCACGGCATCTACCTGGAGATCGTCTCGCACTGTCCGGTGCGCAGGGAGGCGCTCGACGAGGACGGGGAGCCGCTGCTCTTCGCCAACCCCGCCGAGAGCCATGTGCCCGGTCGGTGGACCGCGGCGAAGAGCGCGGGCAGCGCCGCGCCACGGTTCGGACAGTGGCTCGCCGGGCGCAAGGGGGCCAAGGACGGGCCGAGTTGGGCCTCCGGAGACGGCAGGCACGGTGCCGGTGGCGGCGGCGCAGGAGACGGCAGCGGTGACGGCAGTGGCGCGGGGCCCGCGGGCGAGCCGGTCGCCGTCGGATCCGGTGCGAGCGAGGGGGAGGCATGAGCAAGCCGCGTACGACCCGCTGGGATTCCGCCGATACGCCGGTGACGCCGGTCAGCCCCGGGAGCTGGGACACCCGCTCCGAGGAACTGCTCTCCGCCGCCCCGGCCGCCCCCGCCGCCCCGGCCGCCCCCGCCGGACCGGCCGCGGCGGCCACGACGGGCAAGGTCCGCAAGCGGCGCGGCGGTGTCGACCCGGTCAAGGCCCTGATGCACCGCCATCGCGAACTGTGCCAACGGGCCGTCGACCCGCTGGAGATCGCCGCAGGCCTCGAGGCGCACGGCGTGACCGACCGGACCGCGGCCCGCTTCCGGCACCGGGATGTGTTCTCGCTCGCCGAGGAGATGTACGCGCGAATGCCGCGCGGCGCCGAGGCCGGGTCCGTGGTGGCACCGCCCGTGCCGCCTGCGGTCACCGTCCCGGTGCCCGCTGGCTGGGGCGCCGTCGCCATGCTGCCGGGTGCGGTGTGCGCGGCAGCCGTGGCCGGGCTCGAACTCACCGCTGGGCGCGGCCGGTTGGCGGCCCTCGTCATCGGCGCTCTCGCCGTCGCCGCCGCGCTGCGGCTCGCCCTGCGGTACGGCCCGCTGTACACACCCGCCGGGCGCGTACAGCGCGGCACGCGCGCGTACACCTGCTGGCTCCTGGCGTACGCGCTGCTCGGCGAAGGCCTGCTGCGTGGTGCGCTCGCCGGTGGGCCCGACGGGCCGTGGCACCTGGACACCGCCGCCCTCATGGGACTTGCCCTCGCGGTGGCCCCCGCCGCCTGGTGCGCCCGGCTCCTCGCTCTGCGGGGACGACGGCGGCTCGCCGTCTGCCGGGGCCTGGAGGAGTTCGCCGCGGGGATGCGGCCGGTGCTCATCGGGGTGGTCGGGCTTTTCGCCGTCGCCGCGGTGGGGCTCGTCGTGCTCGCCGGACGGGTGCTCGGGCAGCCCGTCGGGAGCGGCGCCGCCGCCCTGGGCGTACTGCTGCTGCTCGTACGCCTGTTGAACGTGTACGGCAGGGGCACAGCCGCCTCTCTGGTGCTCGGCTGCGTCTGTGCCCTGGAGGCCCTGGCGCTGACCTGTGCGTTCGGCGGACGCCTTCCGGGGTGCGGATTCCTGGCCGCGCCGGTCGACCTGATCGGGCCCGCGGCGGTCCAGGGCGTGGCGTGCGGCCTGGGTGCCGTCATCCTGCTCGGCCACGCGGCCCGCACCCTGACCCGGGCGTCCGCCCACGCCGGGTCGGCGGGGGAAACCCGGTGAACCCCCGCCCTGTGGACCGGGTGGGCCCCCGCCCTGTGAACCGTTCGAAGACTTTCTCTTGCGTTCCCGCGGGGCCGACACCGCGGGCCTCAACCGTGTGCAACTCCCTGAAGGAGAACGCCAGATGACCACCCCCCATCACCGTGCATCCACCCCTGGGGCCGCCCGATGAGGGTTCTGCTGCTCGGAGCCAATGGATATCTCGGCCGGTTCGTCGCCGACCGGCTGCTCGCCGACCCGGCGGTGCAGCTCACCGCGCTCGGGCGCGGGGACGACGCGGACGTACGGTTCGATCTCGCCGGCGGCAGCCCGGGCGCCCTCGCCCGGTTCCTCGACGCCGTGCACCCCGGAGTCGTCGTCAACTGCGCGGGCGCGACCCGCGGCGGCGCCCGTGATCTGACCCGGCACAACACCGTGGCCGTGGCCACCGTGTGCGAGGCGCTGCGCCGCAGCGGCTGCGGGGCCAGGCTCGTGCAGGTCGGCTGTGCCGCCGAGTACGGGCCGAGCCAGCCGGGCTCGTCCACCGCCGAGGACGCCGTGCCGCGGCCCGGCGGGCCCTATGGCGTCAGCAAGCTGGCCGCCACCGAGCTGGTGCTCGGGGCCGGGCTCGACGCCGTGGTCCTCAGGGTGTTCTCGCCCGCGGGGCCCGGCACACCCGCCGGGACACCGCTCGGGCGGCTCGCCGAAGCGATGCGGCGCGCGATGCAGTCCGGGGACGGCGAGCTGAAGCTGGCCGGGCTCGGTGTACAGCGGGACTTCGTCGACGTACGCGATGTGGCGCGGGCCGTGCACGCGGCCTCGCTGTCCGCCGCGCAGGGCATCGTCAACATCGGCTCGGGCCGGGCGGTGCGGCTGCGGGACGCGGCGGCGGTGCTCGCCCGTGTCGCCGGGTACGGCGGTGCGCTGCACGAGCTGGACGCACCCACCGGGCGCCCATCCATCGGGCACCCCCGCGCCGAACCCGAGCACGGGGCCCCCGCCGTCTACCCGTATCCGGACGGCTGCGGCAGCTGGCAGCAGGCCGATGTGCGCACCGCGCGCGACCGGCTCGGCTGGCGGCCCCGGATCAATCTCGAAGAGTCACTCGCCGATATCTGGATGGAGGCGGCATGCCGCATCTGATCTCCCGGACAGGCGCACCGCACTCCCTGGCCGGAGCCACCATGGGCCTGGGCGTGCCCGGCTATGCGCACCCGCTCCTCGCCCCCGTGGAATGGGCCACGTTGACATCGGCGGCTGCCGCCGCGGGCTCCCGCCCGGAAGCCCCTTTGCACTGGGTTGTCCTCAATGTCGCGAACGGCCCCGGTGCCCGGCCCGATCCGCACTGCCTGGAGGCGGCGGGCCGGCTGCGGAACGCCGGGGTCCGGGTCATCGGGCATCTGGACCTGGCGTACGGCGCGCGCGGCTTCGGCGAGCTGGTCTCGGACGCGCACCGCTTCCTCGACTGGTACCGGATCGACGGCTTCCTGCTCGACCGCTGCCCCTCGGAGCGCGGCGCGCTGCCCGAGGTGCGGCGCACCACGGCGACCCTGCGGGCGCTGCTTCCCGACGCACACCTGGTGTTCGGGCACGGCACCCACCCGTATCCCGGATACGCCGAGGACGCCGACCAGTTGGTGACCTTCTCCGGGCCCTGGGCCGAGTACCGCTGGTCGCAGGTGGCCGAGTGGACCGCCGACTACCCGCCCGAGCGGTTCTGTCATCTGGTGCACGGAGTGCCGCGCGGTCATCTGGAGGAGGCGCTGCGCGTGGCCCGCTGGCAGGGCGCGGGCACCATCTGGTTCACGGACCGCACCGACCGGCGCGGCACCGTCGACCCGTTCGGTGCGCTGCCCGGGTACTGGGACGAAATCGTCTCGCGCATCGGACACCCTGTCTCGGAATGAAGAAGCGTGTGGCAGCGTTACGGAGAGAACAACTGTTCCGCATAACCGATCTACGGAGTTCCCGTGTCGCTGCCACCCCTGGTCGAGCCAGCTGCTGAGCTCACCGTCGACGAGGTCCGCAGGTACTCCCGCCACCTGATCATCCCCGACGTCGGGATGGACGGGCAGAAGCGGCTGAAGAACGCCAAGGTGCTCTGTGTGGGCGCGGGCGGCCTGGGTTCGCCCGCGCTGATGTACCTGGCCGCGGCCGGTGTCGGCACCCTCGGCATCGTGGAGTTCGACGAGGTCGACGAGTCGAACCTGCAGCGCCAGATCATTCACAGCCAGGCGGACATCGGCCGCTCCAAGGCCGAGTCGGCCAAGGACACGGTGCTTGGCATCAACCCGTACGTGAACGTGATCCTGCACGAGGACCGGCTCGAGGCCGAGAACGTGATGGACATCTTCAGCCAGTACGACCTGATCGTCGACGGCACGGACAACTTCGCCACCCGTTACCTGGTCAACGACGCCTGCGTACTGCTCAACAAGCCGTACGTCTGGGGCTCGATCTACCGCTTCGACGGCCAGGCCTCCGTCTTCTGGAGCGAGCACGGTCCGTGCTACCGCTGCCTGTACCCGGAGCCCCCGCCGCCCGGCATGGTCCCGTCCTGCGCCGAGGGCGGCGTGCTCGGAGTGCTGTGCGCGTCCATCGGCTCGATCCAGGTCACCGAGGCCATCAAGGTCCTGGCCGGAGTGGGCGACCCGCTGGTCGGCCGCCTGATGATCTACGACGCCCTGGAGATGCAGTACCGCCAGGTCAAGGTCCGCAAGGACCCCGACTGCGCGGTCTGCGGCCCGAACGCCACGGTCACCGAGCTGATCGACTACGAGGCCTTCTGCGGCGTCGTGTCGGACGAGGCCCAGGAGGCGGCGCTCGGCTCCACGATCACTCCCAAGCAGCTCAAGGAGTGGATCGACGCGGACGAGAAGATCGAGATCATCGACGTCCGCGAGCAGAACGAGTACGAGATCGTCTCGATCCCCGGCGCCAAGCTGATCCCCAAGAACGAGTTCCTCATGGGCAACGCCCTGCAGGACATGCCGCAGGACAAGAAGATCGTCCTGCACTGCAAGACGGGTGTCCGCAGTGCGGAAGTCCTGGCCGTCCTCAAGTCCGCGGGCTTCGCGGACGCCGTCCACGTGGGCGGCGGCGTGATCGGCTGGGTCAACCAGATCGAGCCCGAGAAGCCCGTTTACTAGGAGCTTGCTCACGTAAGGGCGATCGGCGCCGCCTTCTCGCGGACCGCCGATCGCCCTTCGTGCTCTTTGCTCCTCCTCCGGCCGCCGGGCCGGCTCACCTCATCAAGAGCAGCTCTTGCCGTCGGACGGCACCTTGCCGTCGAGCAGATACGCGTTCACCGTGTTCGTCGCGCAGTCGTTCACGCCGTAGGTGCCGTGGCCCTCGCCGTTCACGGTGAGGGTGGTGCCGACGCCCTTGCCGAGCTGCTCCGCCATGCGGCGCGCGCCCGCGACCGGTGTGGCCGGGTCGCCGGTGTTGCCGATGACCACGATCGGCGCCGCGCCCTTCGCGCTGACGTCCGGCGTGCGGCTCTTGCCCGTCACCGGCCAGTCGGTGCAGCTGGGCAGGCCCCAGGCGAGCAGCTCGCCGAAGACCGGCGACTCCTTCTTGTACGCCGGCAGATGCTTCTTCACGTCGGCGAGCGTGAACCGCTCGTCGGTGTCGGCGCAGCTGATGGCGCCGCCCGCCTCCTGCTGATTGCTGTAACGGCCCTGCGGGTCACGGGTGTTGTAGACGTCCGCGAGAATCAGCAGCGTGTCGCCCTTGCCCGCCTTGGCCTCGTCGAGTGCCTTGGAGAGGTAGGGCCAGGTCTCCTCGCTGTAGAGCGCGGAGGCGATTCCGGTGGTGGCCAGGTTCTTGGTGACACCACGGCCCGTGGCCGTCGGCAGCGGCTTGTCGTCGAGGCCGTCGAGGAGCTTCGCGATGTCACGGGTGCCCTGCCGCGGGTCTTTGCCCTCGCTCTTCAGGAAGTTGTCCAGGGCGTGCTGGAAGCCCTTGACCTGGCCGAGGGCGCTCTCCACCGTGCCCTTGGTGGGGTCGACCACGGCGTCCAGGACGGCGCGGCCGACGTTCTTCGGGAACAAGTGGGCGTAGACGCCGCCGAGTTCGGTGCCGTACGAGATGCCGAAGTAGTGCAGCTTCTTGTCGCCGAGCACCTGGCGCATCAGGTCCATGTCGCGGGCGGTGTTCTCGGTGGTGAGGTGCGGCAGCAGCTTGCCGGAGTTCTTCTCGCAGCCCGCGACGTACTTCTTGTTCTCCTCGAGCAGCTTGCGCTCCTCGGCCGCGCTGTCAGGGATGCCCTCGTCGGCGCTGGTCAGCTTGTCCATGGCCTTGTCGTCCACACAGTCGACGGTGGCGCTGTCGCCGACGCCGCGCGGGTCGAAACTCACCAGGTCGTAGCGGGAGTTGAGCTTGGTGTAGTCCTTCGCGGCCAGCGGCAGCGTGAAGACACCGGAGCCGCCGGGCCCGCCGAAGTTGTACAGGAGCGAGCCGATCCGCTTGTCCGGGTCCGTGGCCCTCTTGCGGATCAGGGCGACGTCGATGGTGTCCCCCTTGGGCTCGGCATGGTCGAGCGGCGCCTTCATCGTGGCGCACTCCCACCCGGAGCCGGGTGCCTGGCCGCCGCCCTGCGCGACCGAAGGGGCCTCGCACTTGGCCCAGTCGAGCTTCTGTGCGGACAGGTCGCCGCCCGCCGCCGGCCTTCCGTCCTGCCTGCCCGGTCCGTCCTGCCCGTCCTTCGCACCGCCGCTGCCGCTGCTGCAGCCCGCGACCGCCGTCACGGCAAGGAGGGTCGCCGCGACGGCGGCGGACCGTATCCGTATGTGAGTGGACATCTGTGTTGCTGCTCCTGCCGTTGCGGGCCTGCGCCTCTGTGTGGTGCCTGCGCTTTTGTGTGGTGCCTGCGCCTCTAGGTGCTGCCTATGCCTCTAGGTGGCGCCTACGCCTTGCAGACCTTGCCGTCCGAAGGGATCTTGCCGTCGATGAGGTAGGCGTCCGTCGTACGGGTCGCGCAGGAGGAGACGCCGTATGTGCCATGGCCTTCCCCCTCGACCGTCAGATGGATGCCCACGCCCTCGCCGAGCTGCCCGGCCATCCGCTTCGAACCCTCGAAGGGGGTGGCCGGGTCGCCGGTGTTGCCGATCACCAGGATCGGGGGCGCGCCTTCGGCGCTGACATCGGGGGTGGTGCGTTCGCCGGCCACCGGCCAGTCGGTGCAGGTGTAGAGGGCGAGCGCGGAGGTCTCGCCGAAGATGGGCGAGGCCTTCTCGAAGCGGGGGACCAGGGCGTCGATCTCGTCGTAGTCCAGGCGCTGGTCGGAGTCGGCGCAGCTGATGGCGGTGAGGGCGGCATCGGAGTTGCCCGGCTGTGCGGCGGCGCGGGGGGTGACGCCGACGGAGGTGCGGGCGCCGCCGCCGGTGTAGTCGTCGGCCATCTCCAGGAGGCCGTCGCCCGTGCCGTCCCGCTGAACCTCGCCCAGCGCGGCGGCCAGGGACTCCCAGCCGTCCTTGCCGCTGTACAGGGTGTTGGTGATGCCGAGCAGCGCGGTGTCGGAGTTCACTTCGCGGCCGTCGTCGGTGCGTACGGGCTTCTTCTCCAGGCGCTCCAGGAGCGCGCGGACACGCTCGCCGCCCTTGGCCGGGTCGGGGCCCGTCGGGCAGGAGGCGTTGCGGGCGGCGCAGTCCTTCATGAAGTGGGCCAGGGCCCGTTCGAAGCCCTCGGCCTCGGCGAGCGCCCGCTCCGTGTCGTCCTGGGTGGGGTCGACCACGGCGTCCAGGGCCATCCGGCCGACGTTCTTGGGGAACAAGTGGGCGTAGACGCCGCCGAGTTCGGTGCCGTACGAGATGCCGAAGTAGTGCAGCTTCTTGTCGCCGAGCGCTTCACGCAGCAGGTCCATGTCGCGGGCCGTGCGGGAGGTGGATACCTGGCCGAGTACGGCGCCGGAGTTCTTCTCGCACGCCTCGACATAGGCGGCCGCATCGGTCTCGTCCTCGTCTCCGCAGCTCACCGGAATGGTGTTGCCGACGCCGCGCGGGTCGAAGGAGACCAGGTCGTAGCGGGAGCCGAGGTGCGTGTACTCGTCGGCGAAGGCGGGCAGGCCGGTGACGCCGGACTCGCCGGGGCCGCCGAAGTTGAAGACGAGGGACCCGATGCGCCGCTCCGGGTCCGTGGCCTTCTTGCGGATCAGGGCGACGTCGAGGGTGCGGCCCCCGGGCTTCAGATAGTCGACGGGCGCCTTGAGGGTGGCGCACTCCCAGCCCTTGCCGGGCGCGTCGCCGCCGCCCTGCGCCGCCGACGGCTCCGGACAGACGGTCCAGTCGGGTTCCTGGCCGGTGAGAGACGCGGGCAGCTCGGGCGCGGGGGCCTTCCCGCCGGGGGCGGCGTCCTTGGGGCGGGCGTCGGCGCGGTCGTGGGTGCCGGTGCCGTTGCCTGTGCCGCCCGTGCAGGCCGCCGTGAGCAGCAGGGCGGTGGCGGCGATGAGTGCCGGTGCGCGCAGGACGCGCGGGTGTACGCGGCGACTGTGGCGGCGTATGCGATGTATGCGGCGTAGTAGATGTGCGCCGCCTATGGAGTTGTCGGGCATTGCCTCGCCCCTCTCGGACCGTACGGACCGTCTCATCTGCTCTCCGCCGGGCCTACGAGCAGGTCTTCCCGTCGTCCGGCACCTTGCCGTCCAGGAGATAGCCGTCGACCGTGGAGGTCACGCACGCGTCGCCGGAGAAGTACGCGGTGTGGCCCTCGCCCTCGTGGACGAGCCGGACGCCGACGCCGAGTTCTTTCGCCATCCGCGCGGCGCCCTCGAACGGTGTCGCCGGGTCGCCCGTCGTGCCGACCACCAGGATGGGAGCCGCGCCGGGCGCGCTCACCTCAGGGGTGTCGTGCTCGCCGGGCACCGGCCAGTCGTGGCACCAGCCCGCCGTGTCCCAGCCGAGGAAGTCGCCGAACACCGGGGAGATCTTCCGGAACTCGGGCAGCCCGGCCTCGGCCTGCGCGGGCGTGGGCCTGTTCTTGGCGTCCGCGCAGGAGATGGAGCGCTGCGAGTGGCTCTGGGTGCCGTAACGCCCGGACCGGTCACGGTCGTTGTAGCCGTCGGCGAGCGAGAGCAGTGCCGCGCCCTTGCCGTCTCGGGCGTCGGCGAGCGCCTCGGTCAGGGTGGGCCAGGACTGCCGGCTGTAGAGCGAGGCGAGGATGCCGGTCAGGGCCTGGCTCTCGGTGAGCCTGCGGCCGCCCGCGCCGGGCAGCGGCTTCCTGTCGATGCGGTCGAGCAGGGCGACAAGGTCCCGGGTGCCGCGCCCGGGGTCCTTGCCGGTCGACTTGAGGTAGTTGTCCAGGGCGCGCTGGAAGCCGGTGGTCTGGTTCTTGGCGTGGCCCACGGCGTCGGCGGTGGGGTCGACCACGCCGTCCAGGACCATGCGGCCGACGTTCTTCGGGAACAAGTGGGCGTAGGTGCCGCCGAGTTCGGTGCCGTAGGAGAAGCCGAAGTAGTGCAGCTTCTTGTCGCCGAGCACCTGGCGCATCAGGTCCATGTCGCGGGCGGTGTTCGAGGTGCCGATGTGCGGCAGCACCCTGCCGGAGCGGCTCGCGCAGCCGGCGCCGAAGTCCGCGGCGTCCTCGAAGTACGCCTTCCGCTCGGCGGCCGTGTCCGGGGTGAGGTCGACGTGGGCGCCCGCCTGGTCCAGGTCCCGGTCGGAGCGGCACCGTACGCCCGAGCTCGCGGCGACCCCGCGGGGGTCGAAACTCACCAGGTCGTAGCGGGAGTTGAGGGCGGAGAAGAGGGACTCGGCGGGCGGCAGGCCCGCGATGCCGGAGCCGCCGGGCCCGCCGAAGTTGAACAGCAGGGAGCCGGTCCGCCGGTCCCGGTCCGTGGCCTTCTTGCGGACCAGGGCCAGGTCGATGGTGCCGCCCCCCGGCTCGGTGTAGTCGAGGGGCGCCGTCAGCGTCGCGCACTGCCAGGCGCTGCCGGGAGCGGGCCCGTCACCGGTGGCCTTGCAGCGGCCCCAGTCCAGCTTCTGGCCGGTCAGCCCCCCGGGCAGGGCGGCGGACTTCCCCGGACCCCCGCCCGGCGCGGGGCCGCTCGCGGACGGCTCGCGCGACGTGTGCGGGGCCTTTCCGTCCTCGGCCCCCTCGCTCCCGCCGCTGCACCCGGCGGCGAGCGCGAGGGCCAGCAGCGCGGCGACGGGCCGCAGCCGGCGTACGCGTACGGATATACGGCCAGGGAACGGCATGGACGGATTCCCCCCTCGAAAACGATTCCGCAATAGTAGAGCGGCGGCCCGCCCGGCCCGGCCCGCCCGGCCTGGGCGTCCCGGGACCAGGACGTCCTGCGGCACCCGCCCCGTACGCCGGGCGGCACCCGCCCCGTACGCCCGGCCGCACCCGCACCCGTACGCCGGGCGGCACCCGCACCCGTACGCCGGGCGGCACCCGCACCCGTACGCCGGGCGGCACCCGCCCCGTACGCCCGGCGGCACCCGCCCCGTACGCCCGGCGGCACCCGCCCCGTACGCCGGGCGGCACCCGCACCCGTACGCCCGGCGAAACCCGCACCCGTACGCCCTACGAGCAGACCGTCCCCGCCGCCGGGCTCTTGCCGTCCAGGAGATAGCCGTCCACGGCCCGGCGTACGCACTTGTCGCCGCTGTCGTACGCGCCGTGCCCCTGGCCCTTGTACGTGAGCTCGACGCCGACGCCCTTGCCGAGCGAGTCGACCATCTTGCGCGCGCCCTCGTACGGCGTGGCCGGGTCGCCCGTGTTGCCGACGACCAGGATCGGGTCCGCGCCGGCCGCGCTCACGTCCGGGTGGTCGGCGGCGCCGTCCACGGCCCAGTCGGTGCAGCCGACCATGCCCCAGGCGAGGAAGTCACCGAACAGCGGCGAGGCCTCGCGGAACTTCGGCAGCTTCGCCTTCACGTCGGACGGGGTGTAACGCGGCTTGTCATCCGCGCAGTTGATGGCGATGTTGGCGGCGCTCATGTTGCTGTACGTGCCGTCGGGGCTGCGGCCGTTCATGGAGTCGGAGAGCGTCATCAGGATCCGGCCGTCACCGTCGTAGGCCTGCTCCAGGCCGTCGGTCAGGTACTGCCAGAAGTCCTTCGAGTACAGGGACTGCGCGATGCCGTTGGTCGCCGCGGTCTGGGTGAGCTTGCGGGCACCGAGGCCCGGCAGCGGCTTCTCGTCCAGGTCGTCGAGGAGCTTCGAGATCTTCGCCTGTACGTCTTCGGCGGTGTCGCCGACCGGGCAGTCCTCGATCTTCGACGTGCAGTCCTTCGCGTAGTTCTCCAGGGCCCGCTGGAAGCCCTTGGCCTGGCCGAGCGAGCCCTCCTCGGGGCTCTGCGTGGGGTCCACGACGGCGTCGAAGACGGCGCGGCCGACGTTCTTGGGGAACAAGTGGGCGTAGACACCGCCGAGTTCGGTGCCGTACGAGACGCCGAAGTAGTGCAGCTTCTTGTCGCCGAGCACCTGGCGCATCAGGTCCATGTCGCGGGCCGCGTCCGTGGTGCGCACCTGCGGGAGCACCTCGCCCGAGTTCTCGTCGCACGCGGCGTTGAACTTCTTCACGCCGTCCAGGTAGGTCTGCTCCTCGGCCTCGTCGTCGGGCGTCGAGTCCTCCTGGTAGTACGCGTCCAGCTGCTTGTCCGACTCGCACTTCACGGGGGCGCTGCGGCCCACCCCGCGCGGGTCGAAGCTCACCAGGTCGTAGCGGGTGCGCAGATTGGCGTAGTCCTCGCCGAAGGCGGGCAGCGTGGTGATGCCGGAGCCGCCGGGCCCGCCGAAGTTGAAGACGAGGGAGCCGATCCGGTTCTCCTTCTTGCCGCTGGCCCGCGCCCGGATCAGGGCGATGTCGATGGTGTCGCCCTTGGGCTCGTTCCAGTCGAGGGGGGCCTTCATGGTGGCGCACTGCCAGGCGGCTCCGCCCGGCAGCGGCGACGGTGACTCCCCGCCTCCTTGAGCCTCCGAAGGCGCCGGGCAGTCCTTCCAGTCGAGCTTCTGGGAGGGCAGGTCCTCGGCTTTCGTCTCGCCGGCGCAGCCACCGAGGGCGGTGGCGAGCGAGAGGGCGGCGCAGAGGACAGCGGCACGGGTGCGGGGGCGGCTCGGCATGGGTCCATCCTGCGATGGGGGCCGGGAGCGCGCCCGGGGGTGGGCCCGTACAGGTGATCTTGACCGGGCGCGGCTCACCCGGCGCCCGGCTGCCGCCGGGGTACCCCCGGAGGTGCCTCCCCCAGGGCGGGCTGGCTGTTCAGGCCCCCGCGGACCCGGCCTGGAGCAGCCGCCCCGCGGCCTTCCGTCCCGTGGCCACGCACGCCGCCACCCCCACGCCTTCGTACGCCGCGCCGCACACCTCGAGGCCCGGCAGCTTGTCGACCGCTTCACGGATACGGGCCACGCGGGCGGCGTGCCCCACGCCGTACTGCGGCAGGCCGCGGTCCCAGCGGGTGACACGGGCCGCCACCGGCTCGCCGAGGCGGCCCGCGGCGAGATGCAGCTCCGAGACGGCGGTACGGATCAACTCGCGGTCGGTGGCGTCGAGTTGGTGCTCCTCGCCGTAGCGTCCGATCGAGGCGCGCAGAATGAACGTGTCGGGGGCCCGCTCGGCCAGCCAGCTCCACTTGTTGGAGAGGAACGACGCGGCCTTCACGGTGCGGCCGTCGACCGCCGGCACGAGGAAGCCGTTGCCCTCGGGCACACACGGCAGCTGGGCCCGGCTGAAGGCCATCGTGACCACGGCCGAGCTGGCGTGCTGAATGGCCGACAGTTCCTCATCGGCCAGGGGGGAGTGGCCGCGCAGCAGCTCGGCGGCGGCGAACGCGGGCACCGCGAGGATCACCGCGTCCGCCTCCATCAGGAGCGGGCCGTCGCTCGTGTCGGCCTCCACGCGCCAGCGGCCCGACGTGGTGCGCTGCAGCTCACGTGCCAGGGTCGAGGTGAGGATACGGGCGCCACTGGCCGCCGCCACCGCCTGCGGGAGACGGCCGGTGCCGCCGCGCACGCCCTGCACGGGCGAGACCTTCGGGGCGCCCGCCGCCCGCACCCGGCGCAGGGCGCCGATGATCGAGCCGCCCTGTTCGGCGACGGCCGCGAGGCGCGGCATCGAGGAACGCAGCGAGAGCCGGTCGGCGCGGCCCGCGTACACACCGCCGAGCATCGGCTCGACCAGGCGGTCCACGGCCTCCTGCCCGATGCGCTCGGCCAGATATCCGGCGACGGAGAGATCGCCGTCCGCGGCCAGCGGCGTCGCGGGCAGCTGCTCCTCGCGGCACAGGCGCTCCAGGCCCTCGTCGGTGAGGAGCCCGGTGCCGGCCAGGGTGCGCGGCTCGGTGGGGATGCCCATGACGTGGCCGCGCGGCATCGGGCGGAGCCGGCCACGGGTCCACACGGTGGTGGGGGCGGGGGCCGGGTCGTACAGGTCGGCGCCGAGGCCCACCTCGTGGGCCAGCTCCACGGCCTCGGGGCGCAGGGCCATGATCGACTCGGCGCCGTCGTCCACGGGGATACCGGCGATGGTGGTGGTGCGCAGCTTGCCGCCGATGTGCGGGGTGCTTTCGATGACGGTGACGTCCGCGCGGTCTCGCAGCTGCCAGGCGGCGGCGAGGCCGCTGATACCGCCGCCGATCACGATCACTGAGCGCATGGGGTGGTCTCCGTCCGAGGGGTCCTGCCTATTGACGTTACGCACCGTTCTGCCGGGTTTTTGTGGACTTCGGTCCCATGGGGCAGGACCCTGGCCCCCGCGCGGCGCCCGGCACGCCGGATTTCCCAAGGGGCGCATGGGGACTCGTACTTACGGTCCTTTATGGGGCGCCGGAAGGGGGATTTCTCCCCCGGCCCGCCCCGTCGGCGCCGCCGTCACGACGGCAGCAGCTCCCGTACCTCCGACTCGTATCCGAACGACCCCGGCTCGTACGCGCACCAGGGGTCCGCCGCCAGCGTGCGGCCCGTCACGCCGTAGGCCCGTGACCGCGATCCCCCGCACACCGTCCGGAACTCGCACGCCCCGCACTTGCCCTCCAGGAGGGACGGATCGCGCAGCGACGTGAACAGGGCCGAGCCGCGGTAGATGTCCGGCAGGGGGTGGTGGCGCACGTTGCCCGCCGACAGTGGCAGGAAGCCGCTGGGGTGCACCTCGCCCGTGTGCGAGACGAACACGAAGCCACGGCCCGAGCCCACGTCCATGGGCGGGCGCCGCACCGCGCGGCCCTCGCCGTCGAACAGGCCGAGGCCGGCCGCCCGTGCCCGCAGCGAGGCGTACAGCGGGCCCGTCTCGGGCTGCTCCCCGTGCCGGTCCAGGATCGTGCGCTGCAGCGCGACCCGGCGGAAGTGATGGCCTTCGGTGGTCTTGGTGGCGAGGACGGCACCGGTGTCGTAGAGGAAGTGCAGGACGTCCTCGATCTCCGCCGCGCTCAGCGACTGCAGCTGCTCGCCGCGCCCGGTCGGCACCAGGACGAAGCCGCTCCAGATCATCGCTCCCTCGCGCTTCACGACCGCCGCGATATCGGCGAGGTCGTGCAGGCTGTGCCGGGTCACGGTGGTGTTGATCTGCACCTTCAGACCGAGCTCGCGTGCGGTGCGCCAGCCGTCCAGGGTCCAGTCGTAGACGCCCGGCACCCCGCGGAAGGTGTCGTGCCGCTCGGCCGTCGAACCGTCGAGGGAGAGCGAAAGGGCGACCGCGCCCGCGTCCCGTACCGCCGTCAGGTTCTCCCGCGTCAGCGTCGGCGTGCCCGAGGGGGAGACCGCGATCCGCAGGCCGAGCGAGGTGCCGTACGCGATCAGATCGGTGAGGTCGGCCCGCTGGAACGGGTCGCCGCCCGTCATCACGAACAGCGGGCTCGGTTTCCCGAAGGCCGCGATCTGGTCCATCAGGCGGCGGGCGTCCGCGCCGTCCAGCTCATCCGGATGCCGCCGCGGCTGTGCCTCGGCCCGGCAGTGCAGACAGGCGAGGGGGCACGCGCGCGTGGCCTCCCAGATGACGATGAAGGGGCGCTCGGCGACCGCGTGCCGTGGCACGCGTACGACCCGCTTCACGAGACCCGCTCCCAGCCCCGCTTCGGCTCCCGGTGCGCCAGCTGCCGCGGGTCGCGGCTGCGGTAGACGACGTACGGGCGGAACAAGTACTTCACCGGGGCGCTGAACATATGCACCAGACGCGAGTACGGGATCAGCGTGAACAGCGCGAAGCCGAACAGGACATGGAGCTGGAAGGCGAGCGGCGCCTGCCCCATCAGGGCGTAGTCCGGCTGAAGCGTGAAGAGCGAGCGGAACCAGAGCGAGACGCCGTCGCGGTAGTTGTAATCGCCCATCGCGCCCGTGCTGTTGAGGGCCGTGGCGAGCAGCCCGAGGAACATCGCGCCCAGCAGCACCGTGTACATCAGGTGGTCGCTGCGCAGCGTCGCCCTGCGCACCGCGGGCACCGTGAAGCGGCGGTGGACGAGGATGCCGATGCCCACGGCCGCCGCGACGCCCGCGACGGTGCCGGTGGTGACGGCGAGCAGGTGGTACGTGTGGTCGCTGACGCCCACCGCGTCCGTCCAGCCCTTGGGGATCAGCAGGCCGACCACATGCCCGAGCACCACGAAGGCCATACCGAAGTGGAACAGCGGCGAGCCGATCCGCAGGAGCCGGGACTCGTGCACCTGCGTGGAGTGCGTGGTCCAGCCGAACTTGTCGTAGCGCGCACGCCAGACGAGCCCCGCGACCAGCATCACGACGGCTACGTACGGCATGGCGCCCCAGAGGATGAGGTCCATCAGGCGGGCGTCCTTTCGGGGCTCTTTGCGACGGTCGGCTCGTGGGGCCCGGGGCTCTTCGTGACGGCCGGCCCGGCGCTCTTCGCGACGGTCGGCCAGGGCAGTTCGACGCCGGGCCCGAGCGGCTCCATGCCGGCCGTGTCCATGCCGACCGTCTCGCGCGGCGGGCCGCTGCGGGCCAGGGCCTTGGCCTCCGCCTTGGTCTGCGGCGAGGCACCCGGCAGCGTGGCGCAGACGGCCTCCAGCACGCGCGCGTAGGGGGTGTTCGCCTCTGTCACGGCGAGCCGCAGGAGTTCGAGGCCTGCCCGGTGCTCCTGCAGCAGTTCGGTGCCGGCCTCGGGGTGCAGGGCCGCGAACTCCAGGGCCACGGGCAGGAAGTCGGGCAGCTCGTCGCTCGCGAACTCCAGGCCGAAGTCGCGGTAGATCCGCTTGATCCGCACCAGGGACAGACCCCGGTTGCGGGTGTCGCCGTCCGTCCACCAAGTGAGGTAGAGGCAGCGGCGGTTACGGGTGTCGAAGGTGTCCGTGTAGTGCGCGGCGAGCTCGATTTCCGGCACTACGCGCGCGTGGTCCAGGAATTGCCGCAGCAGTGCGGCTTGTTGGGTGGCCGCCCCGGCGAGGGCCTCGTCGAGCCGGGGCAGATCTTCGCGCAGACGGGCATCGGGGTACTGCAGGCAGCGGCCCGCGACCAGACGTACGACGGCATCGGGGGTCATGCGCTCCTCCTCGTGGGGCTCAGGTTGAGCAGGACGGGGCTCTGGCCGGAGGCGTCGCCGGCCGCCTTGCCGAACGCCTCGTCGGAGACCGGGCAGCCCATGTCGTCGTCCAGCGGATGCGTCCCGGCCAGCGCGTCCGCGTCCGCCCGCGCCGCCGTCGGAATCACGTAGCGGTCCTCGTACTTGGCGATGGCGAGGAGCCGGAACATGTCCTCCATCTCCGGGCCGGTCAGCCCGACCGCCGCGGCGATCGACTCGTCCCGCTCCTGGCCGAGGTTGATCCGCCGCATGTACGCGCGCATCGCGGCCATCCGCCGCAGTACTGCGTCCACGGCATAGGTGTCCCCGGCCGTGAGCAGCTCCGCGAGGTACTCGACGGGGATCCGCAGGGCGTCGATCGCGCCGAACAGATTGCCCGCGTCCTCGCCGTCGTGGCCGCTCGCGGCGACCGCCTCCACGACCGGCGAGAGCGGCGGCACGTACCAGACCATGGGCATGGTGCGGTACTCCGGATGCAGCGGCAGGGCGACCTGATAGGTGCGGATCAGGTCGTAGACGGGGGAGCGGCGGGCCGCGTCGAGCCACTCGTCGGTGATGCCCGCGGCGCGCGCCGCGGCCTGCACGGCCGGGTCGTGCGGATCGAGGAAGGCCTCCAACTGGGCCGGGTACAGATCCTGTTCGTCCGCCACGGCCGCGGCTTCGCCGACCTTGTCCGCGTCGTACAGCATCACGCCCAGGTACCGCATCCGCCCGACGCAGGTCTCCGAGCAGACCGTCGGCATCCCGACCTCGACGCGCGGGAAGCAGAAGGTGCACTTCTCCGCCTTGCCGGTGGAGTGGTTGAAGTAGACCTTCTTGTACGGGCAGCTGCTGACGCACATCCGCCAGCCGCGGCACTGGTCCTGGTCGACCAGGACGATGCCGTCCTCGGCCCGCTTGTACATCGCGCCCGACGGACAGGCCGAGACGCAGGCCGGGTTGAGGCAGTGCTCGCAGACGCGCGGCAGATAGAACATGAAGCTCTGCTCGAATTCCATGCGGATCTTGTCGCCGAGCTCGGCGCGGGTGGCGTTCACCTTCTCGACCAGCGGGTCCTTCGGGGCGTGCTCGGGTGCGCCACCGAGGTTGTCGTCCCAGTTGGGCCCCCACTCGATCTTGTCGATCGGCTCGCCCGTGGTCTGTGAGACCGGCCGCGCCACCGGCAGGTCGTCGCCCGCGGGCGCCTCGGTGAGGTTCTTGTACTCGTACGTCCAGGGCTGGTAGTAGTCGTCGAGCTCCGGCAGTTCGGGGTTGGCGAAGATCTGCCCGAGGCGCTTGAGGCGGCCGCCCGCCTTGAGGCGAAGACGCCCCGAACGGGTGCGCTCCCAGCCGCCCTTCCACTTCTCCTGGTCCTCCCAGCGGCGCGGATAGCCCTGCCCGGGGAGGGTCTCGACATTGTTGAACCAGACGTACTCGGTGCCCTTGCGGTTGGTCCACGCCTGCTTGCAGGTGACCGAGCAGGTGTGGCAGCCGATGCACTTGTCGAGGTTCATGACCATCGCGACCTGTGCCATGACGCGCATGCTTAGAACTCCACATCCTGGTTGCGGCGACGGACGACCGTCACCTCGTCGCGCTGGTTGCCGGTCGGGCCGAGGTAGTTGAAGGCCCAGGTCAACTGGGCGTAGCCGCCGACGAGATGGGTGGGCTTGAGCATCACGCGGGTCAGCGAGTTGTGGATGCCGCCGCGGCGCCCGGTCTTCTCGGTCTTCGGGACGCCGACCGTGCGCTCCTGCGCGTGGTTCATATAGACCGTGCCGGGGGGCATCTTGTGGGAGACGATCGCGCGGGCCGTGACGACACCGTTGCGGTTGACGGCCTCGATCCAGTCGTTGTCGCTCACGCCGATCGCCTCGGCGTCCTGCGGCGACATCCACACCGTCTGGCCGCCGCGGCCCAGCGTCATCATGTGCAGGTTGTCCTGGTACTGGGAGTGGATCGCCCACTTGTTGTGCGGGGTCAGATACCGCACGGCGACGGCCTTCTCGTCGACGCGGCCGAGTTCCGGCTCCCCGTAGAGACGGTGCATGTCCAGCGGCGGCTTGTAGACCGGCAGCGCCTCGCCGACCTCGTGGATCCAGTCGTGGTCCAGGAAGAAGTGCTGCCGGCCGGTGAGGGTGTGCCAGGGCTTGAGGTGCTCGGTGTTGACCGTGAACGCGGTGTAGCGGCGCCCGCCGGACTCGCTGCCGCTCCACTCCGGCGACGTGATCACCGGCACGGGCCGCGCCTGGGTGTCCGCGAAGGTGATCCGCTTGCCCTCGGCCTCCGCCGACAGATGCGCCATCTCCTGTCCGGTGCGTGCCTCCAGGGTGTGGAAGCCCTGGGTGGCCAGGCGTCCGTTGGACGTGCCCGACAGGGACAGGATCGTCTCGCAGGCCTGCTGCGCGGTCTCGAGGCGGGGCCGGCCCTCGGCGACTCCGGTACGGACGACACCGTTCTTCTGCTTCAGATACGCGATCTCCTCGGCGACGTCGAAGGTGATCGCCTTCGTGGTCACCCCGAGCCGGTCGACCAGCGGGCCGAGCGCCGCGAACTTCTCGCCGACGGCGCCGTAGTCCCGCTCCACGACCGCGAGGCTGTACATGGTGCGGCCCGGCACCGGCTCGCACTCGCCCTGCGACCAGTCGAGGGCGACACCGCCGGGCTGCGCCATCTCGCCGCCCGGGGTGTCGTGCTGCAGTGCGGTGGCCACGAGGTCCTTGCGGACGCCCAGGTGCTGCCCGGCGAGCTCGCCGAAGCGCCTGGCTATGGCGTGGAACGCGTCGTAGTCCGAGCGTGCCTGCCAGGGCGGGTCCACGGCCGGGGTGAAGGCGTGCAGGAAGGGATGCATGTCGGTGGACGACAGATCGTGCTTCTCGTACCAGGTGGCGGCCGGAAGCACGACATCGCTCAGGAGCGTCGTGGACGTCATCCGGAAGTCCATCGCGAGCAGCAGATCGAGCTTGCCCTCGACGTCCTCGGAGCGCCACTTCACATCGCGCGGCACACAACGCGGCCCGTCGTCGGGCAGGTTGGAGTGCGTGCCGAGCAGATGCTTGAGGAAGTACTCGTTGCCCTTGGAGCTCGACCCCAGGAGATTGGCCCGCCATACGTTGAGCACCCGCGGCCAGTTGCGCGGCGCGTCCGGGTCCTCACCGGCGAAGCCGAGCTTGCCGTCCTTGAGCTCCTGTACGGCGTTGCCGACCGGGTCCTCGTGCTCCCCGAGCTCCAGGGGGTTGCGGTCGAACGTCGGGTACGACGGCATCCAGCCCATGCGCGCGGACGCGGCCAGGCAGTCGGCGCCCGTCATGCCCTCGAACCGGCCGTCGCCCAGCGGCGAGGCGAGCGCCTCGGCGGGCAGCGTGTCGTAGCGCCACTGGTCGGTGTGCAGATAGAACCAGCCCGCGCCGATCATGTGCCGGGGCGGCCGGCCCCAGTCGGACGCGCTCGCCAGGGTGGCCCAGCCGGTCACCGGGCGGCACTTCTCCTGGCCGACGTAGTGACCCCAGCCGCCGCCGTTGCGGCCCTGGCAGCCGGTGAGGGTGAGCAGGGCCAGGAAGGCACGGTAGATCGTCTCGGAGTGGAACCAGTGGTTGGTGCCGGCGCCCATCAGGATCATGCAGCGGCCGCCGGACTCCTCGGCGGTCTGCCCGAACTCCCTTGCCACCCGGGCGGCTTGGGCGGCCGGTACGGAGGTGAGGGTCTCCTGCCAGGCCGGGGTACCGGGTGCGGACGCGTCGTCGTAGCCGGTGGGCCACTGGCCGGGCAGGCCCTCGCGGGCGACGCCGTACTGGGCGAGCATCAGGTCGAAGACGGTGGTGACGAGCCGGCCCTCGATCCGGCGCACGGGGACGCCGCGCCGGATCACGCCCTGCTCGTCGAAGCGGGGAAGGGTGACCTCGGCGGACTCCGCGGACTCGGCGTGCAGAGTGAGACGGGGGACCGTACCGCCCAGGTCGAGATTCCACTCGGGCTGCTCGTTCTTGCCCCAGCGGTGGCCCAACGTGCCGTTCGGGACGGTCGGTTCACCGGTGACATCGTCGACGAGGACGGTCTTCCACTCGGCGTTCTCGGTGTCCTGGCCGAGGTCGGCGGCGGTGAGGAACTTGCCGGGTACCAGACCGTCGGCGGTCTCTTTCAGGGACACGAGGAACGGCAGATCCGTGTACTGCCGTACGTAATCCGTGAAGAACGGCGTCTGCTTCTCGACGAAGAATTCCTTCAGGATGACGTGCCCCATCGCGAGGGCGAGGGCACCGTCCGTGCCGGGGTGCGGGTGTATCCACTCGTCGGCGAACTTGGTGTTGTCCGCGAAGTCCGGGGAAACGGTGACGACTTTCTGGCCGCGATAGCGCGCCTCGGCCATCCAGTGCGCGTCGGGGGTGCGGGTGACGGGGACGTTCGAGCCCCACATCATCAGATACGCGGCGTCCCACCAGTCGCCCGACTCGGGTACGTCGGTCTGGTCGCCGAAGACCTGCGGCGAGGCCACCGGCAGGTCCGCGTACCAGTCGTAGAAGGACAGCATCGGGGCACCGATGAGCGAGTGGAAACGGGCGCCCGCCGCGTGCGAGGCCATCGACATCGCGGGGATCGGCGAGAAGCCCGCCACCCGGTCGGGCCCGTACTCCTTGATGGTGTGGACGTGCGCGGCCGCGATGATCTCGACGGCCTCGTCCCAACTCGCCCTGACCAGGCCGCCCTTGCCGCGTGCCTGCTGGTACTTTCGGCGGCGCTTGTCGTCCTTCTGGATATCGGCCCAGGCGAGGACCGGGTCACCGAGGCGCGCCTTGGCCTCCCGGTACATCTCCAGGAGCACCCCGCGCACATGCGGATAGCGCACCCGGGTCGGCGAGTAGCTGTACCAGGAGAAGGAGGCGCCGCGCGGACAGCCGCGGGGCTCGTACTCGGGGCGGTCGGGGCCCACGGACGGATAGTCGGTGGCCTGGGTCTCCCAGGTGATGATCCCGTCCTTGACGTAGACCTTCCACCGGCAGGAGCCCGTGCAGTTCACGCCGTGCGTCGAGTACACGACCTTGTCGTGGCTCCACCGGTCCCGGTAGAAGACCTCACCCGCGCGCCCGCCGGTGTGGTGCACGGTACGCAGATCCCCGGAGACCTCGGCGCGCCGGAAGAAGCTGCCCGCCTTGATGAGTTTCTCCGCGGCGTTCTGACCCTGCGGCAACTTCTGCGGCTGCAACGCGACCCTCCCGGCCGTATGGAATTCGACTCCTCAAGACACTAAGCGCGGCTTTCCGCGGAACCCGGTGACAATGGTCCCGGGCGGCCGGGACCTCGTCCCTGAGTTCCCCAGGTATTGCGGTGCGAGAGTGGAGGGGCGCCAACTCGCCGTGAGTTCAGGGTTTTTACGTGCCGACGTGCCGACGTGCCGTCGGGAAAGAAAAGGGAATTGTGAGCCGGGGTGCCTAGGGCCGGAAAAAGAAAAGACAAGTGGCTGCCGGATCAGCACGGCGCCTGGGCCATGCTCGCCGTCCCCTACCTCGCGGGCACCCTCCTCGGCTCTCCGCGCTGGGCCCATCTGCCCCTCTTCGCGGCCTGGCTGCTCGGCTACATCGCGGTGTTCCACGGGCAGCAGTGGCTGCGTCTGCGCCGGATCTCCCGCAACCCGCGGGCGCCGCGCCGCCATGTGCGGCCCGCCCTGGTGTTCGGCGGCGCCTTCGCCGCGTGCGCGCTGCCGCTGGCCGTCGCGTATCCGTGGCTGCTGGTCGCGGCGCTCTGCGCGGTACCCTTCGTCGCCGTCAACACCCTCTATGCGCGGCGGAACAGGGAACGCGCCCTGCTCAACGGCCTGGCCGCGGTGGTCCCCGCGTGCGGGATGCTCCTGGTGGCCCTGCGCCTCGGCGACGGCGCGGCCTGGTGGGCGGACGGCTGGCGGCCCGCCCTCGCCTGTCTGCTGTACTTCGGCGGCACGGTGCCCTACGTGAAGACGATGATCAGGGAGCGCAACTCCCGTGCGTACTACCGCGCTTCGGTGGCGTACCACGTCCTCGCGGCGGGGATCGCCGCACTCCTCAACCCGTGGCTCGCTCTGCCGTTCACCGCCTACGCGGCACGGGCGGCGGCCCTGCCGGGACACGGCCTGAAGGCCGCGGTCGTGGGGGCCGTGGAAGTGATCGGTTCCGTGGCCCTGCTCGGGGCGCTGCTCTGCTTGTTCTGAACCTTAGAGCGCACCCTTACGCGTCAGGTGGTTGAAGAACAGCCACCCCGGCAGCACCGGCAGCCACAGCGTCAGGAGCCGGTAGAGCAGCACCGCCGGCGCCGCGACCTCCTTCGGCAGGCCGATCGCCACCAGACCGAAGGTGAGCGTCGCCTCGACGGCGCCCACACCGCCCGGCGTCGGCGCCGCGGAGCCGAGCGCGTTGCCCGCGAGGAACACCACGGCCACGCTGGCCAGGCTGAGCGAGACGGTGCCCTCGGTGGAGAACGCCCGGATCGAGGCGTCGAGACACAGCACGAACATCCCGGTCAGGAGCAGCATCCCGCCGATCCCGGTGAGCAGCTTCTGCGGCCGCTGCAGTACGTCGAGCATGCGCGGCACGACACCGGCGAACAGCGACCGCAGCCGCGTGGCCACGAACTGCCGCAGGAACGGGATCGCGGTCACCACGAGCACCAGGACCGCGACCGTGAGCAGACCCGCGATCACCGTGCGGGACGGGGTGAGTTCGGGAGTCTTCTCGGTTCCCGTCAGATAACCCATGGTGAGCAGCAGCAGGATGTGCGAGCCGAGGCCGAACAGCTGCGAGGCGCCCACCGAGGCCACCGCGAGCCCGGAACGTACCCCGGCCCGCTGCAGGAACCGGGTGTTGAGCGCCACACCGCCGACCGCCGCGGGCGCCACGATCTTCACGAAGGACCCGGCGACCTGCGCCGCCACGGTCCGCGCGAACGACACCCGCTCCGGCACGAAGCCGAGCAGGCTCATCGCCGCCGCCACATAGCTCAGCGCCGAGAACGCCACCGCCGCGGCCACCCAGCCCCACTTGGCCTCCGCGAAGAGCTTCGCGAAGTCGATGTCGGTGAGCTGCGACAGCAGGAAGTACGCGCCGAACGCACCGGCGATGAAGCTGATCAGGGTGCGCGGCTTGATCCGCTCCAGCTGCGCGGGCTCGACCGGAGCCTGCGGTCTGATCCGCAGCACCTGGTGCCGGATCTGGGTGAGCAGATCCTCTTCGCGGGCCACTTCGAGCGCCTCGTCGATGGCCCGCTTCTCGGCCTGCTTCTCCGCCTTGGCGGTCCTGCGGTCATGGCCGTCGTCGGCGCCCTCGACGCGGGTCTGCTTGGTCTTGCGGGAGGCTTCGAGCACCGCCTCGCGCTCACGCTGGGAGCGCTCGCGGCCGAGCCTGCGCAGCGTGGCCCGGGTCGACCGGGACAGGGCGATGGGCTGAAGCAGCGGCAGACAGTCGGCGATCGCGTCGGGGCCGAGCACTCCGACGGCGGCGGCCACCGCGCGCTCGGCGCCGGTACGCAGGCCGAACGTGGTGAGCAGCTGCGCGATATCCATCCGCAGTACAAGATCGCCGGCGGCGATCTCACCGCCCCGCAGATCGGTGATGATCACCTTGCCGGAACGATCCACCAGAATCGCGTCCCCGGCCAGGCGCCGGTGCGCGATCCGCCGCGACTGCAGCGCCTGCACCTGCAGCCAGGTGTCCCGCATCAGGTCGTCGGTGATCTCGTCGTCGGCGAGCGCGTCCAGGGAACGGCCGCCCAGGTGCTCGTAGACGAGCATGACGGCGTCCGGGCCGAGCTCGGAGGTCGCGATCAGCTTCGGGGCGTTGGCGCCGGCCGCGATCGCCGCGTACGACAGGAGCGCCTCCTGCTCCAGGGCCTGGCGCAGCGACTGCAGGCTGCGCCGTGTGGTGATGCCGCGCAGCGTGAGCCGCCGCCACACCCGGTAGAAGAAGCCCTGTGCCTGCTGCTCACGGTCGACCACCGTGACGTCCAGGGGCGGCCCGTGTTCGAGCGTCACGAAGTAGCGGCGGCCGCGGTCGCCCATGTCGGGGGAGTCCGGCACCTCCTCCGCGCGGGCCGCGCTCACCGGCCGGAACCCGACGTGCCGCAGACCGGCGAGCAGCGTCTGCCCGGTGGGCCTGACATTGGGGGAGCCGACCGCGTACAGCGTTCCGTAGGCCACGGTCCAGCCGATGAGGACCGTCAGGATGATCGAGAACGGGGTGGTGAACCCGGCGACGAGCATCGACAGGGCGTCGAGCAGCAGCACCGTCCACAGCACCACACGCCAGCGCGGTCTTCGCGACATTCCGACGGCCGTCATATACGCGATGACCGGCGCGAGATAGCCGTGCACCGGGTCGGTCAGGGCCCCGGGGTCCTCCGCCAGCGGCCGGGTCAGCGCGTCCTGGATCGAGGCCGGTGCCGCCTTCGCCACCCATAGGTCGGTGGCGAGCGTCACACCGTGCGCGAGGACCGCGGCGAGCACACCGTCGGCGATGCGAAGGCCGTCCCGCTTGATGAGCCGCTCGATCGCGAAGGCCACCGGCACGAGGAGCACCGCGATCGACGCGCTCAGACCGGCGAACTTGATCAGCAGATCCGGCGCCTGGTCGGTGCCCTTGTTGATGTCCTGCTCGAGCCCCGAGGTGGTGCCGTGCGCGAACGCGGCGACGAACAGCACCAGGCCGATCGCCAGGATGCCGACCAGCATCCGCATGAGGTCGGACGGCCGGTGCACGCGCGCGGGCAGCAGCGGTTCGTCACCCTCGACCTCGTCCCCGGGCGGCTCGACCTCGGTCTCCGTGGGTACGGGGGTGTACTCGGCGTCGGCGGCCACGTGAGCGTCCTGGGCCTCGGTGGGCGCGGTGGTGTCCTCGCGCGGCGGCTTCTCGGTGTCCGGGCGCGACGGCGTCTCAGGGGTGCGCTCGTCCTTGGGGGGCTGCACTCCCTGATCCTTCTCCGTCTCTTCTTGATCTCGTATCACCAGTCACCGCCCGCACGATGGTGGCACGACCGGCCGACAACAGTGGGCATCAGGGTGCAATCAGCCGTCAGGATGTGTCCCTGATATGAACACCTCCGGTTCACCGGGCCATGCCTGTACACCCTCCGGCACTGTCGGTGGGGTGGGGCAGGATGGACCGGATGAGCGAGGAGAGCCTGCCGGAGATTCCGGAGTACGCGGAGCGGGTGCTCGAGGTGGCGGAGCTGATCCCGTCCGGCCGCGTGATGACGTACGGCGATGTCGCGGAGTGGCTCGACGAGGGAGGACCGCGCCAGGTCGGCCGCGTGATGGCGCTGTACGGCGGCGCGGTGCCCTGGTGGCGGGTGGTGCGCGCCGACGGCGTGCTCCTCCCCGGCAGCGAACTGCGGGCCCTGGAGCACTACCGCGCGGAAGCCACCCCGCTGCGCACGACCGGCGCCGGTGAGCACCGTCTCGACATGCGGCGAGCGCGCTGGGACGGCGGCAATGACTCGGCGCGGGCTCACACATGACAGCTTCCGGCATCCGCGGCCGGCACGGGGGTTCGGTGGACCGTACGGGCGAAGCGGGGGACTTGGGCGGTCCTGCGGGGGGTTCGGGGAGAAGCGGTGGCCGTCCGGGACGGAGGGGGGCCGGGAGCCGGGGAAGATCGCTCGGCCGCCAGTCACCGGGCGAAGCGCGGGAAGCTCCGCGTCCCCGCCGTCGACTGGCGTAGCGTCGAGCGCGGCAGTCACCGGGCCGCCACCGCACCCACGGTGCACGGCGGCCGCACGACGGCCCCCGCGGCCGTGAGGCCCCTCTCCACCCAGCACACCCACCAGGACCGGCGATCCACGTGAGCTCCTCTTCTTCCGACCGGCGCGCTCCGGACGCATATACGCGTCAAGGGCCCCGCGGTGCATACCGACTGGTGCGTACCCCGCCGACTCGCGTGGACCCCCCTCGTCTTGACGCACCTCAGCGCTCGGTGGTTGACCATGCGGGTGGACCGCTCCTGGTCCTGGCCGGACCGGGCACCGGGAAAACCACCACTCTTGTGGAGGCGGTCGCCGCCCGCATCGCCAAGGGCACCGACCCCGAGCGGATCCTGGTGCTCACCTTCAGCCGCAAGGCGGCGGTCGAGCTGCGGGACCGCATGGCCCTGCGCATCGACGGCGTCGCGGCGCCGCAGGCCACCACCTTCCACTCGTTCTGCTACGCGCTCGTGCGCGCCCACCAAGAGGCCGATCTCTTCGTGGAGCCGCTGCGGCTGCTGTCGGGACCCGAGCAGGACGTCGTCGTACGCGAACTCCTCGAGGGCCAGCTCGACCTCGAAAAGAGCGGCCACGCGCGCGTGCGGTGGCCCGACGAACTGCGCGCCTGTCTGACGACGCGCGGCTTCGCCGACGAGGTGCGCGCCGTCCTGGCCCGCAGCCGTGAACTCGGCCTCGGCCCCACGGCCCTCGCCGACTTCGCCCGCCGCATAGGGCGCCCCGACTGGAGCGCGGCGGCCGCCTTCCTCGCCGAGTACCTCGATGTCCTGGACGCGCAGGGCGTGCTCGACTACGCGGAACTCGTGCACCGCGCGGTGCTGCTCGCGCACCGCGCGGAGGTCGCCGACCAACTGGCCGCGCAGTACGACGCGGTGTTCGTGGACGAGTACCAGGACACGGACCCCTCACAGGTGCGGCTCCTGCAGGCGCTCGCCGGCGGCGGCCGCGACCTGGTGGCGTTCGGCGACCCGGACCAGTCGATCTACGCGTTCCGGGGCGCCGACGTGAACGGCATCCTGGAGTTCCCCGACACGTTCCGGCGGGCCGACGGCGCCCCCGCTCCGGTCGAGGTCCTGACCACCTCGCGCCGCTCCGGCGCGGCCCTGCTCGAAGCCACGCGCCGGATCACCCAGCGGATGCCGCTGCCGCGCCTGCCCGCGGACAAGGTGCGCGTCCACCGGGCCCTGAACCCGGTCCGTGACGGCGGCCGCGTTGACGTCTTCACCTATCCGACGCCGGGCACCGAACTGGAGAACGTCGCGGACATCCTGCGCCGCGCGCACCTCGAGGACGGCGTCGCCTGGTCCGACATGGCCGTCCTGGTCCGCGCGGGCGCCCGCACCGTCCCGGCCGCCCGCCGCGCCCTGACCACGGCGGGCGTCCCGGTCGACGTGGACGGCAACGACCTCCCCTTGCGCAGCGAGCCCGCGGTCGCACCCCTCCTTGAGGCGCTGCGGGCGGCGGCGGAGAGCCTGTTGGGGGAGTCGGTACCGGTACGGGTACCGGTGTCCGGCTCGGGACCGGGATCGGGACCGGGCTCGGGACCGGGACCGGGCTCGGGACCGGGATCGGGCTCGCGGGAGGAGGCCCCGGACTCAGGAGAGGGGGCGCCGGACCTCGCCCCGGACCCGGACCTCGCCACCGACCCGGACCTCGCCCCGGCCCCGGAAGCCCCCGCGCCCGCCTCGGAACCCGCCCCGGAAGCCGCCCAGGAGATCCCCGCACCCTGGCTCAGCACCGACCGTGCCCTGGCCCTGCTCACGTCCCCGCTCGCCGGCATGGACGCCGCGGATCTGCGCCGCCTGGGCCGCGCCCTGCGCGACGAGGAGCGGGCCGCGGGTCATCGCGTACCGCCGCCGTCGGACGAGCTTCTCGCCCGTGCCCTCGCCGAGCCGGAACGCCTCACCGCCCACGACCCGGCGTACGCCCGTGGCCCCCAGCGTCTCGGCGAGCTGCTGCAGCGGACCCGTGCGCTCCTCGCGTCCGGCGGCACCGCCGAAGAGGCGCTCTGGGAACTGTGGGACGGCACACCGTGGCCGGGGCGCCTGGAACGCGCGGCCCGTCGTGGCGGCACCGCGGGCCGCAACGCCGACCGTGACCTGGACGCCGTGTGCGCCCTGTTCGCCACCGCCGCCCGCGCCGAGGACCGCACCGGCGGCCGCGGCGCCCTGAACTTCCTCGCCGAGGTCGAGGCCCAGGACATCGCCGCGGACACCCTCACCAAGAGGGCAGTACGCCCCGACGCCGTACGCCTGATGACCGCGCACCGCTCCAAGGGCCTGGAATGGCGCCTGGTCGTCGTCGCGGGCGTCCAGGAAGGCCTGTGGCCCGATCTGCGCCGGCGCGGCTCCCTCCTGGAGGCCGACCGCATCGGCCGTGACGGCCTGGCCGAGCCGCTCACCCCGGGCGCCCTGCTCGCCGAGGAGCGCCGTCTGTTCTACGTCGCCGCCACGCGCGCGTGCGAGCGTCTCGTCGTCACTGCGGTGAAGGCGGCGGCCGACGACGGCGACCAGCCCTCCCGTTTCCTGACCGAACTCGGCGTGGCACCAAGGGACATAACGAACCGCCCGCGCCGTCCCCTCTCCGTCGCCGCGCTCGTCGCCGAACTGCGCGCCACGACCGTCGACCCGCGGGTCTCGGACACCCTGCGCGAGGCCGCCGCCCAGCGTCTGGCCCGCCTCGCCGCGCTCAGCGACGAGGACGGCAGGCCGCTGGTGCCGGCCGCGCACCCGTACCGCTGGTGGGGCATGTACGAACCGACGCACAGCAAGGTGCCGCTGCGCGACCGCGGCGACCCCGTGACGCTCTCGGGCAGCGCCCTCGACCAGCTCGCCAACACCTGTGCCCTGCAGTGGTTCCTGGGCCGCGAGGTGAAGGCGGACACCCCCGCGACCGCGGCCCAGGGCTTCGGCAACGTCGTGCACGTCCTGGCCGACGAGGTCGCCTCCGGCCGCACCCCGGCCGACCTGGACGTGCTCATGGCACGGCTCGACTCGGTGTGGGACGCCCTCGCCTTCGACGCCCCCTGGAAGTCCGCCCAGGAGAAGGAGCACGCGCGCGTGGCGCTGGAACGCTTCCTCCAGTGGCATGTCGACTCCAACGGCGCCCGGCCGGGACGTACCCCTGTGGCGAGCGAGCACGACTTCGACGTGACCTTGGAAGCGGGCTCCTACGAGGTGCGGATCCGCGGCTCCATGGACCGGGTCGAAGCGGACGCGGAAGGCCGCGCTTATGTGGTGGATTTCAAGACGGGAAAGCAGGCGCCCACCGCCGCCGAAGTCGCCCGCCACCCCCAGCTCGCCGTTTACCAGCTGGCCGTGCGCGAAGGCGCCGTCGACGACGCGTTCGACGGACACCGTCCGGAGCCGGGCGGTGCCGAGCTGGTGCAGCTGCGCCAGGCCGCGGCCAAGAAGGACGGCGGCGAGTCCCAGCCCAAGGTGCAGGCGCAGGAGGCGCTCGGCGGCGACTGGGTGGGCGATCTGCTCGCCTCGGCCGCGGGCAAGGTGCTCGACGAGCGCTTCACCCCGACCGCGGGGCAGCACTGCGCCCACTGCTCCTTCAAGGCCTCCTGCAGCGCCAGGCCCGAAGGCGGGCAGGTCGTCGAGTGAGCGCTGCCGAGGGGGCGCGGTGCGTGATCCTTCCCACCCTCGGAACGGGCGGGTCCGGCCATTCGGACCCGTAAGGTCCACGTGAAGAAAAGCGTGAACTCGGTACCCAGGAGGGGACATATTCATGGCAGCCAACCGGAAGTTCTTGGCGACGGCAGTGGCCTGCGCGGCCGCCCTCGTCGGCGTCACCGGCTGCTTCGGTGACAAGGACCCCTTCGAGGGCATGGGCGCCGACAAGATCGCCGACAAGGCCTCGAAGGCGACCGCCGGCGTCGACTCCGTCAAGCTGTCGGCCGAGGGCAAGCAGAACGGCAAGTCCAACTCGATCACCTTCGAGATAGCCGAGGGCGGCCAGTGCAACGGCGCCATGGAGTCCCAGGACATGGGCAAGGTCGACATCCGCGTCAAGGACAAGACCAGCTACATGAAGGGCAGCGCCTCCTACTGGAAGAGCACCCTCGGCGACGCGAAGGCCGCCGAGAAGGTCGGCGACCGCTGGGTGAAGTCGCCGGGCGCCAGCGCCGATATGTGTGACCTGAAGTCCCTCTTCAAGGGCGAGGACCTGAAGGGCGTCAAGCGCGGCGACGACACCGAGGTCGACGGCAAGAAGGCGGCCACGCTCACCAAGAAGCGCTCCGGCGGCGAGACCATCACCTTCTACGTCGCGGCCGAGGGCGAGCCCTACTTCCTGAAGGCCGTCACCAAGGGGGGCGCGTCCCCCAACACGATGAACTTCTCCGACTTCAACGAGAAGGTGACGGTCGAGGCCCCGCCCGCGGACCAGATCGCCGACGTCAAGGACCTGATGAAGGCCTCCTGACCTCAGGGCGAAGCCCTTCTGGCCTCAGGGCGAAGGCCTCCTGGCCTCAGAGCGAAGGCCTCCTGGCCTCAGAGCGAAGGCCTCCTGAGATCAGGAGGAAGGCCTGCCGACCTCTGGCGCACCTGCGTGTGACGGCGGCCGCCGACCCGACCGGAGCCCCGGTTGTCGGTGGCCGCCGCTAGCCTCTCTGGAGTGTCCGCGCGTATCACCGATCCCGAGCAGCTCAAGGAGCTCCTCGGCATCCCCTTCACCCCGGAGCAGACGGCCTGCATCGTGGCGCCGCCCGCCCCGCAGGTGATCGTGGCCGGCGCCGGTTCCGGCAAGACCACGGTGATGGCGGCCCGCGTGGTGTGGCTGGTCGGCACCGGACAGGTCGCCCCCGAGCAGGTACTCGGCCTGACGTTCACGAACAAGGCGGCGGGCGAACTCGCCGAGCGGGTCCGCACCGCACTGATCAAGGCGGGCGTCACCGACCCGGACGCGATCGACCCGGACAACCCCCCGGGCGAGCCCGTGATCTCCACGTACCACGCCTTCGCCGGGCGGCTGCTCACCGACCACGGCCTGCGCATAGGGCTCGAACCCACCGTGCGGCTGCTCGCCGACGCCACCCGCTTCCAGCTCGCCGCACGCGTCCTGCGCGAGGCCCCCGGCCCCTATCCGGCGCTCACCCGCTCCTTTCCCGACCTGGTCGGGGATCTGCTCGCACTCGACGCCGAGCTCGCCGAGCACCTCGTGCGCCCGGCACGCCTGAGCGCGTACGACACCGGCCTCCTGCACGCCCTGGACAGCGTCCGGCTCAGCAACGCCGACCTGCGCAAGGTGCCCGAGACGGCCGCCGCACGCCTGGAGCTCACCGAGCTCGTCGAGCGCTACCGCACCGCGAAGCGCACCGGCGACCTGCTCGACTTCGGCGACCAGATCGCCCTGTCCGCGACCCTCGCAGACACCCGCCCCGAGGTCGGCGAGATCCTGCGCGACGAGTTCCGCGTCGTCCTGCTCGACGAGTACCAGGACACCTCCGTGGCCCAACGCGTCCTGCTGTCCGGCCTGTTCGGCGCGGGCACCGGCCATGCGGTGACCGCGGTGGGCGACCCCTGCCAGGCGATCTATGGCTGGCGCGGTGCCTCCGTCGCCAACCTCGACGACTTCCCCGAGCACTTCGCGCACGCCGACGGCGGCCCCGCCACCCGTTTCGCCCTCAGTGAGAACCGCCGCAGCGGCGGCCGCCTCCTCGACCTGGCCAACGGCCTCGCGGCCCCGCTGCGCGCCCTGCACGCGGGCGTGGAGGCGCTGCGGCCCGCACCCGGCGCCGAGCGCGACGGCGTGGTGCGCTGCGCCCTGCTGCGTACGCACGGCGAGGAGATCGAGTGGCTCGCCGACTCCATCGGGCACCTCGTGGCCACCGGCAAGGAGCCGGGCGACATCGCGGTCCTGTGCCGTACGGCGAACGACTTCGCGCAGATCCAGGCCGCCCTCGTGGCCCGTGACGTCCCGGTCGAGGTGGTCGGCCTCTCCGGCCTGCTGCACCTGCCGGAAGTCGCCGACCTGGTCGCCGTCTGCGAGGTCCTGCAGGACCCGGGCGCGAACGCCTCCCTGGTCCGGCTCCTCACCGGCCCCCGCTGGCGGATCGGTCCCCGCGACCTGGCCCTGCTCGGCCGCCGCGCCCGTCTGCTCGTGCACCATGCGCGCGTGGAGGGCGATGACGATCCGGACGAGCGCCTGGCGCAGGCCGTCGAAGGAGTCGACCCGGCCGAGGTGATCTCCCTCGCGGACGCGCTCGACACCTTCCTGGACGGGGACGGGGGAGGAGACGGCGGCACGGCGGACCGGCTGCCCTTCTCGGCCGACGCGCGCGTGCGCTTCGCCCGGCTCGCGGCCGAACTGCGTGACCTGCGCCGCTCGCTCGCCGACCCGCTCATGGATGTCCTGCACCGGGTGCTCGCCACCACGGGCCTGGACGTCGAGCTCTCCGCGTCGCCGCACGCCCTGGCCGCCCGCCGCCGTGAGACGCTCGCCAACTTCCTCGACATAGCGGCGTCCTTCGCGGCGAACGACCCGTCGGCGTCCCTCCTCGCCTTCCTTGGCTTCCTGCGCACTGCCGCCCAGTACGAGAAGGGCCTGGACAACGCACTGCCGGGTGGCGAGAACACGGTCAAGGTCCTCACCGCCCACAAGTCCAAGGGCCTGGAATGGGATGTCGTCGCGGTCCCCGGCCTGGTCACCGGAGTGTTCCCGTCCGCGCAGGGCCGCGAGAAATGGACCTCGCAGGCCAAGGTCCTGCCGCACGCCCTGCGCGGGGACACCGCGACCCTGCCCGACGTGGAGGCCTGGGACAGCCAGGGCCTGAAGGCCTTCCAGGAAGAGATGAAGGAGCACCAGCGGACCGAGGAACTCCGCCTGGGATACGTCACGTTCACACGGCCCCGCTCCCTGCTCCTCGGCACCGGCCACTGGTGGGGCCCCTCCCAGAAGAAGCCCCGCGGCCCCTCCGACTTCCTGCTCGCCCTGCACGACCACTGCGCCGCGGGCCATGGCGAGATCGAGGCCTGGGCCGACCCTCCGCAGGAGGACGAGGAGAACCCGGCCCTGCAGGAGTCCACGAAGGACACGGCCTGGCCGCTGCCCCTGGACGAGACGTCCCTGATCCGCCGCAGGGCGGCCGCGGCGACGGTCCTGGCCCACTTGGACGCCCTGCAGGCCACCGCGCAGGACACCGTGCCGGAGGCCTCGCAGGACGACGCCCCGCCGGAGGCCGGGCCGACCAGCGGCCCCGAGAGCGCCCACGACGCGTACGACCCCGAGTGGCCCTCTGAGGACGACTCGTACGCCGATCCGTACGCCGATGCCAACGCGGACGGCGAACCCCCCTTCCCGGACGACGAACCCCCGTACCCGGACGACGAACCCCCGTACCCGGACGAGGAGTTCGACCAGCTCCCCGCTCAGCGCTCCGAAGCCGCAGCCCAGCCCCCGCGCTCCGAAGCCGTCGGTCGCACACCGCGCTCCGGAGCCGCAGCCTCCGCCGTCCCCGCCCCGCCCCCGGCGGCGGGCAGGCCGCACACCGTGCCCGCCCAGGGCCTCACCCCGGAAGAGCACCGCACCATCGCCTCCTGGGACAGAGACCTGGAAGCCCTCGCCAAGGAACTGCACCGTGCGCGTGAGACCGTCCGCGACGTCCCGGTGCCCTCCGCCCTGACCGCGTCCCAGGTGTTGCGTCTCGCCGCCGACCCGGACGGCTTCGCGCAGGAGCTCGCGCGCCCCATGCCCCGGCCGCCGCAGCCCGCGGCCCGCCGCGGCACCCGCTTCCACGCCTGGGTCGAGTCCCGCTTCGAAGCGCTCGAACTCCCCATGCTGGATCCGGACGACCTGCCGGGTACGGACGCGGAGATCGCCGACGAGGAGGATCTGGAGCGCCTCAAGGACGCCTTCGAGCACACCGCGTACGCCACCCGGACCCCCTACCGCGTGGAGGCCCCCTTCCAGCTGATGATCGCGGGCCGCGTCGTGCGGGGCCGTATCGACGCCGTCTACCGCGGCGACGACGAGGACACCACGTACGAGATCGTCGACTGGAAGACCGGCGGCCCCGGCGCGGCCGACCCCTTGCAGCTGTCGATCTACCGCCTCGCCTGGGCCGAGCAGCAGGGCGTCCCGCTGGAGTCGGTACGAGCCGCGTTCGTGTACGTGCGTACGGGCAAGACCACCTGTCCCGAGGCCCTCCTGGACCGGGCCGCCCTGGAGCGTCTGCTCGGCCCCGAATCCGGCCCCGAATCCGGCCCCGAACCCGGCCCCGAACCCGGCCCCGAAGGGGACCGTCACGGGAGTTCGCCGAGGCCGGATAGGCTCGACGTATGAGCCAGACCCCGGACAGCGCTGTCCGCGCGTACGTGGAAACCCACCGCACCGCCTTCCTCGACGACCTCATGGAGTGGCTGCGGATTCCGTCCGTGTCGGCCCAGCCGGAGCACGCCGCCGATGTGCGCCGCAGCGCCGACTGGCTCGCGGCCAAGCTCAAGGAGACCGGTTTTCCCACCACCGAGGTGTGGATGACGGCGGGCGCTCCCGCGGTCTTCGCCGAGTGGCCGGCCGCCGAGCCCGACGCCCCCACGGTCCTGGTCTACGGCCATCACGACGTCCAGCCCGCGGCCCGCGAGGACGGCTGGCACACCGACCCCTTCGAGCCGGTGATCCGCGAAAACCGGCTGCACGCGCGCGGTGCGGCCGATGACAAGGGCCAGGTCTTCTTCCACACCCTGGGCCTTCGCGCGCATCTCGAAGCCACCGGGCGCACCAGCCCGGCCGTGCACCTGAAGTTCCTGATCGAGGGCGAGGAGGAGTCGGGCTCCCCGCACTTCCGCGCTCTGGTGGAGGAGCGCGCAGACCGTCTCGCCGCCGACGCGGTGATCGTCTCCGACACCGGCATGTGGTCGGAGACCACTCCGACCGTGTGCACCGGCATGCGTGGCCTCGTCGAGTGCGAGATCGCCTTCGCCGGGCCCGACCAGGACATCCACTCTGGCTCGTTCGGCGGCGCCGTACCCAACCCGGCGGCCGCGGCCGCCCGTCTGGTCGCCGCCCTGCACGACGAGCACGCGCGCGTGGCGATCCCAGGCTTCTACGACGGCATCGTCCCGCTCACCGACCGCGAGCGTGAGCTCTTCGCCGAGCTGCCCTTCGACGAGCAGGAGTGGCTGCGCAGCGCCAAGTCCCACGCGGCACACGGCGAGGACGGCTACTCCACCCTGGAGCGGATCTGGGCCCGCCCCACCGCCGAGGTCAACGGCATCGGCGGCGGCTACCAAGGCGCGGGCGGCAAGACCATCATCCCGTCGTCGGCCGTCCTGAAGCTCTCGTTCCGGCTGGTCGCGGGGCAGGACCCGGAGCGGATCGAGCGGTCCGTGCGCGACTGGACGGCGGACCAGGTGCCCGCGGGCATCCGCCACACGATCACGTTTTCCGGCGCCACGCGCCCGTGCCTCACGCCGCTCGACCACCCCGCGCTGCAGTCCGTCGCCCGCTCCATGGGACGCGCCTTCGGCCAGGAGATCCGCTTCACGCGCGAAGGCGGTTCGGGCCCCGCAGCCGATCTCCAGGACGTCCTGAACGCCCCTGTGCTCTTCCTCGGCATCTCCGTGCCGTCCGACGGCTGGCACGCACCCAACGAGAAGGTCGAGCTCGACCTGCTCCTCAAGGGAGTCGAAACCACCGCCTATCTGTGGGGCGATCTCGCGGACAGCTGGAGCGAGTCCCCGTGATCCGCCGCCTCGCGCGGGAGGCCTGAAATCCCGCCCCGCCCCATGCCACCCGTCCTGCCGAACAGCCCATTCCACCGGGGGAGTTGGAACCACCTGTGACCACCTGGACCGACCGCACCGCTGACCGGCCCCTGTCGCTGACCGCGCCCAGCGGCATCGACCGGGCGGCCCACCACCGTCTCGACGAGGCATGGCTGGCCGCCGCCTGGAGCCACCCGACGACCCGGGTCTTCGTGGTGTCAGGGGGCCAGGTCCTGATCGACGACACCCCGGACGGCCGTACGGAACTGGTCATGACCCCCGCCTTCGAGGCCCCGGTCACCGAGACCCACCGCTATTTCCTCGGCACCGACGACGACGGCGTCAGCTACTTCGCGCTCCAGAAGGACGCCCTGCCCGGCCGCATGGACCAGTCGGCGCGCCCCGCGGGCCTGCGCGAGGCCGGGCTGCTGCTCTCGCCCCGTGACGCGGGCCTGATGGTGCACGCCGTCGCCCTGGAGAACTGGCAGCGCCTGCACCGTTTCTGCTCCCGCTGCGGCGAGCGCACCGTCATCGCCGCCGCCGGCCACATCCGCCGCTGCCCGGCCTGCGGCGCCGAGCACTACCCGCGCACCGACCCGGCCGTGATCATGGCGGTCACGGACGAGCACGACCGGATCCTGCTCGGCCGCCAGGTGCACTGGCCCGAGGGCCGGTTCTCGACGCTCGCGGGCTTCGTGGAGCCGGGGGAGTCGATCGAGCAGTCGGTGCGCCGCGAGGTCTTCGAGGAGGCCGGCGTCACGGTCGGCGAGGTCGAGTACGTCGCCAGCCAGCCCTGGCCGTTCCCCTCCAGCCTGATGCTGGGCTTCATGGCCCGTGCCACCTCGCCGGAGATCACCGTCGACGGCGAGGAGATCGAGGAGGCCCGCTGGTTCTCCCGCGACGACCTGTCCGCCGCCTTCGAGTCGGGCGAGGTGCTGCCGCCGTACGGCATCTCGATCGCGGCCCGTCTCATCGAGCTCTGGTACGGCAAGCCGCTGCCCCGGCCCGTACCCTGAGCCGGGGGCTGCTCAAGATCTCCGGGGCTGCGGAAGAGACTCCGGGAACAGGAAGGGCGCGGCCATGGCCGACTACCGCATCGAGACCGTCCGTACCGGCTACCGGCAGTGGACCGCGCGCAACGATCGCGGCGCCGAGGTCCGGATGGCCGCCGCCGACGACGAGTCGGGGCAGCCGTCCTTCACGCCGGTGGAGCTGCTGCTCGCCGCGCTCGGCGGCTGTGGCGGACTGGTGATCGACCGCACCGCCCGCGCGGTGGACCACGACGACCTGCGCATCGTCGTGGAGTCGGTCTCGGCCCCCGAGGACGACGGCCGGGTCGGCAAGGTCCGTGTCACCTACGAGCTCGACATCCCCGAGGACGCCAACGGCGGCCGCGCCGCCGAGGTCTTCGCCCGTGGCGTCCGCCTGACCCACGAGAAGCACTGCACGGTCAGCCGCACGGTCGAACACGGCGCCCGCGTCGAGGCGATCCTGCCCGACGGCACGGTCGGCTTCGCCGAGGGCGGCGACTCCTGAGGACCGCGGCACGCGACTCCTGAGGACCGCGGTCGGCGCCTCCTCAAGACCGCGCCCCACGGCATACGCGAAGGCCCCCGCCAGAGAAGCGGGGGCCTTCGACTACGCGCTGTACTGGACCTTGAGCACCGGTGCTCAGGCGCCGACCTTCTGCTTGACCTGGGCCAGCGAGGGGTTCGTCAGGGTCGAACCATCCTCGAAAAGCACCGTCGGGACCGTCTGGTTTCCGCCGTTCGCCTTCTCGACGAAGGCCGCGGACTCCGGGTCCTGCTCGATGTTGATCTCCTTGTACGCGATACCCTCGCGGTCCATCTGGCCCTTCAGCCGACGGCAGTAGCCGCACCACGTGGTGCTGTACATCGTCACAGTCCCCGGCATGGTCCTTGTGCTCCTCTGTCTCGTCCCGATGCGCTGCCGCATCCGTTCCGGCCGATACGCAGTCGCATCCGATGCGTAGTCGCTTCTGGTCGAACGTACGGGGCGCGGCCGCCATTCCCGCATTAGTACGACCAATGCTTCTCGCCTGTGGACAAGTGGCCCGCCCGCCCCGGCAGACCTGGCAGCATGGCGGGGTGACAGCAGCAACGCACTCCACTCTCTTCCCGCAGGTGCCGGGCGCGAGCCAGTACGCGGCCCCGCCGCCGGACGCCGACGCCGTGCTCGACGGTCTCGACCCCGAGCAGCGTGAGGTCGCGACCGCCCTGCAGGGACCGGTGTGCGTGCTCGCGGGCGCGGGCACGGGCAAGACCCGCGCGATCACACACCGGATCGCGTACGGCGTGCGTGCGGGCATCCTCCAGCCCGGCAGCGTCCTCGCTGTGACCTTCACCAACCGGGCCGCGGGCGAGATGCGGGGCCGGCTGCGCCAGCTCGGGGTGAGCGGAGTGCAGGCCCGCACCTTCCACTCCGCCGCCCTGCGCCAGCTCCAGTACTTCTGGCCGAAAGCAGTCGGCGGCCAGCTGCCTCGCCTGATGGAGCGCAAGGTCCAGCTGGTGGCCGAGGCGGCGGCGCGCTGCCGCATCCGGCTCGACCGGGGCGAGCTGCGGGATGTCACGGGCGAGATCGAGTGGTCCAAGGTCACCCAGACCGTGCCCGCGGACTACCCCGCCGCGGCGGCCAAGTCCGGCCGCGAGATCCCCCGCGACCCGGCCGAGACCTCCCAGATCTACGCCACGTATGAAGAGCTCAAGCGGGACCGCGGCGTGATCGACTTCGAGGACGTGCTGCTCCTGACCGTCGGCGTCCTGCAGGACCGGTACGACATCGCGGAGCAGGTCCGCTCGCAGTACCAGCACTTCGTGGTGGACGAGTACCAGGACGTCAGCCCCCTCCAGCAGCGTCTGCTCGAACTGTGGCTCGGTGAGCGGGACAGCCTGTGCGTGGTCGGCGACGCCAGCCAGACGATCTACTCCTTCACCGGCGCCACCCCCGACCACCTTCTGGACTTCCGCACCCGCCACCCGCAGGCCACCCTCGTCAAGCTGGTCCGGGACTACCGCTCGACCCCCCAAGTCGTCCACCTCGCCAACAGCCTCCTGTCCCAGGCCAGCGGCCGCGCCGCCGAGCACCGCCTGGAACTGCTCTCCCAGCGGGACCCCGGCCCCGACCCGGTCTATACGGAGTACGCCGACGAGCCCGCGGAAGCCGAAGGCACCGCCCGCCGTATCCGCAAGCTCCTCGACTCCGGCGTCCCGGCCAGCGAAATCGCGGTCCTGTTCCGTACCAACGGCCAGTCGGAGCTCTATGAGCAGGCCCTCGCGGACGAGGGCATCGCCTACCAACTGCGTGGCGCCGAGCGCTTCTTCGAGCGAACAGAGGTCCGCGAGGCGGGTGCGGCCCTGCGTGGCGCGGCCCGCTTCGGCGGCAATGACGCACTCCTCGACGACGCGGTGGACGTGCCCTCGCAGGTGCGTGCCGTCCTGTCGACCAAGGGCTGGACGTCCCAGGCACCGGCCGGCTCCGGAGCGGTCCGCGACCGCTGGGAGTCGCTTGCCGCCCTGGTCCGCCTCGCCGAGGACTTCGCCCGCGCCCACCCGCAGGCCACCCTCGCCGACCTGGTCGCTGAGCTGGACGAGCGGGCGGGAGCCCAGCACGCCCCCACCGTCGAGGGCGTCACCCTGGCCTCACTGCACGCCGCGAAGGGCCTGGAGTGGGACGCCGTCTTCCTGGTCGGCCTCACCGAGGGCATGCTCCCCATCGCCTACGCCAAGACGGACGAGCAGGTGGAGGAGGAGCGCCGCCTGCTCTACGTCGGCATCACCCGGGCCCGGCAGCATCTCGCCCTGTCCTGGGCGCTGGCCCGCTCTCCCGGGGGCCGGGCCTCGCGCCGCCCGAGCCGTTTCCTCAGCGGTCTGCGCCCCGGCTCCGCCGCCGCGGGAGCGCGTCCGGTTGCCTCCGCCGCGGGCGGCGGGGTGCAGCGCGGCACTGCCCGCAGTCGCAAACCCCGCGGCCCGGTGCCCTGCCGGGTCTGCGGCCGCACCCTGACCGACGCCGGCGAGATGAAGCTGATGCGCTGCGAGGACTGCCCCTCCGACATGGACGAGGGTGTCTACGAGCGCCTGCAGGACTGGCGTAAGGACCAGGCCGCCCAGCTCGGGCAGCCCGCGTACTGCGTCTTCACCGACAAGACCTTGATCGCCATCGCCGAGACGGTCCCGGACAGCGCGGCGGACCTGTCCCGCATCCCAGGCGTCGGAGCCCGCAAACTGAACCGCTTCGGGGCCGATGTCCTGGCCATCTGTGCAGGTGAGGAGCGGGCCGCGGAGGTTGGAGAAGCGGACGAAGACGACTGATACAAACTCGTCGAAAAAATAGTTTGCGTACGCCGCAGCAATCCCCATAGGTTCTTAACCACGGAAACAGCGGCTTCTCTGAAGCCCTGGTTCCGTGCTGTACTTGACACCTTGCACGCATGCGGGTCGGTTCGCGCCGGCCCCCGAGACGCCGAGAGGAGGCGATTCCAGTGATCAGCATCAACACCAGCTCCATCAGCTCGGTGAGCAAGAACGTCGTCAAAATGACCGATCGCTCGGTCGTCGCCACCTGCCTGCTCGGTATCTCGAACCAGGGCACCGGTCTGCCCGGCGGCATCGCCGCCGTTCGCCCGGCTTCCCTGTCTCTCGCGGTCCTTCCCGTGAGCGAGCGTGAGCGCAATCAGCGACCGACCAAGGCACCGGAAGCAGCAGTAGCAGCGGCACAGGCGCAGGCCTATGCCTTTGCGGCAGCCGGTGCCGGATCCCGGAAGCAGACGACGACGCAGCACCACATGTGGGCCTTCCGCGGGCTCGAACCCTGGAGTGATCCAGCCTGATCGACGATCAGGCCGGCGCCTTCAGGGCCGCGGAACCCCACCCGGGATCCGCGGCCCTTCTGTTTGCCCTCAAAGGGGTGAGCGGAGCGAAGGGGCCGACGGACAAGCAGTACCTGGTACCAGCCGCCACCCGGCCGACCGGCCGGAACGACCAGACGAGGAAGACACCAACCGTGCACATCGAAACGCACGCCCCGTCCGTACCGCCTTCAGAGACGATCCCCCCGCCCGGCCTTCAGGAGAACACCTTGACTCCGCTCACCGCGCTCACCGCGCTCGACGACGCCATCGAGAACCTCGGCGTACCCGTCCCCTGCCGCAGCTACGACCCGGAGGTCTTCTTCGCCGAGTCGCCGGCCGATGTCGAGTACGCCAAGTCGCTCTGCCGTACCTGCCCGCTGATCGAGGCCTGCCTTGCCGGCGCCAAGGAGCGGCGTGAGCCGTGGGGCGTCTGGGGTGGCGAGCTCTTCGTCCAGGGCGTGGTCGTTGCCCGCAAGCGGCCGCGTGGCCGCCCGCGCAAGAACCCGGTCGCCGCATGAACGCCACCGGAACCATCGACCGCCCCCTGACGCACGACCCCATGAAGCAGGCCCCGATGAAGCCTTTCGCCAGCGAGCCCGCAGGCTCCGCGACCCCAGAGACCACCACCGAATCCGGCGCGAACACCTCGCGCCAGAACAGGACCCGAGAGATGCAACTCCAACCAGAAGCCCTGGCTCGTGCACATATGCACGACCGGCTGCGTGAGGCCGAGTCCGAACGTCAGGCCGTGCGCCTGATCAACGCTCGCCGGATGCAGCGCCGCGCCGAGCGCGCCTCCCTGCGCGCCCGCCGTGCGCTGGCCATGGCCGTCATGCACTGACAAGCAGCATCGGGGGCGCAAGCCCTTCGACCAGCCGCGGGGGTCGCTCCGAACGGAGCGGCCCCCGCGGTGCGTTGTACTCCCAGGCCTCCGGACGCGGCGATACTGTCGCCGAGTGGACCATCAAACTCCGCACTCGGCGGAAGAGAGTGCCGAGCCCGTCGTGTGTTCCCGCTGCGGCACCAGCGCCGAGGGCGGACAGCCGACCTGGACCTGCTCGGTGGAGAACGGCGTCCGTCGCTACTTCTGCGACGACTGCGCCCGCGCCAACTTGAGAGCCATCGAAGGCCGCCTCGACTCCAGCTGGTGGTGAACTCGGGGCGGGGTGGAGTGAGACGGGACGGCGCTCAGGCCTCGGCTGCCGACTCGCCCTCTTTCCCGGCGTCCGCAGCCTCGGTCTCCGCCGCCTCCATCTCCGCATCCGGTTCCGGCAGAAACCCGGGCAACCAGGTCTCCAGCTCCTCCCGCAGTCTCACGGTCGCCCCCAGCTGGCACAGCACCCCGATGGTGCTCAGCGTCACCCGGTGTATCAGCAGATACGACGGGGGCAGATTCAACTGCTTGCCCAACTGGTGGGCGGGGGAACGGGGATCGGCGATCCGCGCCGCCTGGCTACGCATCCAGCCCCGGGTGAAGGTGAACGCGTCGACCTGCGCGGGCTCGATGATCGGCAGCAGATACTCAAGGACCGCATCGGGCTCGAGCTCGACGGTCTCCTTGACGAACCCTTCCTCGCAGAGCAGTTCGTAGACCGCGTCGGCCTCGCCGTCCAGGGTCATCCGCAGGGAGTCACCGATGGTGGCGGGCAGCCCGCCGGGCAGCCGGTCCACCGTGCCGAAGTCGAGCACACCGAGCCGCCAGACCTCCGCGCCGTCTTCGGCGCCCTCTTCCGGGGGAAGCAGCCGGAAGTTGCCCGGATGCGGGTCGGCGTGCAGCAGTCCGGTGCGGGCCGGGCCCGAGAACAGGAAGCGGGCCAGGAGCTGTCCCGCCCGGTCGCGCTGCTCATCGGTGCCGTCGGCGATCACCTCGGACAGCGGGATCCCGTCGATCCACTCGGTCACGAGGACCTGCTCGCACTGGTGCAGCACCTGCGGAACGAGCACATCGGGATCCTCCGCGAACTCCTCCGCGTGCACCCGCTGCGCCTGCGCCTCCAGGCCGTAGTCCAGCTCCTCGGACACCCGGTCGCGCAGCTCCGCGATCAGCGGCTTGATGTCCATCCCTGGAATCAGCGGCCCAAGGAGCTTGGCGAAACGGCTGAGTTGGGTCAGATCGGACAGCAGTGCCTCACCCGCCCCGGGATACTGCACCTTGACCGCGACCTCCTGGCCCTCGTGCCAGACCGCCCGGTGCACCTGGCCGATCGAGGCGGCCGCGGCCGGCTTGTCCTCGAACTCCAGGAAGAGCTCCCGCCAGTCCTCCCCGAGCCGCTCCGCGAGCACGGCGTGCACGGCGGCGGACGGCATAGGCGGCGCTGCTTCCTGCAGTTTCGTCAGCGCGGCGCGGTACGGACCGGCGACCTCCTCGGGCAGCGCGGACTCGAAGACGGACAGCGCCTGCCCGAACTTCATGGCGCCGCCCTTGAGCTCGCCGAGGACCTTGAACAGCTGTTCCGCCGTTCGCTGTTGCAACTCGCGGCCCACTATCTCCGCGGACTTTCCGCCGATCCGCTTGCCCAGGCCCCAGGTGGCCCGGCCCGCGAAGCCCAGTGGCAGCGCGGCCAGCTTGGCGGTACGGGTGACCGCCTTCCGGGGAAGATCAGACATGCGCCCCTCCAAATCCCAGACTGCCGCGCCACGTCCGGCGCTCACCGGGCCATTGTCTCGTGCGGCTCTCGTTCCATAGAGGTGTCCTCCCTCTCAGTAATGGTGTGCTCCCTCTCACTCCTCTCGGCCGCACCGCACGGGCACGTCCACTGCGGCGGCACGGGCTCGGCCCGCCAGCCGAGTCCCGGCACCGCCGCCTCCCAGCGTGCTCCCGCACTGGCCGGCAGCCGACCGTCCATGAACGCCAGGGCGTGGGCGGCGGCCAGACCGGCCACCGCGGTGGCCAGGGCCAGGTCACAGGCCTGCACCGCCGGCGCCCGCCCGGAACGCCACTGCGCCAGCATCCGAGGCCAGGCCGGGTCCCGCTCGGAGCGCCCGAGGTCGAGGCACCGCGCGCACGCCGAGACCCCCGGCAGCACCAGCGGCCCCACCACACCCGTGCCCTCGACCACGCCCGCGTAAAGGTGCGGGGTCCCCGACACCATGAAGGGCTCGGCCGGGCAGGGATCGGGTGCGTACGCCGAGAGTCCGTCGCGCGGAGCCAGGACGACCAGCGAGAGCGGTGGCTCGGCCCCCGGTGCCCGGACAACGCGATCCGCGGACGGGCCCCGGGGCGAGGTGCGCCGCGGGCCCGCCCGGCGTGGCGCACGGCCGGGTGCGCATCGACGCACAAGACGTCGCGCGGACATATCCCTGCGCTCCCCGATGTCCTCGGCGCGCACGCCGCCGGGTGCCACGTCCTCCGGCCGCACACAGCCACCGTCGAGGACATCGACCTGGCCGACCCCGGCGCCGGCGAGCACTGCGGCGACCGACGCTCCCACCCGGCCCGCGCCGCGCACCTGGACCCGCAGGTCGCGCCGGGCCGCCAACCGTCGTATCCCACCGTCCGGTTCCCGGTCGACCAGGGACAGGGAGGCCAGGTCGGGGCACAGCCGGTCAAGGGTGTCCGGGCGCTTGCGCAGCGCGTCCGCCGAGGGGCCGCCGCCCGTCGTGTCGTCCAGGAGGCCCGCACCGGCGAGGTACGAGACGAGTTTGTCCACATGGCCTTCGGGCAGCCCGATCCGGCTGCCCTCCTCGCGCAGCAGCGGCAGGCCGCGGGTGCCGTCGAGCAGATGCAGCAGGCTTGCCGTCGCCGGGTCGACGGGGCCGAGGACGACCGCGTGCGCGGGCGTGACTCCGACCTGCACGGTCGTCAGATCCCGCCAGCCGCGCCGCAGCGCGGGTTTCACCCTCGGATGCATGATCATTCCCCCGTTGCCTGCCGTGCCTGCCGTGCCTGCCGTGCCTGCCGTGCCTGCCGTGCCTGCCGTGCCTGCCGTGCCTGCCGGTCCCTGCTGTTCCTCGCCGTTCCCCCGCGCTGCGTCCCGCATCTTGCCCCGCGTCCCGCTCCGCCCGCCGTCCGGTCCGACGCCGGTGATTCGATCCGCTGTCAGCATGCCCGCTCCGTCGACACCGTGCCGCGACTTGTCCACAGGCAGTGGGTAATAGTCGTACAAACGCGGTCCGTGGTGAGTGGATCGGCCGGGAACCGTCCCGGAGGCGGGACTTCCCCCACCGCCAGCGGGTAACGTCGGGGCGTGCCCGCCGACCCACTGCACAGCTCCGGAAGCCCGCAGCGCAGCACGACAAGCCAGCCGCCACGCGGCTCAGTGGTGAGCGCGGTAGAGGTCCGCAGGAGCGCACGGCGCCGCAGGACGGTCTCCGCGTACCGCGAGGGCGACCGGACCATCGTCCTGATTCCCGCCCGTATGTCGGAGGCGGAAGAGCAGCGCTGGGTGGGTGTCATGCTCGACAAGCTCGCGGCCCAGGAGAGCAAGCGGCTGCTCGGCGACGCCGAACTGGCGGAGCGTGCGCAGCTGTTGTCCGACCAGTACTTCCAGGGCCGCGCCAAGCCCACGTCGGTGCGCTGGGTCACCAACCAGAACACCCGCTGGGGGTCGTGCACTCCGGCAGAGGGCAGCATCCGCCTCTCGCACCGGCTGCAGGGCATGCCCGAGTACGTCGTGGACTACGTGCTGGTGCACGAGTTGGCGCATCTCCTGGTGCCGGGGCACGGGCCGCGCTTCTGGCGGCTCCTGGAGGCCTACCCCCGTACGGAGCGGGCCCGTGGCTACCTCGAAGGGGTCGTCGCCGCCGACCGGTTGCCGCATCTGCCCGCGGCGCGCGGCGAAGGCTCCGGCGCGCGCGGCGAATGACGCCGGGCACCCGCCGACGGGACGCACGCGCGCGTAGCGAGTGACGTCCCAGCGCGCGCTGTAACACCGCAGGTGGCGATTGTGTACCGGGTCTGTCCCGGCTTCGCCCACTCTCAGGGTTTGCGGTTAGCCTGGCGCGACGCATTCACATCCGGGATGGGGGACGGTCGTTACGCATGGCCAGGGAATTCCAACGCGGCCACAAGGCCAGGATCAGTGACCTCACAGCGGGCACGGATCTGTACGTAGGCGTGCAGATCAGCGCCCCGGGTCTGTCGTTCGACATCAGCTGCTTCGGCCTCGACGCCAACGAGCAGCTCTCCGACGACCGTTATTTCGTCTTCTTCAACCAGCCGAAGTCACCGGAGGAGTCGATTCAGCTCCTCGGCGCCCAGGCCGGCGACACCGAGTCCTTCCGCGTCACGCTCGACAGGATTCCGCCGCAGATCCAGAAGCTGTCGTTCACAGCGACGATCGACGGTGCGGGCCAGATGTCGCAGGTCGCTCCCGGGTACATCCGGATCGTCGCGGGCGGCGAGGAAGTGGCCCGCTACGCCTTCGACGGCTCGGAGTTCACCACCGAGCGCGCCGTGATGCTGGGCGACTTCTACCTGAAGGACGTGTGGCGGTTCGCCGCCGTCGGCCAGGGCTTCGACGGTGGACTCGACGCGCTGCTCAGGTACTTCGGCGGCGAGGTCGCCGAGGAGGAGCCGGCCGCCGCGCCGCCGCAGCAGCAGGGCGGCGCCCCCGGCTTCGCCCCACCGCCCGGAGCTGCCGCACCGGCCCCGTCCTTCGGTGCGCCCGCCCCCGCCGAGCCTGCCCCGGCCCCGTCCTTCGGCGCCCCCGCGCCTGCCGAGCCCGCCCCCGTCCCGCAGCAGGCGCCGCCGGCGCCCGCGCCGGCTCAGGGGTTCGGACCGCCGCCCGGCGGGGCGTCGCCGCCCCAGGCGCCCACCCAGCCGGATGTGCACGCGGCACCGACCATCGCCGCGCCGATGGCCCCGGCCCAGCAGAGCCCGCCCCCGCCGCCCGGCTACGGACAGCCGCCGCAGCAGCCGCAGTTCGGCCAAGTTCCGGGCCAGGCACCGCCCGGTCAGGCGCCCCCAGGGCAGAGCCCGCCCGCGCCGCCCGGTTACGGCCAGCCGCCGCAGGCCGGTTTCCCGGGCCAGCCGGGCGCCCCGTCCCCGTACGGACAGCCGCAGGGCGTCCCTCAGGGCGGCGGTCCCGCCGGTGTCGCTGCGGCGCTGCAGAAGTACCGCGAAGTGCCCACCGGGCAGCGCTGGACGCAGCAGAACGACCAGCTGGTCCGGGTCGACCTCGGAGCCGACGGCCAGCCCGTGCTCGCCCGCCAGGGCAGCATGGTGCTCTACCAGGGCAAGGTCGATTTCAGCTACAAGGGCGCCGGATTCGCCGGCCGGATCGTGGGCAACGCCACCGGCCAGGAGATGCAGCTGATGCGCTGCACCGGCCGCGGCCAGGTCTTCCTCGCCGAGAACGAAGCCCATCTGCACCCCATCGAGCTCCAAGGGGACGCGATTTGCGTTTCTGCGGAGAACGTCCTGGCGTACGACGAGTCGCTGCAGCACGAGGTTCGCCGGATCGAGGGCCACGGCATCCCCGGCGGCGCGCTGTTCACCATGCAGTTCCAGGGGACCGGCACCGTGATCGTGAAGACCAGGGGCACCCCTGTGGTCCTTCCCGTCACGCCGACGACCTTTGCGGACGCCAACTCCGTGGTCGCCTGGTCCGCCGCCTCGCAGGTGATCATCTCCAGCCAGGTGCGGCTGCGCCGGCAGGCCTTCCCCGGGCACAGCGGAGAGACCGTGAACCTTCAGTTCCGCGGTGCGCCCGGCAACTTCATTGTCGTCCAGCCCTACGAGATCTAAGGGGAGCGAAGTCATGAACCAGCAGCTCGCGGGCTTCGCCCCGACCCCTGTCGCGGCCCGGATGGAGAACCACGGCCGCAGCATGGTGAAGATCGCCATGCAGAGCGGACAGGACCTCTTCGCGCGCACCGGCTCGATGGTCGCGTACGAGGGCTTCGTGCAGTACGAGCCGAATCCGCCCGCCGTCCGGCAGATCGCCGGGCAGTGGATCACCGGTGAGGGCACCCCGCTGATGAAGGCCAGCGGCGACGGCCTGCTCTATCTCGCCGACTACGGCGCGGACGTCGTCGTCATCAACCTGGGCGGCGAAGCCCTGTCGGTGAACGGCACCAACCTGCTCGCGTTCGACGCGGGCCTCCAGTGGGGTGTCGAGCGGGTCAAGGGCCTGGCCAAGTTCGCCGGACAGGGCCTGTGGAACGTGCAGCTCGGCGGCCAGGGCTGGGTCGCGCTGACCTCGCGCGGCGCCCCGATCGTCGTCGACTGCGGCAGCGGCGAGGACGAGACCTACGTCGACCCCGACGCGCTGGTCGCCTGGTCCCCGAACCTCAAGGTGAAGGGCAAGCGCAGCTTCAAGGCCTCCTCGATGATCGGCCGGGGCAGCGGCGAGGCCTACCAGATGGCGTTCTCCGGCCAGGGCATCGTCGTCGTCCAGCCCAGCGAGGACAGCACAGACCGCCTCCGGATCCGGAGCTAGGGGGAGCGAACACACCATGCAGAGCCCGCTTTTCGCTCACACCGAGCAGCAGACCCAGGAGCGCTACGCGATCCAGAACCCGCAGATGCTGCGGGTCGCCCTGGAAGGCCATGACGACATCCTCGCCCGCAAGGGCGCGATGGTCGCCTACCAGGGACTCCTCGAATTCGACGGGGAGTACCAGTCGCAAGGCCAGCGCCGCGCCCGCGCCAACACCGGTGAGGGCCTGGACCTGATGCGCTGCTCCGGGCAGGGCACGGTCTATCTGGCCAACCTCGCCCAGTACATCCACCTCGTGGACATCGACCAGCAGGGTCTGACCGTGGACAGTTCCTATGTCCTCGCTCTCGATTCCCAGCTGCACACCGAAGTGATCGCCGTGGACAGCCAGTTCGGCATCTCCGGCTCCGGCAAGTACCAGCTCAACATCACCGGCAGCGGCAAGGTCGCCCTCATGACCTCGGGCCAGCCGCTGATGCTTCAGGTCACGCCGGACAAGTACGTCAACGCCGACGCCGACGCGATCGTGGCCTGGTCCAACTCCCTGCGCGTGCAGATGCAGGCGCAGACCCACTCCTCGGGCGTACGGCGCCGCCGTGGCAGCACGGGGGAGGGCTGGGAACTCAGCTTCATGGGCCAGGGCTTCGCGCTCGTCCAGCCCAGCGAGCTGCTGCCGCCGCAGAACGCCGTGATCGGCTCGGGCATGGCCGCGCAGTACGGCATGGGCCAGCAGGGCGCGCGAGGCCAGAACCGGGGCAACGCCTGGGAGTAGCCCGGCGTTCCCACCGAGTAGCTCCCACCGAGTATGGGTAAGGGGCGGTCGCCATGGCGACCGCCCCTTACCCATACGTCGGATTCACAGCACCGCGCGCGTGGCCTCCGTCAGGCGGACGACCGACTCGTCCGCGACGCCCGCCACCTCGTCGTACGCGAACCAGCGCACATCGAGCGACTCGTCGCTGACCGCCTCGATCGCGCCCGCCGGCGCAAGCGCCGCGTACTGCACGTCCAGATGCCAGTGGCAGGGCGCCGGAATAGGGTGCCGGTCCAGCATCACCGGGCCGCCTGGCAGCAGCGTCAGGCCTTCGATGCCCGACTCTTCCGTCGCCTCGCGCAGCGCGGCCGCCGCCAGCGTCGCGTCCCCCGGCTCGCAGTGCCCGCCCATCTGCAGCCACATCCGCAGCTTCTTGTGCAGCGTCAGCAGAACCCGGCCCCGCGCGGGATCCACGATCAGCGCGCTCGCGGTGATGTGCCCGGCCTGGCAGGCCTTCCACATGCCGTCCGGGTGCGCGTCCAGGTGGTCGAGATACGCCTGGCGCAGCGCGCCCTGCTCACCGTCGCGGTCATAGCCCTTGAGTACGCGTACGGCGTCGTCGTGCAGGCTCACTTGCTGTCGTCGCCCTCGCCCTTGTCGCCGTCCTGGGTCTCGTCCTTGCGCAGGTTCGGCTTCTCGCCGGAGGGGCCGCCCGCGGCTTCGCCGAGCATGGCGTCGATCTCGGAGAAGTCCAGCTGCTCGCGGTGCACGAAGCCGTCCGGGTCGTCCAGGTCCTCGGCGGTCGGCAGCATGTCCGGGTGGGCCCACAGACCGTCGCGGCCGTCCACACCGCGCGCGTCTGTGAGCGAGGCCCACAGGCGCGAGGCGTCCCGGAGGCGGCGCGGCCGCAGCTCCAGGCCGATCAGGGTGGCGAAGGTCTGCTCCGCGGGGCCGCCGGACGCACGACGGCGCCGGAGCGTCTCGCGCAGCGCACCGGCCGACGTCAGCCGGTCCTTGGCGGCCTCGTGCACCACGGCGTCCACCCAGCCCTCGACCAGGGCCAGGGCGGTCTCCAGGCGGGCGAGCGCGGCCTTCTGCTCGGGGGTGTCCTCGGGCTGGAACATGCCCTGCTGCAGCGCCTGCTGCAGGTCCTCGGGATTCTGCGGGTCGAACTGGCCGACCACGTCCTCGAGCTTCGATGTGTCGACCTTGATGCCGCGCGCGTATCCCTCGACCGCACCGAACAGATGCGAGCGCAGCCACGGCACGTGGGCGAAGAGACGCTGGTGGGCGGCCTCGCGCAGGGCGAGATACAGCCGCACCTCGTTCTGGTCGACGCCCAGGTCCTTGCCGAACGCCTCGATGTTCAGCGGAAGCAGCGCGGCCTTGCCCGCCGGGCCGAGCGGCAGGCCGATGTCGGTCGAGCCGACCACCTCGCCCGCGAGCACACCCACGGCCTGCCCGATCTGCTGCCCGAACATGGCACCGCCCATGGACCGCATCATGCCGATCAGCGGGCCCGCCATGGCCTGCATCTCCTCCGGCAGTACGTCACCCATGGCCGCGCCGACCCGCTCGGCGACCGGGTCGACCAGTTCCTGCCACACCGGAAGGGTCGCCTCGACCCACTCCGCGCGGGACCAGGCCACGGCCGTGCCGGCGCCGGACGGCAGCGATGTGGCGCCGTCCAGCCACAGGTCGGCCAGGCGCACCGCCTCCTCGACGGCGCCGCGCTCGGCGGGCCCGACGCTGGTGTCCTTGGTGCCGTCGGCCGTGCCCTGGGAGACCGTCTGGCGGGCGATCTGCTTGGCCATGTCCCAGTTCACCGGGCCGCCCTCATAGGACAGCATCTGGCCGAGCTGCTGGAAGGCCGCACCCAGGTCGTTCGGGTTCATGTTGCCGAACATGGCGGCGAAGGGGTTGTCACCGCCGCCGGGGCCGCCGGCGCCGGGGAGGCCGCCGAAGCCGAACGGGTTCGCCGGACCTCCCTGGCCACCACCGCCCTGCTGGTCCTTCTTCTTGCCCTCGTCGCCGTTCTCCGGCTCCTCCGGCGGAAGGCCGAATCCGAATGGGGTGTCACTCACGGGAATCCTCGGCTCGTAGGGCCGCCGGCTGCGTGCCGACGGCGACTGCCCGACTTTGTCATCCAGCGTAGACACCAGGGCCGCTTCCGGGCTCGGTGCTCCGCCGTCTTCCGGGCTGCGGCAGGATGGATGCCACCTGGTAAGTACGCGTCATTCACGTACTTACTGAAGACAACCGCTGGAGACGCCTGGTGAGTTCCCCAGATCCGCAGGTTCGCGCAGCGCGAAACCGCTCAACCCCGGCGGCCGCGCGAGGCCCGGTGGTCGCCGTGACCGGCGCCGCCGCCGGTATCGGCGCGCTGCTCGCCGAGCGCCTCGCGGCGTCCGAAGAGATCAAACAAGTCGTGGCCATCGACGAGCGGCGGGGCGAGTGCGCGGACGCGCAGTGGCACATCCTCGACGTACGGGACCCCGCGATCGCCGACAAGTTGCGCGGCGCCGACGTCGTCGTGCATCTCGCACTCGACCTCGACCTGGAGACCGATCCCGCCGCGCGCACCGCCTACAACGTGCGCGGCACCCAGACCGTGCTCACCGCCGCTGCCGCCGCGGGCGTGCACCGGGTCGTCCTGTGCACGTCGGCGATGGTCTACGGCGCCCTGGAGGACAACGAGCTCCCGCTGTCCGAGGACGCCGAGCTGCGTGCCACGGCCGAGGCCACAGGGGTCGGCGACCTCCTGGAGATCGAGCGCCTGGCACGCCGCGCGCCCCGGGCCCACCCCGGACTTAATGTGACGGTTTTGCGCCCCGCCGTCCTTGTCGGAGGCACGGACACCGCGCTGACCCGCTACTTCGAGTCGCCCCGCCTCCTGGTAGTGGCGGGTTCGCGGCCCGTCTGGCAGTTCTGCCACGTCGAGGACCTGTGCAGCGCCCTTGAGTACGCGGTCCTGGAGAAGGCCGAGGGGGAGCTGGCGGTCGGCTGCGACGGGTGGCTCGAACAGGAGGAGGTCGAGGAGCTCAGCGGAATCCGCCGCATGGAGCTGCCCTCGACCGTGGCCCTCGGGGCCGCGGCCCGCCTGCACCGCATCGGCCTCACCCCGTCACCCGCCGGCGACCTCGCGTACACGATGTATCCGTGGGTGGTCAGCGGCACGGCCCTGCACGAGGCGGGCTGGCGGCCGCAGTGGACCAATGAGGAAGTGCTCGCGGAGCTCCTGGAGGAGGTCGCGGGACGGCACACCGTCGCGGGCCGCCGCCTGGGCCGCAAGGACGCCACGGCCGCGGGTGCGGCGGGTGCGACGGTCGCGCTGCTCGGCGCCGCGGCGGTGGTCCGCAGGGCCCGCAGGCGCCGCGGCGTGTAGGCCGGAACCGGCCGGGCGCGAGCCGGGCGGGTCCGGCTTCCTGTAGGAGTCTCCTACGCCGGATCCGTACGGCCGGTCGAATGCGCTATTCCGTGATGTCAGTGCCGTACGGCACGATGGATGGCATGGCAGCACGGTATGACCACCCCGGCGAGCAGGCAGCACAGGATCCGATCCGTCTCCTTGCCGTCCGAGACACCCCGCTCTCGGTCGACGAGGTCTTCACGGCCGTCGGCGACTCCGCCGCGGGCGGCACCGCGCTGTTCGTGGGCACTGTGCGCAATCACGACGGCGGCGCGGACGTCGACGCTCTGGGGTACTCCTGTCACCCCACAGCCGAGGCGGAGCTGCGCCGGGTCGCCGAGAAGGTCGTCGCGGACCACCCGGTGCGCGCCCTGGCGGCCGTGCACCGCGTCGGCGATCTCGAGGTGGGGGACCTGGCGGTGGTCGTCGCCGTGTCCTGCCCCCACCGCGCGGAGGCCTTCGAGGCGTGCCGCAAGCTCATCGACGACCTCAAGCACGAGGTCCCGATCTGGAAGCACCAGAAGTTCTCGGACGGCACCGAGGAGTGGGTCGGAGCCTGCTGATTCCGGGGTCCGCCCGCACGGCGGACGGACCGGTCTGCGGCACCGAATGGGTCGTCGGACGCTCTGCGGGGCTCCGGTTGCGTAACCGGACCCCTGCGGCGAGCGTTGACAGGGCGGATGGTTAATCTGCTGATCAGTCAGTTGCGGTCGCTCATGGGGTCGGGAGGTCGGCATGGCATCGCTTGCGTGGTTGCTGATTCCGCTTGTGGCTGCGATCTGTGCGGGAATGTGGGGCAGTTGGGCCGCGCGCAACCGCAGGACCGGCGATGTCACGGAGCTCGCCGGCTATGCCAGGTTCCGCGCCGCCATGGAGCGCGCCGAGCTGGACAAGGCCGTCGCGGAGGCGGCGGAGCGCGAGAGGGCCGCGGCGGACCGGGCGGGCGCGGAGCTCCCCGAGATGGAGAAGGCCGGGTCCGGCTCGGACGCCGCCTGACCCGCGCCGGTGCCCCGGGCGGGCCCTCGTACGGACCGGCCCCGAAGGTGCACTGACAGACCCGTCCCGTACTGTCGTTCCATGCCACGCCGCACTGCGACGATGCTCGCCTCCACCCTGATGCTGATCGCTCTCCTCTGCGTGGGAGTACTCATCAAGGTCCCGTACTCGGAGATGACCCCGGGCCCCACGGTGAACACCCTCGGCGACCACGGCGGCGAGCCGGTCCTGCAGATCAGCGGCCACAAGACGTACCCGACGAGCGGTCATCTCAATATGACGACGGTCCGGGTCACCAGCGCCGACTACAACATGAACCTCGTCCAGGCGGTGTACGGCTGGCTGGCCCACGACAACATCGTGGTGCCGCACGAGACCCTCTACCCCGACGGCAAGACCGAGGAGCAGTCGAGCCAGGAGAACGCGGAGGAGTTCAGCCAGTCCCAGGAGAGCGCCAAGGTCGCCGCCCTGAAGGAGCTGGACATCCCGGTGCAGTCCCGGGTCATCGTCTCCACCGTCCTCAAGGACAGCCCGGCCGAGGGCAAGCTCCACGCCGGCGATGTCATCAAGGCCGTGGACGGCAAGGAAGTGAAGCAGCCGGAGGACGTGGCGAAGCTGGTCACCCAGCACAAGCCGGGGCAGAAGGTGGTCTTCACCATCGTCCCGGCCAAGGAGGCCGCCGCCGCGGAGAAGGCCGGCAAGGAGCCGAGCGTCACCGAGCAGATCGCCGTCACCACGCAGAAGGCGGACGACGACGACCGCGCGGTCGTCGGCATCCAGGCCGGCACCGACCACACGTTCCCGTTCAGCATCGACATCAAGCTGGCCGACGTGGGCGGTCCCAGCGCGGGCCTGATGTTCGCCCTCGGCATCGTCGACAAGCTGACGCCCGACGACCTCACCGGCGGCAAGTTCGTCGCGGGCACCGGCACCATCACCGATGACGGCGTCGTGGGCCCCATCGGCGGCATCGGGATGAAGACGGTCGGTGCGCGCGAGAGAGGTGCGGAGTACTTCCTGACGCCCGCGGACAACTGCGCCACCGCCGCGAAGGACGTTCCCGACGGCCTCACCCTCGTCAAGGTCAAGACCATCGACGACGCACGGAAGTCCCTCCAGGACATCCGCAAGGGCAAGACCTCGGACCTGCCCCAGTGCACCACTAAGTAGCCGGCACACGAAGTGGGGCGCCCCCTTCCCGAAGGGGGCGCCCCACTTCACGCAGGACGGCGTACGGCCGTCACGGATGACCGCGTACGACTGTCACGCATGACCGCGTACGACCGAGGAGGCCTACTCCGCGAATGTCGCCGCCAGTGCCTCGGCGAGCCCCGGCACCAGGTCGGAGCCGGTGAGCACCTCGGTCGGCGAGTCCTTCGCGCGCAGCCGCAGGGCCGACTCCCGGGCACCGTCGCGCAGCACGGCCACCGTCATCCGCACCTCCTGGCGGTCCGGGTGCTCGGCGACCCACTTGGTCAGCTCGCCTTCGCTCAGGCCCTCCGGAACGGTGGCCTCCGCGGACGGCGGCAGCATCAGGCGTTCCACGGACAGGGCGCAGCCGGCCACCGCGTCGGGCCAGGCGATGGTGCCGAGAAAGTCGTCGAGCGGACTGCCCGCGGGCAGCTCCTCCTGCTCGATCGGGGTCAGGGTGCCGGCGGGCGCATCGCCGCTGAGGCCGAGGCGCTCGGCGAGTCCGGGCTCCTGGCTGCGCAGCTGCGCGGTGTCGACAAGGGCGAAGAGACGGGCGGGCTGGTCCCACCCGATACCGGCGACATAGTCGTCGATTTCGAGCACGGCAACGGTGAGCGGGCTCGCGGCCATCGGAGGGCCGGAGGGGGATTGGTTGGGCATGGGCAATATCCTGCCTGGTTCAGGCCCAGGATCGGGAACTGAGTAAAGCTTCAGTAAGTTGCATCAGTGGGCTCTACGATCGCGGAGCCCGCCCCAAGAGCAACGACAACAGCAGCTGAATAGCAGCGACCCAACAGCGAACTTCGAGGTGCGCACCTTGGCTTTCCAGATGCCGGACCGCGGTGGAGGCCCGTCTGGGCCACGGATGAGAGTGGGCCGGCCCTCCCGGCGTGTCCGCACCCTGCTCCTGACTTTGGGCGTTCTGGCCGTTCTGGCCATGCTCTTCGTCATGTTCGCCGGGTTCTGGACGGACTGGCTCTGGTACCGGTCGGTCAAGTACTCCTCGGTCTTCACCACCACTCTGTGGAGCAAGATCGGACTGTTCTTCGTCTTCGGCCTGCTGATGTCGGCGGCCGTCGGCGTGAACATCTGGCTGGCGCACCGGCTGCGCCCGCCGCTCAGTGCCATGTCGATGGAGCAGCAGAGCCTCGACCGGTACCGCATGGGCATCGCCCCGTACAAGAAGTGGATCCTGCTCGCGATCACGGCCCTGGTGGGTCTGATCGCCGGCGCCTCGGCCGCGGGCCAGTGGCGCACCTGGCTGATGTGGGTGAACGGCGTGCCCTTCGGCCAGAAGGACCCGCAGTTCCATATGGACGTGGCGTTCTACGCCTTCGATCTGCCCTGGTACCGCTTCCTGTTGGGCTTCGGCTTCGCGGCCGCGGTGCTCGGCCTGATCGCGGCCGCCCTGACGCACTACCTGTACGGCGGGCTCCGTATCACCAGCCCCGGCGCGCGCGCCACGGCCGCCGCCACCGGGCATCTGTCGGTGCTCCTCGGCATCTTCGTCGCGCTCAAGGCGGTGGCGTACTGGCTCGACCGGTACGGCCTCGCGGTGAAGTCCAGTGAGTTCAAGGCCGCGGGCAACTGGACGGGCCTGAGGTATGTCGACGCGAATGCCTATCTGCCCGCCAAGACGATTCTCTTCTGCATCGCGGCGATCTGTGCCGTGCTGTTCTTCGCGACGCTGTGGCGGCGCACCTGGCAGCTGCCGGTCATCGGCTTCGGCCTGATGGTGCTCTCGGCGATTCTGATCGGCGGCCTCTACCCGGCCATCGTCCAGAAGTTCCAGGTCGACCCGAACGAGCAGAAGAAGGAATCCCCTTACATCGAGCAGAACATCGAGGCGACCCGTAAGGCGTACGGCATCGACGGCGCCAAGGTCACCGACTACTCGGGCAAGGGCAAGGCCGCGGACGACGCGGCCACCAAGGAGAAGCTGCGCAAGGACGCGGACGGTCAGGCCAGTTACCGCGTGATCGACCCGAACGTCGTGGGCCCGACCTTCGACCAGCTCCAGCGCCAGCGCAAGTACTACCAGTTCCCGACCACGCTCGACGTCGACCGCTACAAGGACGCGGACGGCAAGGAGCAGGACACCGTCATCGGTCTGCGCGAGCTCGACCTCGACGGCATCCCGAAGCGGAACTGGATCAACGACCACTTCACCTACACCCACGGCTACGGCGCGATCACGGCCAAGGGCACCAGCACCGACCCGAAGGCCGACCCGGCGGGGTCCCCGGACTTCACCGAGGCCGGACTGCCGACCAAGGGCCAGCTCGGCCAGTACGAGCAGCGGATCTACTACGGCGAGAAGACCCAGCAGTACTCGATCGTCGGCGGCCCGCAGAAGGAGCTCGACTACGAGGCCGACGGCGAGAAGACCACCAGCTTCAAGGGCAACAGCGGGGTCAATCTCTCCAACCCGATCAACAGGGCGGCGTACGCGGTGGCGTTCAGCGAGCCGCAGATCCTGTACTCGGGTGCGATCGGCGAGGGCTCGCGGATCATGTACAACCGCACGCCCAAGGAGCGCGTCGAGGCGGTGGCCCCCTGGCTCACCATCGACGGCGACGCCTATCCGGCGGTGGTCGGCGGCAAGATCCAGTGGATCGTCGACGCGTACACGACCAGCAACGGCTATCCGTACGCCTCGCGCACCACGCTCGGCGACACCACGGCCGACTCCCTGACCGCCCAGAACAACCAGCGCGCGGTGGTGGCCCAGGAGAACCAGGTCAACTACATCCGCAACTCGGTGAAGGCGACGGTCGACGCGTACGACGGCTCGGTCAAGCTCTACCAGTGGGACGAGAAGGACCCGGTCCTGAAGACCTGGATGAACGCCTTCCCGGACACGGTGAAGAAGAAGAGCGAGATCTCGCCCGAGCTGCGCGAGCACATGCGCTACCCGCAGGACCTGTTCAAGGTCCAGCGTGAGCTCATGACCCGCTACCACGTGCAGAGCCCCTCGCAGTTCTACAGCGGCTCGGACGTGTGGCAGGTGCCGGACGACCCGACGAACAAGGACAAGAACGCGGTTCCGCCGTACTACTTGAGCCTGAAGATGCCGGGTGAGCAGGATCAGAAGTTCTCCCTGACGACGACGTTCACGCCCAACGGGCGGCCCAACCTGGGGGCGTTCATGTCGGTCGACGCCGACGCCACCAGCGACAGATACGGCTCAATAAGCGTTCTGAACGTCAAGTCCGACGTCCCGGGCCCCCAACAGGTGCAAAGTGAGCTGAACGGCGATCCCGAAGTCGCTGAGTTCGTGAGAAACCTGAGAGGCACCGACTCGGACATCGTCTACGGCAACCTGCTCACGGTGCCGATGCACGACGGCTTCCTCTACATCGAGCCGGTGTACGTCAAGGGCGGCAGCGCCAACTATCCGCTGCTGAAGAAGATCGGCGTTCAGTACAACCGCGAGACGGTCTTCAAGAACACCCTCAGTGAGGCCTTCGACGCGGTCTTCGGGGAGCAGGGCGACAGTCCGGAGGAGCCACCCAAGGACCCGAGCCAGCCACCGTCCAGCGACCCCACGGTCCAACAGGCCCTGGAAGACGCCCAGGACGCGCTCGAGCGGGGCGAGGCCGCGCTCAAGGAGCAGGACTGGAACGCGTACGGCGAGGCGCAGAAGGACCTCTCGGAGGCACTGAAGCGCGCGACCGACGCCGAGTCCAAGGCGCGCAAGGAGGACACCGACAAATCGGGCTGAATCGGCAGCCGAGGGCTCTGAGCGGCCCCCACCCCGCGCCGTGGTACGGTTGCAGCACAACGGCGCGGGGTGGAGCAGCTCGGTAGCTCGCTGGGCTCATAACCCAGAGGTCGCAGGTTCAAATCCTGTCCCCGCTACTGAAGACGAGGGCCCGGATCCTGATCAAGGATCCGGGCCCTCGTCATGCGTGCGACCTGCGTGCGTCATGGGTGCGCCATGCGTCCGTCACGCCTCCGACCGGCTCGGCCGGAGTGAAGAGTGCGCCCGGCGCGGCCAGTTGGGAAATCTGTGTTTGACTTATCTCCCTGTGGGCATGTCGACAAAACGCTGTAGTGACCTCACTGGCCGCGGTATACCAGGTGTACCCGGGTTGCAGGTGGTGCGACGATGGACGTTATGGGGGACAAGGCAACTCTGTTGGAAACAGGGCGACTTATGCAGTCGGCCGACCGGGAGGACCCCGGTGAGGTCGCGGAGGTAGCACGCCATCGGCTGGCCGCCGAAACCGGCGACATCGCCGCCATGAGCGTGCTCGGTGCCCTGCTGCTCCGCCGCGGAGACCTTGACGGTGCCGAGCCCCATCTGCGTGCCGCCACAGCGGAGGGCGACCGCGCCGCCGCCAACAACCTCGGCGTCCTGCTGCACCAGCGCGGTTACTCCGACGAGGCGGCCGGCTGGTGGCGGATCGCCGCCGTCGCCGGCTCCGCCGCGGCCGCGCACGCCCTCGGCCGCCACCACCGCGAGCGCGGTGACGAGCCCGCCGCCGAGTACTGGCTGCGCCAGTCCGCCGAGCAGGGCCATGTGCTCGGCGCCTACGCACTCGCCGACCTCCTGGAGCACCGCAGCGACGTCGGCGCCGAGCGCTGGATGCGTGCGGCCGCCGAGCGCGGTCACCGTGAGGCGTCCTACCGCCTCGCCCGCGCCCTTGAGCGCCGCGCCGCCGAAGAGCCCGGCTCCGGATGCGGTACGTCGACGGGGACCCGGCTGCGCACGGACTCGGGGCGGCGCACGGCCAACGGCACCGCCCCGGACCGCGCCGACGGCCGGTCCATCGTGTTCGGCGCGGGGCTGCTGCGCTCGGCGTCCGTGGTGGTCGGCAGCGACGCCGCCGACGTACGGCCGCGGGCGGAGGAGGCCACGTGCGCGCCCGAGGGCGGTCAGGGTGCGGCGCAGCTGACGCTCACCGAAGAGGTGGAGCAGTGGTACCGCCAGGCCGCCGCGCGGGGCCACCGCCGGGCCGCGCTGCAGCTCGGCGCGATCCTGGAGCGGCGCGGCGAGCTCAAGGAGGCCGGCCGCTGGTACCTCACGTCCGCCAAGGACGGCGAGCCGCGCGCCGCCTGTGCGCTCGGCTTCCTGCTGCGGGACGCGGGCGACGAGGAGAACGCCTCCGTGTGGTGGCTCAAGGCCGCCCAGGACGGCGACGGCAACGCCGCCAACGCCCTGGGAGCGCTGCACGCCGAGCGCGGGGAGACACAGACCGCCGAGCGCTGGTACCGGGCCGCGATGGACGCGGGAGATGTGAACGGCGCGTACAACCTCGGTCTGCTCTGTGCCGAGCAGGGCCGCACGGCCCAGGCCGAGCAGTGGTACCGCCGCGCGGCCTACGCGGGGCACCGCGAGGCGGCCAACGCCCTCGCGGTGCTGCTTCTGCAGGTCGGTGACACCGCGGGCGCCGAGCCCTGGTTCTCCAAGGCGGCGGAGGCCGGCAGTGTGGACGCCGCGTTCAACCTCGGCATCCTGCACGCCGGGCGCGACGACGACGGCGCCGCCCTGCGCTGGTACGAGCGGGCGGCCAAGGCCGGCCACACCGAGGCCGCCCTGCAGGTCGGCATCGCCAAGATCCGTGAAGGCGACCGGCAGGGCGCCGAGCGCCATCTGCGGTGTGCCGCGGGCGGCGGCAGCGCAGAGGCGGCGTTCCGCCTCGGCACCCTGCTCGACCGCAGCGACCAGCGGGCCCCCGCGGGCACGGTGCTCGGCGAGGCGGTCACCGAGAAGAGCGAGTGCGAGGAGTGGTACGAGCGCGCGGCGGAGCAGGGCCACCGGCGCGCGCAGGTCCGTGTCGGCATGCTCGCCGCGGCGCGCGGCGATGTGGTCGAGGCGGCCCGCTGGTACCGCGAGGCGGCGGAGGCGGGCAGCCTCGGCGGCGCGTTCAACCTCGGCCTTCTGCTCGCCCGCGAGGGCAGCGAGCCGGAGGCGCTGCTGTGGTGGACCCGCGCGGCCGACGCCGGGCACGGCCGCGCCGCGCTGCGGCTCGCCCTGCTCTACGCGCGTCGGGGCGAGCTCGCCGAGGGGCAGAAGTGGTGCGCCCGCGCGGTGGCACTCGGCCCGGCGGAGGTCGCCGAGCGAGCAGGACGCCTCCGGGACGCGCTGCAGCAGGAACTGACGGCGTAAGCAGGCGAGGGACGGGGCGGGACGCGGCAGGGCTGCGCGGAGGCGCGGGACACAGCAGGGCGGGCGCGCGGCGGACCGGGAGGCATGGCCGTCCGCGCCCCGGCCCCGGCCGGTTCCGTGCGGCTGGTCTCGCCCGGGCCCTCGTCGCAGTCCGCGCCCCGGCCTGTCCCGTGCGGCAGGTCTTGCCCCGGCCCTGATAGCAGTCCGTGCCCCCGGCCCGTCCCGTCCCGACCGGTCTCGCCCCGGCCCCCGTAGCAGCCCGCGCCCCGCCCCTACGCAACCAGAGGGCGGCCCCGCCCCCACGCAACCGGAGGCCCCCGCCCCGTCTCCCTGGGTCGTCGCTGTCCTCGGCCTGAAGGGATTTGCGCTGGTCGTGAGGCTGGCGTAGAGTCATATTCACCGACGCGGGGTGGAGCAGCTCGGTAGCTCGCTGGGCTCATAACCCAGAGGTCGCAGGTTCAAATCCTGTCCCCGCTACTCAGAGACTGAGGCCCGGATCCTGATCAAGGATCCGGGCCTCAGTCGTGTGCGGATGCGCCGGCTCAGGGCTTGTGGCCGACCGCCTCCGCGTACAGCCTGCGGTCCACCGCCTTCTTCTCGGGGATGGCCTCGCCCTCCGCGACGCCTGCCTCCCGGTAGGCGGCCTGAAGGCGGTCCGTGGTGCCCGAGCGGATCTCCCAGTCCATCCGCAGCGACGGCGTCGACTTCAGGGTGGGCTCGTCGACCTTGAGCAGCTTCGCCAGTTCCGTGACGAAGGCGGGGTCGGACTTGTAGTCGCCGGCGAAGTAGGTGTTCACGGTCCGTATGTACGCCCGCAGGAAAGCCACGCCCGCGTCGGGGTCCTCCTGGAGGAGCCGCGGTCCGAACAGGACACCGCCGAGGGGTTCGCCGAGCGGCTGGCCGCCGAGGAAGGCGTACTTCTTGTCGTCGTCGACCTTGCGCCACACCGGGTCGAGCAGCCAGGCGGAGTCGACGCCGCCGTTCTGCAGGGCGGTGAGCACATCGGCGGAGCCGAGCTGGCGGAAGTCGACCTTGTCGAGCCCGCCGCCGTGCTTCTTCAGGGCTTTGCTCATGGGGTACGAGATGACCGAGCCCTTGCCGATCATCGTGCCGAGCTTGCGGCCCGCCATCGGGACGTGCGACGCCGTCTGGCCGTCCTTGAGGCGGACCCACAGGCCGCTGCGGGACTTGGGGGCGGGGGAGTAGTTGGCTGCCACCCACTTGATGGTGAAGCCGCCGTTGATGCCGTTCATCACGGCGGCCTCGGGTGCGGCCCACTGGGCGTCGATTTCGCCCTTGCCGAGCAGCGGGAGCGCCTCGGGCGTGGGCAGCACCTTCACGTCGACGTCCAGGCCCTCCTTCGCGAACTCGCCCTTCTTCACCGCCATTTGGAGCGGGGCGACATACTCCGCGCTCGTCGTCCCGGTGGCGACGGTGAGCTTGCGCTTCTCGGCCAGCTTCTGCGGGGCGGGCGCGCCCTTCTCGCAGCGGGCCGGCTCGCGGTCCTTGGCGAGGTCGGCCGGGTCGGTCCAGGCCTGTGCGCCGCAGCCCTCGACGGACTTGATGGTGCGGGGCCCGGCCGACTGTGCGGGCTTGTCGTCCTCTTCGGCGCAGCCCGCCGTGGCCGACGCGAGAAGCGCGCCCGCGAGCAGCACGGTGGGCCAGGTCTTACGGGTACGCATGGTGCCTCCGTCGTTGCGAGAGGTTCAGGACTGGCCGCGGCCGTGGTCACGCGGGGCCCAGGGGGTGAGCAACCGCCCGGCCAGGCGCACCAGTTCGGAGAAGAGGACCCCGAGGACGGCGACGCAGACGATGCCGACGAACATGATGTCGTTCTGGAACAGGGCCCGTGAGTCGAAGATCAGGTGCCCCAGGCCGTCGTCGGCCGCGATGGACTCCGACGCGACGATGACGAGTACCGCGACACCCGCCGCGATCCGCGCGCCCACCAGGACCGCGGGCAGCGAGGCGGGCAGCAGGACATGCCGGAACATCTGCCAGGGCGAGGCCCCGAAGACCTGCCCCGCGTCGCGGTGCCCGGCAGGGACGGCGAGCACGGCCGCCATGGTCGAGATCCAGACGAAGAAGAAGACGGTGGCCGCGACCAGGGCGATCTGCGGGCCCTCGCCGAGCCCGAACATATTGAGGAAGATCGGCAGCAGGGCGAGCTTCGGCACCACGTACAGCGCGTCGAGCAGGGGCTCAAGTGCGGCGCGTACCAGGGAGAGTGAGCCCATGAGGAGGCCGAGCGCATAGCCGCTGACCGTGCCGATGGCGTACCCCGCGAGCACCCGCTTCAGCGTCGCCCACACATCGGGCCACAGCTCACCGTCGGCCGCGCGCTCGATGCCGTCCTCCAGGATGGTCTGCGGCGCGGGATAGATCCGGTCGTCGATCCAGCCCTGTACGGCGGCTAGTTGCCACAGCAGGAGCAGGGCGACGGGGACGGCGACGGCGAGCGAGAGTTCGAGGGTGCGCCTGCGGCGATGGGTGCGTACGGGGGCGAGTTCCCGCGGGCCCGGCTCTCTGACCAGGACATCGTGGTCGGGCGCCTTGGTGATCGTGGTCATGCGGGGACCGCCTCCGTCCGTACCTCGCCGCGCAGCAGTTCCCACAACTCGCCCTTGAGTGCGGTGAATTCGGGGGCGTCACGGATGTCGCCGGTGCGTGGCCTGCCGAAGGGCGGGCGGCGTTCGGCGATGATCCGGCCGGGGCGTGCCGACATCACGAGGACGCGGTCGCCGAGGACGAGGGCCTCTTCGAGGCTGTGCGTGATGAAGAGGGTGGTGGTGCTCGTGGCCTGGGTGAGCTCCAGGAGTTCGTCCTGCATGATCGTGCGCAGCTGTGCGTCGAGCGCCGCGAAGGGCTCGTCCATGAGCAGGATCTCGGGTTCCACGGCGAGGGCGCGGGCGATGGCGACGCGCTGGCGCATACCGCCGGAGAGGGCCGCGGGATAGGCCCCCGCGAAGTCCGCGAGCCCCATGCGGCCCAGCCAGTCGTACGCCTTGGCGTCGGCCTCCTTGCGCGGGACGCGCTGGATGTCCAGGCCGAAGCGGACGTTGGCGAGGACGGTCTTCCAGTCGTAGATGCCGTAGTCCTGGAAGATCATCGCGGCGGGGCGCGGGCTGTCCGTGCGGATTTCGAGCCGCCCTGCGCTCGGTCTGAGCAGGCCGGCGGCTATCCGCAACAGCGTGGACTTGCCGCAGCCGGAGGGGCCGACGATGCAGGTGAACTCGCCGGGGGCGATGTCGAGGTCGACGGGGCCGAGCGCGTGGAGCTGCTTACGGCCGCGGCCGAAACCGCGGGTCAGGCCGGTGGCGCGGAGTTTGGGGGGTGGGGCCGGGTGCGGATCGTCTCCCACGGGGGCTCCTGTGGTGCGGTACGTCGGGATGGGCGCCGCAGAGAATATGACGGTCCGTCAGATTGGGGAAGGGGTCGGGCGGGTGGTCGTTCACCGCGCAACGACAAGGCCCCCGGCGCCTTGTCGGTGTCGGGGGCCTTGGGTGGCGTACGAAATCAGGTGGCCGCGCAGTTCGGGCAGACGCCGCGGTAGGTGACCTCGACGTCCGAGACCGTGAAGCCGAAGCGCTCGGAGTCGGGCAGGTCGGACAGCGGGTTGCCCGACGGGTGGACGTCGCGGATCGCGCCGCACTGGGCGCAGACCAGGTGGTGGTGGGGCCGGTGCGCGTTCGGGTCGTAGCGCTTGGCCCTGCGGTCGGTGGAGACCTCGAGGACCTCGCCGAGGGTGACCATCTCGCCCAGGGTGTTGTAGACGGTCGCCCGGGAGATCTCGGGCAGCTTCGCCACCGCGCGCGCGTGCACCTCGTCGGCCGTCAGGTGCACATGGTCCCCGTCGAGGACCTCTGCCACGACGCGACGCTGGGCGGTCATGCGCCAGCCGCGTCCGCGCAGTCGTTCCAACAGGTCGCTCATGAGGGTCAGCCTAACAGTCAAGGGACCTTAGTCCCGAACCGGTGTGAGTCTGGATGCTTACTTGACTTAGACAAAGTCCATCGTAGGATCGAGACTGGCATTAGCCAAGGGACAGGATCCGTAGATTGACGCAGGAGGCGCACGTGACGCAGGGACCGCTGACCACGGAGGCCGGTGCTCCGGTCGCCGACAACCAGAACAGCGAGACGGCGGGCGTCGGCGGCCCGGTGCTCGTCCAGGACCAGCTGCTGCTCGAGAAGCTGGCCCACTTCAACCGTGAGCGCATCCCGGAGCGCATCGTGCACGCGCGCGGTGCCGGTGCGTACGGCACCTTCACGCTGACCCGTGACGTCTCGCAGTGGACGCGCGCCAAGTTCCTCTCCGAGGTCGGCAAGCAGACCGAGACGTTCCTGCGGTTCTCCACCGTGGCGGGCAACCTCGGTGCGGCCGACGCCGTGCGCGACCCGCGTGGCTGGGCGTTGAAGTTCTACACCGAAGAGGGCAATTACGACCTCGTCGGCAACAACACCCCGGTGTTCTTCATCAAGGACGCCATCAAGTTCCCCGACTTCATCCACACCCAGAAGCGCGACCCGTACACCGGCTCGCAGGAGGCGGACAACGTCTGGGACTTCTGGGGTCTGTCGCCCGAGGCCACCCACCAGGTGACCTGGCTCTTCGGTGACCGTGGCATCCCGGCCTCGTACCGCCACATGAACGGCTACGGCTCGCACACGTTCCAGTGGAACAACGAGGCCGGCGAGGTCTTCTGGGTCAAGTACCACTTCAAGACCGACCAGGGCATCAAGAACCTGACCTCGGAAGAGGCCGCGAAGCTCGCCGGTGAGGACCCCGACTCCCACCAGCGCGACCTGCGCGAGGCCATCGAGCGCGGTGAGTTCCCGACCTGGACCGTGCAGGTGCAGATCATGCCGGCGGCCGAGGCGGCGGAGTACCGCTTCAACCCGTTCGACCTCACCAAGGTGTGGCCGCACGAGGACTACCCGCCGATCGAGATCGGCAAGCTGGAGCTCAACCGGAACCCGGAGAACATCTTCGCCGAGGTCGAGCAGTCCATCTTCAGCCCCGCCCACTTCGTGCCGGGCATCGGTCCGTCCCCGGACAAGATGCTCCAGGGCCGCCTGTTCGCGTACGGCGACGCCCACCGCTACCGCGTCGGCATCAACGCCGACCACCTGCCGGTGAACCGTCCGCACGCCACCGAGGCGCGCACCAACTCCCGTGACGGCTTCCTCTACGACGGCCGCCACAAGGGCGCGAAGAACTACGAGCCGAACTCCTTCGGCGGCCCGTTCCAGACGGACCGGCCGCTGTGGCAGCCGCTGCCCGTCACCGGCCAGACCGGCGACACCGCGGCCGCGACCCACGCCGAGGACAACGACTTCGTGCAGGCGGGCAACCTCTACCGCCTGATGTCCGAGGACGAGAAGGGCCGTCTGATCGAGAACCTGTCGGGCTTCATCGCCAAGGTCTCGCGCGATGACATCGCCGAGCGCGCGATCGAGAACTTCCGTCAGGCCGACGGTGACTTCGGCAAGCGTCTGGAGGCCGCGGTCCAGGCCCTGCGCGGCTGATCCGGGTTCGTTTGCCGTAGACCGGAGGGCCGGATTCCGAGAGGAGTCCGGCCCTTCCGGCGTATCCGGACGCTGATGCGTGTCCGTGGCTAGAGCGCGGCCGCGTGCCGGCGGCTCGGGGCCCAGCAGCGGGTGATGTCGCGCACCGACACGATTCCCACCGGCTCGTGGTGGTCGAGCACGATCAGGTGCCGGAAGCCGCCGTGCGTCATGGCGTCCGCCGCTTCCTCCAGGGTCCAGGCCGGCGCGGCGAAGACGACGTCGGTCGTGGTGTGGGTGCCTGCGGTCTCCTGGTCCGGGTCCTGGCCCGCGCCAAGGGAGTTGAGGATGTCGCGCTCGGTCAGGATGCCGATTCCGTTCGCGTCCGTGTCGAAGACGACCGCGGCACCGACCCGGCGCGTGGACATCAGCCGGGCGGCCTGGCGGAGAGTGTGGTCGGGGCCGATGGTGAGGACCATCGTGCTCATGGCGTCGCGGACGAGCATGGGCGGAAGCCACCTCCTTGATTGCGGATCCCCCTCTTAGAGAAAGGATTCACAAGTTCACAATGTGGGGGTGGTCTCAGAGTGGCAGGTAAACAAAAGGTCAACAAGGGGGAGTGCGAAGCCAGTTGAGGGCGTGCACGGTGCACATGGCCGGTAACGACTGCCCAGTGGGGGCGCGGCCCGGTCAGTAGCGCTGGTTGAGGTAGCCGAGGAGTTCCTCGTGCAGCAGCCCGTTGGAGGCCGCCGCGTTGCCGCTGTGCGGACCGGGGGCGCCGTCGAGGCCGGTGAAGCTGCCGCCCGCCTCGGTCACCACGATCGCGGTGGCCGCCATGTCCCACAGCGAGAGCTCGGGCTCCGCGCAGATGTCGACCGAGCCCTCGGCGACCATCATGTACGGCCAGAAGTCGCCGTAGCCGCGGGTGCGCCAGCACGCGCGCGTGAGGTCGAGAAAGCCGTCGAGGCGGCCCTGCTCCTCCCAGCCGCTGAGCGAGGAGTACGCGAAGGACGCGTCGGAGATCTGCCCGACCTTGGAGACCTGGAGGCGGGTCGCGGCGGTGAGGCTGCGGCCCGTGTAGGCGCCCGCGCCCTTCGCCGCCCACCAGCGCCGGCCGAGCGCCGGGGCCGAGACGACACCGACCACCGGCTGGTAGCCGCCCTCACCGGCCTCCATCAGGGAGATCAGGGTCGCCCAGACGGGCACCCCGCGGACGTAGTTCTTGGTGCCGTCGATCGGGTCGATGACCCAGCGGCGCGGGCCCGTGCCCTCGACTCCGTACTCCTCGCCGAGGATCGCGTCCCGCGGCCTGGCGCGCTGCAGCTGGCCGCGGATCAGCTCCTCGGCGCCCTTGTCCGCCTCACTGACCGGCGTCATGTCCGGCTTGGTCTCGACCTTCAGGTCGAGCGCCTTGAACCGGTCCATGGTCGCGCGGTCCGCGGCGTCGGCGAGGACATGGGCGAGGCGCAGATCATCGTGATAGTCGGGCATGAGCGAACAGTATCGAGCGTGCTGTGACGGGACCACACGGCCCTGACCGTCGCCTCCCGGCCGTAGACGGCACGGCTATTGACACCGCACACGGGCGCGTCAACTCTGCATACCGAAGCGCTACCCAAGTCGCTACCTATGCCGCTGAGCCGCTCGGCCGGGGAGGCAACGATGCCTGCAGCGCGGGATTCCTTACTCGATGCGGCCTATACGTCGCTGTCGCGCCGGCCCTGGTCCGGTGTGCGCATGGTCGATGTGGCCGCCGTCGCCGGGGTCTCCCGGCAGACCCTCTACAACGAGTTCGGCAGCAAGGAGGGGCTCGCCAGGTCGCTGGTGCGCAGGGAGATCGACTCCTATCTCGCCGGCGTCGACCGGGCCCTTTCGGAGGGCGGCCTGCCGGCCGTCGCGGAGTGGACCGTGGGCGGCGCCCGCGGCAACGTCCTGGTCCGTGCCGTGCTCACCGGGTGCTGGAGCGAGCGGCTGCCCGCGCCTGCGCTCTCCGCGGTGCCCTCGACCTCGGCGGTGCCGGCGCAGCGGCGGGCGGACGGGCCGCTGCCCTCACCCGCCGATGTGGTGGCCCTGGTACGGGACCGCGCGGTGGCGGCGCTCGCCCCCGCGGGGACGTCCAAGTCCGACCTCGCCGCACTGGCCCGTGACTGCGAGGTGGCGCTGCGCCTGGCTCTGTCGTGTGTCATCGCGCCGGTGGGGGAGGGGGGTACGGCGCAGCTGGTGCGGGAGGTGGTCCGGCCCGCGTCGGAGGAGTGAGGCCGAAAGCCGGAGGAGTGAGGCCGAAAGCCGGCCCCTGAGCGGCTTGTGCTCCCAAAGGGGGCGCGGGGGAACTGCGCGACCAGCCACGACGCACCCGCAGATGTCGGACCGGACTTCCCGCGGAGCGCTCAGTGCGCGCCGCCCGACAGCTGCAGGCCGATCACGCCCACGATGACCAGGGAGATCGACACCAGCTTCAGGGTGGAGACCACATCGCCGAGGAAGACCATTCCGTAGATCGCCGTGCCGGCGGCGCCGATACCGGTCCAGACGGCGTACGCCGGGCCGACGTCCAGCTTCTTCAGGGCCAGGGTCAGCAGGCCGAAGCTGCTGAGCGCGAAGACCGCGAAGGAGATGGTCGGCCACAGCCGGGTGAAGCCGTGGGAGAGCTTGAGGCACACGGCGAAGCCGGTCTCAAGGATTCCGGCCACGATGACCAGCAGCCACGCCATGGTTGTGTGCCTCCTGCGCCTCGGTGTGCGGCTGACCGCTTCGTCCGCCGGTGAACCGGCGGTCCGGCTCGGTGCGATTATGCATTTACCGGGGGCACCCAGGGGCAAACACTCGCAAGGCCGGTTCCCTTAGGAAGGTCAGTCGCCCTTTTGGAAGGCCGGTCCCGTTCGTGCGGGCAAGGTCAGTCCCCTTCGCGCCGCTCCTGTGTGGCGAGCAGCCGGCGCAGTGAGTAGAGGCGGGCCGGGTCGGCGTGGCCCTCGGCCACCCATGCGTCGAGGGCGCAGTCCTTCTCGTCGTGGCTGCAGGCGCGCGGGCAGTTCACGGTGCCCGGCTCCAGGTCGGGGAAGGCGTGGATGACCCGCGCGGGGTCGACGTGGTGCAGGCCGAAGGAGCGCACGCCCGGGGTGTCGATCACCCATCCCTCGGCGTCCGTCAGGGGGAGGGCGAGGGCCGATGTGGTGGTGTGGCGGCCGCGGCCCGTGACGGCGTTGACATGCCCCGTCGTACGCCGGCGGTCGTCGGGGACCAGGGCGTTGACGAGGGTCGTCTTGCCCACGCCCGAGTGGCCGACGAACGCTGTGACGTGTCCGTCGAGCAGCTCGCGCACCCGCTCTGCCGCGTCGCCGTTCTCCAGCTCGTCGCGGCTGGTGACGACATACGGGAAGTCCAGGTCGCCGTATGCCTCGAGAAGCTTGTCCGGCGGGGCCAGATCGGACTTCGTGAGGACGAGCAGGGGTTCGAGGCCCGCGTCGTAGGCCGCGACCAGACAGCGGTCGATCATGCGGGGGCGCGGTTCGGGGTCGGCGAGTGCGGTGACGATGGCGAGCTGGTCGGCGTTGGCGACGACGACGCGTTCGTACGGATCGTCGTCGTCGGCCGTGCGGCGCAGGACCGAGGTGCGCTCCGCGATCCTGACGATGCGCGCCAGGGTGTCCTTCTTGCCGGACAGATCCCCGACGAGCGCCACGATGTCGCCCACCACCGCGGCCTTGCGGCCCAGCTCGCGGGCCTTCATCGCCATCACGACCCGGTCCTCGACGAGGCAGGTGAGGCGGCCGCGGTCGACGGTGAGGACCATGCCGTCCGCGGCGTCCTCGTGCTTGGGCCTGATGTTGGTGCGGGGGCGGTTGCCCTTGCGGTTGGGGCGGACGCGGATGTCGTCCTCGTCGGGGTTCTTGCCGTAGCGGCGCATCGCGGTCGGCCTTATCCCTGCCGGTCCCCGAGCATCGTGGCCCACATCTCGGGGAAGTCCGGGAGGGTCTTCGCCGTGGTGGCGACGTTCTCGATCTGTACGCCCTCGACCGCGAGGCCGATCACCGAGCCGGCCGTGGCCATACGGTGGTCGTCGTAGGTGTGGAAGATCCCGCCGTGCAGCCGGCGCGGGCGGATGTGCAGGCCGTCGGCGGTCTCGGTGACATCGCCGCCCAGCTCGTTGATCTCCTTGGTGAGCGCGGCGAGGCGGTCCGTCTCGTGCAGCCGCAGATGGGCGACGCCGCGCAGGGTGGAGGGGCCGTCGGCGAGCGCGGCCACCGCGGCGATCACAGGGGTGAGCTCGCCGACCTCGCTCAGGTCCACGTCGATGCCGTGGATACCGCCCGAGCCGGTGAACGTCAGGCCCTTCTCGGTCAGTTCGCAGGAGCCGCCCATCTCCGTGAAGATGTCGCGCAGCTTGTCGCCGGGCTGGGTGGTGCGCGCCGGCCAGTCGGGGATCGTGACGCGGCCGCCGGTGACCAGGGCGGCCGCCATGAACGGCTGGGCGTTGGACAGATCCGGTTCCACGGTCAGATCGCGGCCGAGCAGCGCGCCGGGGGTGACCCGCCAGACATCGGGCTCGCCGCCCGTCTCCGGCTCGTCCACCTGGGCGCCGACCGCGCGCAGCATGTCGACGGTCATCCGGATGTGCGCCATGGACGGCAGGGTGCCGCCGACGTGGCGGACCTCCACGCCCTGGTTGAAGCGCGGTCCCGAGAGCAGCAGGGCGCTCACGAACTGCGAGGACGACGAGGCGTCGATCTCGACCTGCCCGCCCTCAAGGGCGCCGCCGCCGTGCACGGTCATCGGCAGGGCGCCGGGGCTCCCCTGGACGGTGTCGTCGATCCGGGCGCCGAGTGCGCGCAGCGCGTCGATCACGCCGTGCAGCGGGCGCTCGTACGACCTCGGGTCGCCGTCGAACCGTACGGAGCCGTCGGCGAGGGCCGCGACCGGGGGCAGGAAGCGCATGACCGTGCCCGCGTTGCCGACGTCGACCGTGGCCGGGCCGTGCAGACCCGCGGGGATCACCCGCCAGGCCTCGCCGGTGCCGCCCGCGTCGGAGGAGCTGGAGGACACCGTCTCCTCGATGCCGACGCCCAGGGCGCGCAGGGCCGAGGCCATGAGCAGGGTGTCGCGGGAGCGCAGCGGGCGGCGCAGCCAGCCGGGCTCGGCGGCCAGTGCGGCAAGCACGAGGGCTCGGTTGGTGACCGATTTGGAGCCGGGCACATGGACCGTCGCGTCGACGGCTCCGCTCGCGGTCGGGGCGGGCCAGAGGGCGGTGTGCGCGGGGTTTTCGGTCATGCCCTCACTTTAATGGCTGGGCAGGACGGCAGATCTTGATCAGGACGTGGCTCACAGTGACATCGCTGCCCTTGCTCTTGGTCAGGCCACGCTCACAGGCCGAGCAGCCAGCGGCCGCCGCCCATCAGGGAGCACACCGAGACGGCGTGGAACAGGAACAGCCAGAGCCACGCCGGCACATGGGTGAGCCGGGAGAGCTGATCGGCGTCGGAGTCCTGGGCGCCGCCCCGGCGCCGCTTGGACTGCAGCTCGAAGGCCGGACGTACGCCCCCGAGCAGCAGGAACCACACCACCACGTACGCGAACGCCGCCTGCACCTGCGGGTCGGCCAGCCAGGAGATCAGCAGGAAGGCGCCGCCGGTGAGGATCACGGTCAGGGCGCCATAGGCATTGCGGATCATCACGAGCAGGGCGACGAGCAGGGCCGTCGCCAGCCACAGCAGGGCCGTGATGTGGTTCGCGGCCAGGAGCCAGGCGCCGCCGAGGCCGAGCAGCGGGGGCGCCGTGTAGCCGGCGGCCGCGGTCAGGATCATGCCGAGCCCGGTCGGCTTGCCGCGGCTGACGGTCAGGCCCGAGGTGTCGCTGTGCAGCCTGATGCCGTCCAGCTTGCGCCCGGTGGCCAGGGCCACAAGACCGTGGCCGCCCTCGTGCGCGATGGTGATGGCGTTCCGGGTCAGACGCCAGATTCCGTGCGGCAGTACGGCGCCGAGCGCGACCACCGCCGTGGCGATCACCAGCCACTGGTCCGGGTCCGGCTGGCTGCCGAAGACCCGGTCCCAGAGGTCGGCGACGGACGTGGCTGCGGTGGTGTGCATGCTCGGACGGGCTCCCTCAGCGGTAGACGGATCTGGCAGTGTGGCACGTATGTGCGGACGGTATGCATCGAGTCGTAGGCCCGAGGATCTCGCAGGAATCTTTGAGATCGAGAAGTGGGAGCCGGAGGAGGCACTCGCCCCCGACTTCAACGTGGCCCCGACCAAAGAGGTCTACGCGGTACTGGACCGTCCTGTGAAAGACGCAGACAGCCCTCGTCCGGTTCGCCAGCTGCGCACCCTGAAGTGGGGACTTGTGCCGTCCTGGGCGAAGTCGCCCGAGGGCGGCGCCAGGATGATCAATGCGCGGGCGGAGACGGTGCACGAGAAGCCGTCCTTCCGGCGGGCCTTCACGACCCGGCGCTGCATCCTGCCCGCCGACGGCTATTACGAGTGGGTGACCGCCCCGCACGAGCGGGATCTGGAGGTCGAGGGAAAGAAGAAGCGGCCCCGCAAGCAGCCGTACTTCGTGACCCCGGCCGACGGCTCGGTCTTCGCGATGGCCGGGCTCTATGAGTTCTGGCGGGACAGGACGCTGCCGGACGAGCATCCGCAGGCGTGGTGGGTGACGTGCTCGGTCATCACCACGGAGGCGGAGACGGGGCCCCTCGGGGTGGCCCCCGCCGAGGGCCCGTCCTCGCTCGCGGACATTCATCCGCGGATGCCGTTGATGCTGACGCCCGAGCGGTGGGACGCGTGGCTGGACCCGTCGCGGACGGATGCCGAGGAGCTGCGTTCCCTGCTGTCCCCGCCGCCGGAGGGGCTGATGCGGGCCTATCCGGTGTCGACCGCGGTCAGCAATGTCCGTAACAACGGCCCCGAGCTGCTGACGGAGCTCGAGGGGCCGGAGGAGGGGACGTTGTTCTGACGGCGGTGGGGCCGTGGGGCTGCGGGGTCGCGGGGCGCCGCGGGTTCGCGGGGGCGCGGGGTCGCGGGGAAAGCCCACGGCCGCGCGGCAGGATGGGCGCGTGACCAAGAACGAGATCCAATCCGTCGACACCCCGGCCGGAGAGGCCAGGATCACCTGGCACCGTGCCGGGAAGCCCACGCTCCTCCTCGCCGTGAGCCACGGCGCCGGGGGCGGCATCGAGGCGCGGGACCTGCAGGGGCTGGCCGCCGCGCTGCCCGGGCACGGTGTCACCGTCGCGCTCGTGGAGCAGCCCTGGCGGGTGGCCGGCAGGAAGGTGGCACCGGCGCCGAAGACCCTCGACGCCGGGTGGCGCGGGCTCTGGCCCGCCCTCGCGGAGCAGCGGCTGCCCGTGATCGCCGGCGGCCGCAGCGCCGGCGCCCGCGTGGCCTGCCGTACCGCCGCGGACCTGGGCGCGCACGCCGTACTCGCGCTCAGCTTCCCGCTGCACCCGCCGGGCAAGCCGGAGAAGTCACGCGCCGACGAGCTGCTCGGCAGCGGGGTGCCGACCCTCGTCGTGCAGGGCGGGAACGATCCCTTCGGCAGGCCGGGCGAGTTCCCGGACGGCGCGTACGACCTGGTGGAGGTGCCGTACGGCGATCACGGCTTCGCCGTGCCGAAGAAGGCGGACATCGGCCAGGGCGAGGCCGTGGCGCTCATCACGCGGGAAGTGACCGTCTGGATCAAGGGACTCCGGGAATGGTGAGTGCGTGACGGCTGTTGAGGCGAACGTCGGAAAGAACGCACGAACTTAGGGAGTCCGCCGCATGGGTTCGATCGCCTGCCCGAGCCGCAGCAGCGCCGCTGACCTGGAGAGGTCCATGCTGGCGGCGGCCAAGACCGCCCCTATTCGGGCGGCGGGCGGACCGGATCGTCGTCTATCCTCCGATTCGAGCGTCGCCGGTTTCGGCTTCGCCACGAAGCCGGAGGAGGTGGGTCAGGTCACTGGGACCGACGAGGGCCGCGCGGAGGAGACGGCGCAGGAGACCGCTGCCGAGCGCAATGCCCGGTTCGAGCGCGATGCGCTGGAGTTCCTCGACCAGATGTATTCGGCCGCGCTGCGTATGACGCGCAATCCCGCGGACGCGGAGGACCTGGTGCAGGAGACGTATGCGAAGGCGTACGCGTCCTTCCACCAGTTCCGTGAGGGCACCAACCTCAAGGCGTGGCTGTACCGCATCCTCACCAACACCTTCATCAACTCGTACCGCAAGAAGCAGCGCGAGCCCCAGCGCAGTGCCGCCGAGGAGATCGAGGACTGGCAGCTGGCGCGCGCCGAGTCGCATATGTCGACGGGTCTGCGCTCCGCCGAGTCCCAGGCGCTCGACCACCTGCCGGACTCGGATGTGAAGGAAGCGCTCCAGGCGATCCCCGAGGAGTTCCGCATCGCCGTCTATCTGGCGGACGTAGAGGGCTTTGCCTACAAGGAGATCGCCGACATCATGGGTACTCCCATCGGCACCGTGATGTCCCGCCTCCACCGGGGCCGTCGCCAACTGCGCGGCATGCTCGAGGACTACGCCAAGGACCGTGGCCTCGTCCCCGCCGGTGCCGCCACCGGTACGAGTGAGTCGTCGAACGGAACGAAAGGCTCGGGCTCATGAGCTGCGGAGACCCGCACGAGACGGATTGCTCCGAGGTCCTGGACCATCTCTATGAGTTCCTGGACCACGAGATGCCCGACAGCGACTGCACCAAGTTCGAGTCGCACTTCGAGGAGTGCTCTCCGTGCCTGGAGAAGTACGGCCTCGAGCAGGCGGTCAAGAAGCTGGTCAAGCGCTGCTGCGGGCAGGACGACGTGCCGACCGATCTGCGCGCCAAGGTCATGGGCCGGATCGATCTGATCCGTTCCGGTCAGGCCGTGCCCGAGCACGATCTGACCGCGTCGGCGGAGCTGCCGTCTTCCGCGCAGGAGTCCTGAACCCGGTCGCTTCACGGGACCGACCCGGCCGCTCCACAGGGCCCAACCGGCTGAACTCCCCTCGCGTAGCACAGAGTTAAGAGGCCGCAGCCCGTATTTCCGTGGGCTGCGGCCTGCTGTCACTCGAAGGTGCTAATCCGCGCTCGCATAAGCCGCGGAATCACCCGATCCCGTGCCCCCTCGCACAGCACCGTCCTATTCTCCGGAGCTTGAACGGCTTACGGAGGACCGGCGCTGCCGGGGGATGGGGAGGGGGCGCGATGCGGTCGGTTCCCCTGCGGGGCTCGGTCACCATCGGTGCCGTCGCCGTGGGCGCCGCCGTCTGCGTGCTTCCCGTGCTGAGCGCCGACGGCACGCCCTGGGGCGCCCTCGCCCTCCTCGCCGCGCTGTACGCCGGCTGCGAGCAGCTCACCCGCTGCCGGGTCGTCGGGGAGCGGGCGCCGCGCGGGATGGCCGCGTTCTTCCCCGTGCTGCTCGCCGGGGCCTTTCTGCTGCCGCCCGCCGCGGCCGCCCTGGTGGCCGTGCCCGGTGCCGTGCTCGCCCGGGTCGAGCGCCGGCCCGCCGCGCCACGGCGGATCTGGCGGGCGGCCCAGCTGGCGCTCGCGTCGTGGGCGGCGGCCGGTGTCCATCTCGCACTCGGGGGCCGGCAGGCACTGGCCGCCGGGACCCCGCCGGCACCGGACTTCCCGGGCGCCCTCGTGCCCGCGGGAGCCGCCGCCCTCGTCTTCGCCCTGGTCCTGGCCGCCCTGGACGGCGCGATCCTGGCCACGGCCGAGCGGCTGCCGGTACGGGCCGCCTGGCGCGGGCTCTTTCTGCGCACCCTCGCGCCCGTCGTGGTGCACGGGCTCGCCGGGCTGATGATGGCGGTGCTCTGGCGCAGCCCGTACGGGCCGCTCGCCGCGCTGCTCGTGCTGCTGCCGATGTACATCTCCTGCTGGGTGTTCGCCCAGTACCACCGCGAGCGCGCCGCCCACCAGGCCACCATCAGGGCGCTTGTGCAGGCCGTCGACATCAAGGACGAGTACACCCGCGGGCACAGCGAGCGGGTCGGCAAGGCCTCCGTCCTGATCGCCCGTGAGCTGGGCATGGAGGACGCGCGCGTGGAGGTGCTCCGGTTCGCCGGGATTCTGCACGACGTCGGCAAACTCGGCGTCCCCACAAGGCTGTTGAGGAAGGACGGGCCGCTCACCGACGAGGAGCGCCGGATCATCGAGCTGCACCCCGAGTACGGCCACGAGATGGTGCGCGGCATCGGTTTCCTGGGGGAGGCCCGCAGCGCGATCCTGCACCACCACGAGCGGCTCGACGGCAGCGGCTATCCGTATGGCCTCGTGGGGCGGCAGATTCCGGAGTTCGCCCGGGTGGTGGCCGTCGCCGACGCCTTCGACGCGATGACGTCCACCCGCTCCTACCGGCGGGCCAGGCCCGTCGCGGAGGCCGTGGCCGAGCTGAAACGGTGCGCGGGGCGGCAGTTCGACCCGCAGATGGTGCGGGCCCTGGCGCGCGCCATCGAACGCGGCGGCTGGCACCCGGCCGTCACGTCCGACGCCCCTGCGGTCGCCTCGGACGGCCCCGCGCTCCCCGCACCGAGAAAAAACGTGCCTCCTGAGAGCCGCCGGCGCACTCCCGTCACCGGGGAGCGGCCTCGGTGACCCGGTGGGACACGGCGAAGCCGGCGGGCGCTCCCGCCGTGGTGCGGTGCGTGCATCTGCTCGCCGCCCTGCTGACCGCCGCCGCCCTCGGGCACACCCTGTGGTTCGGGCTCGCCGAACGGGGGGTCGCCCTGGCCTTCGGGGCGCTCATCGCGGTCGGCGAACTGGCCCGGTGGGGCGGCGGCGCGGGGGAGCGGGAGCCCGCACCGCTCGGCGCCGCCGGAGCCCTCGCGTACGCCCTGCTCGGGGAGAACGCCGGGCACCCCACCAGCCACGGCGTGCTGCAGGTGACCGCGGTGACGGTGGCCGCCTTCCTGGTCGGCTCCGTCCCGCATGTGGCGCTCGGCCGTGCTCCAGGGCTCGACCACATGGCGCGCCGGGTCCTGTCCGTCGGCTTCGCCGCGGTGTGCTTCCAACCCCTCTACAACTCGGGGAAGTTGGGAGAGCTGGTCGGGTACGGCCCGTACTACGCGCTGTGGCTCGTGGTGGTGCTCGCCCTCACCGCGCTCTGCGACGCCGTGCTCGCCGCCGCCCTGCTCAGCGCCCGCACCGGCTGGCCGTACGGGCCGCTGCTGCGCGACGAACTGCGGGCCATGCGCGGCATCGGCTCCGCGGTCGGCGCGACCGGCGCCGTGATGGCCCTCGCGGTGGCCGTCGCGGGGCTGTGGGCGCTGCCGGTGTTCTGTCTGCCGCTGCTGCTGACCCAGCTCTCCTTCCGGCGGTACGCGGCCGTGCGCACCACCTACCGGCAGACCATCACCTCACTCGCCCGGGCCACCGAGATCGCCGGCTACACCCCGCCGGGTCACGCCCGCCGTGTGGCCGCGCTCAGCCGGGCCGTCGGCCGTGATCTCGGTCTCGCCGGCGCCGATCTCGTCGTACTCGAATACGCCGCCCTCATGCATGACATCGGGCAGCTCTCCCTGGTCGACCCGGTGTCCGAAGGCGCCACCGCGGTCCTGCCCGCCGCCGAACAGCGCCGGATCGCCCTGCTCGGCGGGGCCGTGGTGCGTCAGACCGGTGTGCTCGCGGATGTCGCGATGGTCGTGGAGCGGCAGGCGGAGCCGTACCGCGACCAGCCGCTCACCGCGCGCATTGTGCGGACAGCGAACGCATACGACGAGATGGCCAGGGGAGAAGGCCCCGGCGGGCCGCTCACCGCCCTGGAGAGGCTGCGTCTTTCCACGGGCCACGACCACCAGCCGGAGGTCGTGGAATCCCTTGCGAGGGTGCTGTCACGGGTCGGGAGCGGCCTGTAGCGGGCGTGTGGCCGTCCGGGAGCGGCGGGCAGCACTCATGGAGAGGGGGCCGGTAACGGTTCGTAGCCGCTCAAAGGGCGAGATCCACAGGGATCCCCTTGTCCCACCTGGGTAACCCATGGGTAATGAGCGGGCGTCCGAGTGGGCATGGTTGGATGCGAAGTGCAGGGTGTCCGGGGGCAAAGGCCCGATGCTGCACTGTTTTGGAACGAATCTGGGCAGGCGGGAATCGTGAGGATCTTCGGCAAGGGACGACACCGGCCCTCCGCCTCATGGCGGCAGGCCACCGACAGGGCGTTCACGCTCATCGGCGACGGCCGTTACGAGGACGCGGGCGCGCTCCTGACGCGTGCGGCGGACCTCGAACCCTGGCTGTCCGAGTCCTGGTTCAACCTCGCGCTGCTGCACAAGTTCCGGCACGACTGGGAGCAGGCGCGGGCCGCGGGCCTGCGCGCCGTCGCCCTCCTCGACCGCGAGACGGGCGCCCCCGACTGGTGGAACGTCGGCATCGCGGCGACCGCCCTGCAGGACTGGCCCCTCGCGCGCCGCGCCTGGCAGGCGTACGGCCTGAAGGTGCCGGGCGGCGCTGTGGGCAGCGGCGAGCCGCTCGGCATGGACCTGGGCAGCGCCGCCGTCCGGCTCTCCCCCGAGGGCGAGGCCGAAGTGGTGTGGGGCCGCCGCCTGGATCCGGCCCGTATCGAGGTGCTCTCCATTCCGCTGCCGTCGTCCGGGCGGCGCTGGGGCGAGGTCGTCCTGCACGACGGCGTACCGCACGGGGAGCGGACCACGGCCGCGGGCCAGTCGTACCCCGTCTTCGACGAGATCGAGCTGTGGGCGCCCTCGCCGGTGCCCACCTGGGTGGTGCTCCTCGAAGCCGCCACCGAGGCCGACCGGGACGCCCTGGAGCGGCTCGCGGCGGACGCGGGCTTCGCGGCCGAGGACTGGTCGTCGTCCGTGCGCCTGCTGTGCCGGATGTGCTCGGAGAGCCGGATGCCGAGCGACGAGGGCGACGGCGAGCACCTCGACCCGCACGACCACAGCGAGCCGGGGCACCCGGGACCGCTCGGGCACCGCAGCCCCGGCGCCCTGTGGGTGCCGGAGCGCGAGTGCGGCCTCGCGGCGCCCGCGGGCCTGGTGCGCGGGCTGCTCGACGGCTGGGTGGCGGACAGCCCGGACTCCCGGGACTGGCGGGATCTGGAAGAAGTCTGCTGACCTCTTGCCCGTAGGCTGTATCCACCACTTGGCATGTTGAGGAAGGCATACGTCGGTCATGGCGCAGCAGGACACTGAGCAGCAGGCACCGGTGAGCTCGGCGGTGCTCCCCGTCGACGACGAGGGCTTCGTCATCGACACCGAGAACCCCGGGGAGCGCGAGGCGGCCTACCGCGAGCGCGGCACGTCCCGGCCGGTCACCGTCGTGGGCAACCCGGTGCTGCACAAGGAGTGCAAGGACGTCACGGCCTTCGACGACGAGCTCGCGAAGCTGGTCGACGACATGTTCGCCAGCCAGCGCGCCGCCGAGGGCGTGGGCCTGGCCGCCAACCAGATCGGCGTCGACCTCAAGGTCTTCGTGTACGACTGCCCGGACGACGACGGGGTCCGGCACGTGGGCGTCGTCTGCAACCCCGTCCTCCAGGACCTCCCGGCCGACCAGCGCAGCCTCGACGACTCCAACGAGGGCTGCCTGTCCGTGCCGACGGCCTACGCCTCGCTCGCCCGCCCCGACTACGCCGTGGTCAAGGGCCAGGACGAGAAGGGCAACCCGATCACCGTGCGCGGCACCGGCTACTTCGCCCGCTGCCTGCAGCACGAGACGGACCACCTGTACGGCTACCTGTACATCGACCGTCTCTCCAAGCGTGAGCGCAAGGACGCCCTGCGCCAGATGGAAGAGGGCACGCCGCGGTACGAGACGGTGCCGAACGCCTGAGGGCCATGAGCTGAACTCCGGGACCGGTCACGCCGCGCGGGCCGGTCCCTGGAACGTGCGGCGGTAGGTGTTCGGTGTCGTGCCGAGCACGCGCAGGAAGTGATGGCGCAGGGCGGCCGCGGTGCCGAAGCCGACCCGGCTCGCGACCGTGTCCACCGTCTCGTCCGTGGACTCGAGCAACTCCTGGGCGCGCAGGACGCGTTGGCGCAGGAGCCAGCGATAGGGCGTGGTGCCGGTCTCCTGCGAGAAGCGGCGGGCGAAGGTGCGCGGTGACATATGCGCACGGGCGGCGAGCTGTTCGACGGTGATCTCCTCGTCCAGGTGCCGCTCCAGCCAGGCGAGTACCTCCCCGACGGTGTCACAGGGGGTGGCGGGCAGCGGCCGCTCCACGTACTGGGCCTGGCCGCCGTCGCGGTGCGGGGGCACGACCATGCGCCGGGCGATGGCGTTGGCCACCTCGCTGCCGTGTTCCGTGCGCACGATGTGCAGACAGGCGTCGATACCCGCGGCGGTGCCGGCGGATGTGATGACCGGGCCCTCGTCGACGTACAGGACGTCGGGTTCGACGCGGGCGCGGGGGAAGCGGACCGCCAGCTCCCGCGCGTACCTCCAGTGCACCGCGCACTGCCGTCCGTCGAGGAGCCCCGCCTCGCCCAGGACGAACGCGCCCGAGCACACGGACAGCACCCGCGCGCCCCGGTCCACGGCCTGCCGCAGGGCGGCCAGGAGCTCGGGCGGATAGGGGCGGTCCCGGTCGGAGCGGGCCGCGGGCACGGCGATCAGATCGGCCTCCGCCAGACGTTCGAGGCCGTGGGTTGCTCGAATGGTGAAGCCCGCGTGCGTGCCGAGCTCCGGGCCCTCCGCCGAGACCACCGCGAAGTCGTACACCGGCAGCCCTTCGTCGCCGCGGTCGAGGCCGAACACCTCGCAGACGACGCCGAGTTCGAAGGGATGCACACCGTCGAGCAGCACTGCGGCCACGTTCTTCAGCATGTCCGTCAGTCTGCCGCAGGCTTGGCAGGAAGTCGATGGTGTATGACAGTCCTGCCACTGACCCCGAGGGCCCGTGCGCGCGAAAGTAGTGCGCATGGACAACACACACGCACTCCTCAACACACTCGGCGTCCTCGGGGTCTTCCTGCTTCTGGCGCTGCCCTCACTGATCGGATACGTCCACGACCGGCGGATTGACCGGCAGTTGAAGGCGGCGGAGCGGGGCCCGGTGCGGCCGGCGGCCCGGAACTCCTCGGCGCGTCAGAACTCGTCGTCGAACGACACCGAGCCCTCCACCGCCACCTGGTACGCGGACGGCCTGCGCTCGAAGAAGTTGGTCAGCTCCTGAACTCCCTGCAGCTCCATGAACGAGAAGGGGTTCTCGGAGCCGTAGAGCGGGGCGAAGCCGAGCCGGGTGAGGCGCTGGTCGGCGACGCACTCCAGGTACTGCCGCATCGACTCGGTGTTCATCCCGGGCAGGCCCTCGCCGCACAGGTCGCGGGCGAACTGCAGCTCGGCCTCCACCGCCTCCTTGAGCATGTCGGTGACCTGCTCACGCAGCCGGTCGTCGAAGAGCTCCGGCTCCTCCTTGCGGACGGTGTCCACGACCTCGAAGGCGAAGTTCATGTGCATCGTCTCGTCCCGGAACACCCAGTTGGTGCCGGTGGCCAGACCGTGCAGCAGGCCGCGGGAGCGGAACCAGTACACGTACGCGAAGGCGCCGTAGAAGAACAGGCCCTCGATGCAGGCCGCGAAGCAGATCAGATTGAGCAGGAAGCGGCGCCGGTCCGCCTGGGTCTCCAGGCGGTCGATCTCCTCCACCGAGTCCATCCACTTGAAGCAGAACTCGGCCTTCTCGCGGATGGACGGGATGTTCTCCACCGCCGCGAAGGCCGCGTTGCGGTCCTCGTGGTCGGGCAGATAGGTGTCGAGCAGCGTCAGATAGAACTGGACGTGCACGGCCTCCTCGAAGAGCTGACGGCTCAGGTAGAGCCTCGCCTCGGGGGAGTTGATGTGCTTGTAGAGGGTGAGCACCAGGTTGTTCGCCACGATCGAGTCGCCGGTCGCGAAGAAGGCGACCAGGCGGCCGATCATGTGCTGCTCGCCGGGTGAGAGCTTGGCGAGGTCGGTCACGTCGGAGTGGAGGTCGACCTCCTCGACGGTCCAGGTGTTCTTGATGGCGTCCCGGTAGCGCTCGTAGAAGTCCGGGTAACGCATGGGGCGCAGGGTCAGCTCGAAGCCCGGGTCGAGCAGATTCCTCTCGGCCTTCTCGGCCTTCTCGGCCTTCGCGGCCTTCGCGGTTGTCTCGGTCTTCTCGGGTGCGGCGGTCATTACTGGCAGGCCTCGCAGGACTCGGGGTTTTCCAGGGAGCAGGCGACGGCTTCTTCCGTCGTGGCCTGCGCGGGGACGGGAGTGGCCGGGTTCGAACCGGCGGCGCGGGCGATCCGGGTGGCCGGGCGCGAGCGCAGGTAGTACGTCGTCTTCAGGCCCTGCTTCCAGGCGTACGCGTACATCGAGGAGAGCTTCCCGATCGTCGGCGTCTCCAGGAAGAGATTGAGCGACTGTGCCTGGTCGAGGTACGGGGTGCGGGCGGCGGCCATGTCGATCAGGCCGCGCTGCGGGATCTCCCACGCCGTGCGGTACAGGTCGCGGATCTCCTCGGGAACCCAACTGAAGCCCTGCACCGAGCCGTTGGCCTCGCGCAGCGCCTCGCGGGTCTTGGCGTCCCAGACGCCGAGGCGCTTCAGGTCCGCCACCAGATAGGCGTTCACCTGCAGGAACTCCCCGCTCAGCGTCTCGCGCTTGAAGAGGTTGGAGACCTGCGGCTCGATGCACTCGTAGACGCCCGCGATGGACGCGATGGTGGCCGTCGGGGCGATCGCCAGAAGCAGCGAGTTGCGCATGCCGGTGGCGGCGATCCGCTCCCGAAGCGCCGCCCAGCGCTCGGGCCAGTGCTGCTGTACGCCGTAGTGGTCGGGGTGCAGGACACCGCGCGCAGTGCGGGTCTTCTCCCAGGCGGGCAACGGGCCGTTGCGCTCGGCGAGTTCGGCCGACGCCTCGTACGCGGCGAGCATGACGCGCTCGGCGATCCGGGTGGACAGCGCCTTGGCCTCGTCGGAGCCGAAGGGCAGCCGCAGCTTGAAGAAGACGTCCTGCAGGCCCATCGCGCCCAGGCCCACCGGGCGCCACTTGGCGTTCGACCGGCCCGCCTGCTCGGTCGGATAGAAGTTGATGTCCACGACACGGTCGAGGAACGTCACGGCGGTGCGCACGGTGGCGTCGAGCCGCTCCCAGTCGATGCCGTCGGCACCGGCGTCCGGGTCGACGAAGGCGCCCAGGTTCACGGACCCCAGGTTGCAGACCGCCGTCTCGCCGTCGTCCGTGACCTCCAGGATCTCGGTGCACAGGTTCGACGAGTGCACCGTGTGGCCGGGCTCGGCGGTCTGGTTGGCGGTGCGGTTGGCGGCGTCCTTGAAGGTCATCCAGCCGTTGCCGGTCTGCGCGAGGGTACGCATCATGCGGCCGTACAGATCCCGCGCGGGCAGGGTCCGCTGGGCGAGGCCCTTGGCCTCCGCCGCCCGGTAGGCGGCGTCGAACTCCTCGCCCCACAGGTCCACGAGCTCGGGCACGTCGGCGGGGGAGAACAGCGACCAGTCCTGGTCGGCGGCGACCCGGCGCATGAACTCGTCCGGGATCCAGTGCGCGAGATTCAGATTGTGGGTGCGCCGGGCGTCCTCGCCGGTGTTGTCGCGCAGCTCCAGGAACTCCTCGATGTCGGAGTGCCAGGTCTCCAGGTAGACCGCGGCCGCGCCCTTGCGCCGCCCGCCCTGGTTCACGGCGGCGACCGACGCGTCCAGGGTCTTGAGGAACGGGACGATGCCGTTGGAGTGCCCGTTCGTGCCCCGGATCAGCGAACCCCGGCTGCGGATACGGGAGTACGAGAGCCCGATGCCGCCGGCGTGCTTCGAGAGCCGGGCCACCTGGTGGTAGCGGTCGTAGATGGAGTCGAGTTCGTCGAGCGGTGAGTCGAGCAGATAGCAGCTGGACATCTGCGGGTGCCGGGTGCCGGAGTTGAAGAGCGTCGGCGAGGACGGCAGATAGTCCAGGCGGCTCATCAGGCCGTAGAGGGCCTCGACCTCCTCCAGGGCGCGCTCGCTTTCGCCCTCGGCGAGTCCGGCGGCCACCCGCAGCATGAAGTGCTGCGGCGTCTCGACGACCTTGCGGGTCAGCGGGTGCCGCAGCAGATAGCGGCTGTGCAGGGTGCGCAGTCCGAAGTAGCCGAAGCGGTCGTCGGCGCCCTCGTCGACAGAGGTGGCGATGAGCGCGTCGAGCCGGGCGCCGTGACGGCGTACGAACTCGGCGGTGCGGTCGGCGATCAGGCCCTCGCGGTGGCCGGTCGCGACGGACTCGGTGAAGGTGGTGACGCCCTGCGACGCGGCCTCGTCGGCGATGGCGAGCGTGAGCAGCCGGGCGGCGAGCCGGGCGTACGCCGGGTCTTCGGAGATCAGTCCCGCCGCCGCCTCCGTGGCCAGTTCGCGCAGCTCCGCCTCGTCCGAACCGGCGTTCCGGCCGCGCAGCGCGGCGGCCGCGACCCGGCCCGGGTCGGTGTCGGGCAGATCGGCGGTCAGCTCGGTCAGGGTGCGCAGGAGCGCGGTTCCGGGGGCGTCACCCGCCCGTTCCGGTTCGACCTGGTGGTCGGCACGGCGTTCCGTCTGGGGTGAGACGGGATCGGCTGGCGCGATGGTCACGTGGAGCACTCCCTCGCTCGGCTCGGGGCCTTGCGGGGGATGGCGGCGTAGCGGAGGCCTGGCGAACGGCACACCGCATCGCGTCCACCGGCCCATTCCGCGAGACCCGGACGTCGTTGGCACCCGAGCCGGGCGGCACGGGCGCACTGTCGACAGGTCTTCGGACTTGACGGGTACGCAAAAGCGCACCGATACACCGTTGCGGGACAGTTCCGGATTTGCACCGGATTCCCCTGCGACGACAGCGAGCACGAGCATACATGTGGGGGCCGCCTGTTGTGGCAGCCCCCATATGTTGTGTCGCGCTCCGGTGGTCGTGGCTCAGTCGTGGCCCGGCGGGGAGCCCGCTGACGGCTCGGCGGGAACCCTGCGGGAACTCGTCGAGGGCTCAGCGGGAGCCCGGCGGCGACTCAGCAGCAGCGGAAGCCCTCCCGCGGATCCGCCTCGCGCGCGTCCATCCGCTCGCGCTCGAACTCGCGCCGCGACATGACCTCGGTGCCGGGCGCACAGGCCCGGGCATGGGCGACATACCGGTCGTACACCGCCTCGCCCGTGAGCTCCCGCCACCAGTAACGGGCGCGCGCCCAGAAGGAGTTCGCGGTGCCCGGGGAGGCCGAGGAGTGCGCGGCGCCCGGGGAAGCCGGGTGGTGCGCGGAGCCCGGGGTGCCCATCAGGACGACCCGGACCCGGCGGGCACATCGTCCTTCGAGCCGCCGGCGTCGCCGCCGCCGGCTCCCACCGCCGCCAGCTCGGCCTTCTCCTCCTTGGTGGCCCAGAGCCCGGCGGGCGCGACCACCTTGGACTCGACGTAGGGCACCTCGGAGAGCTTGGCCGTACCGGGCTTGCGGATGGCCTTGACGCAGACCCGCGCCGCGTCCGCGAGGACGACCAGGATGAGGACCGCGAACAGGGCCGAAAGGACGCCGTCCACCGTGGAGTTGGTGACCACGGTGTGCATGTCGTCGACGGTCTTCGCGGGCGGCAGCGGATCCGCGCCCGAGTCGATCGCGGCCTGGTACTTGTCGCGCTGCGCGAAGAAGCCGACCTTCGGGTCGTCGGAGAACACCTTCTGCCAGCTCGCGGTCAGGGTGACCGCCGCGTCCCAGACCAGCGGAATGCCGGTCACCCAGGCCCACTTGAGGCGCCCGGACTTGATGAGCAGCGTGGTGCACACGGCGAGGGCGACGGCGGCGAGCAGCTGGTTGGCGATACCGAACAGCGGGAACAGCTGGTTGATGCCGCCCAGCGGGTCATGCACGCCGACCCACAGGAAGTAGCCCCAGCCGCCGACCACGACCGCGCTGGTGAGCCAGACGCCCGGCTTCCAGCTGACGTCGCGCAGCGGCTTCCAGACGTTGCCGAGCGTGTCCTGCAGCATGAAGCGGCCGACACGGGTGCCCGCGTCCACCGTGGTCAGGATGAACAGCGCCTCGAACATGATCGCGAAGTGGTACCAGAAGGCCTTGAGCCCGGCACCGCCGATCACGGCGGAGAAGATCTCCGACATACCGAGCGCGAAGGTCGGGGCGCCACCGGTGCGGGAGAGCAGCGAGGCCTCCTCGACATCCTTGGCGGCCTGCGTCAACTGCTCGGGCGAGATGGTGAATCCAAGGCCCTGCACCGCCTGCGATGCGGACTCCACGGTGGAACCGATCACGCCCGCGGGCGAGTTGACGGCGAAGTACAGACCGGGCTCGATGATGCACGCCGCGATCACCGCCATGATCGCCACGAACGACTCGGTGAGCATGGAGCCGTAGCCGATCAGGCGGACCTGCGACTCCTTCTGGATCATCTTCGGTGTCGTACCGGAGGAGACCAGGGAGTGGAAGCCGGACAGGGCGCCGCAGGCGATGGTGATGAAGACGAACGGGAACAGCGAGCCGGAGAAGACCGGGCCCGTGCCGCTGGAGGCGAACTCCGTGACCGCCGGCATCTTCATCGTCGGCAGCGCGATGACGACGCCGAGTGCGAGCAGCACGATCGTGCCGACCTTCATGAAGGTCGAGAGGTAGTCACGGGGCGCCAGGAGCATCCAGACCGGAAGCACGGAGGCGAGGAAGCCGTAGACGACCATCCAGATGACCAGCGTGCCCGGTTCGAGCGTGAAGGTGTCGGCCCACGAGGACTCCGCCACCCAGCTGCCCGCGACGATGGCGAGCAGCAGAAGCGCGACACCGATGACGGAGACCTCGGTGACCCGGCCGGGACGCAGGATGCGCAGATAGAAGCCCATGAGGAGGGCGATCGGGATCGTCATCGCGATGGAGAAGACACCCCACGGCGAGTGCGCGAGGGCGTTCACGATGACCAGGGCGAGCACCGCGAGCAGGATGATCATGATCGCGAACACCGCGACCAGGGCGGCCGCGCCGCCGAACGGCCCGATCTCGTCCCGCGCCATCTGGCCGAGCGAGCGGCCGTCGCGGCGGGTGGAGAAGAACAGGGTGACCATGTCCTGCACGGCACCCGCGAAGATCACGCCCGCGACGATCCAGATGGTGCCGGGGAGATAACCCATCTGGGCCGCGAGCACCGGGCCGACGAGGGGGCCCGCGCCCGCGATCGCGGCGAAGTGGTGCCCGAAGAGCACCCGCCGGTCGGTGGGGTGGAAGTCGACACCGTTGTTCAGGCGCTCGGACGGGGTCGCCCGGGTCTTGTCGACCTTGAGCACCCGGTTCGCGATGAACTTGGAGTAGAAGCGATAGGCGATGGCGTACGAGCCGAGTGCGGCCGCCAGCATCCAGGCGGCCGAGATCTCCTCGCCCCGCGAGAGCGCCAGTACGCCCCAGCCGACGCCGCCGACGAGCGCCACCAGTGTCCAGATGACGATCGATTTGGGTGTGATTCTTCGCGTGCTTCGCGTCTTGGTGGATGCCGACTCCGGCATGGTGGCTCCGTCCCCTAGATCACCCTGTTAATCCGCAGGAAATCTAGGCGACTGTCTCATCAGGAGTCACCCCCCGTCCGCATATCGGTACGACTACGAAAGGTCGCCGATAGCGTCACGGCGCCGCGCCGGCAGTGGCCAGGGGCACTCCCCGGCTCCGGCGGTGGCTGCCGGCGGTGGCCGCCGGCAGCAGCGGTCAGCAGCAGCGGAACCCCTGTCTCGGGTCCGACTCCTGGCGGTCCGTCCGCATCCGTTCGAAGTCGCGCCGGGACAGCACGAGGACACCCGGGTGGTTCTTGCGCGCATGCTCGACATAGCGGTCGTACGCGGACTCGTCGGTGAGTTCACGGACATACCACCGCACCCAGGCCAGTGCCCGCCGGACCCTGCTCGCCGTCATGCCCCCCGTCATGCCTCCTGTCATGCCCGCTGCCTCTCGCGCTCCGCCGCCAGCTCCGCCTTCTCCTCCTTGGAGGCGATGAGGCCGGCCGGCGCGGTCAGCTTCGACTCCACGTACGGCGCCTCGCTGAGCCGGGAGGCCCCGGGGTCGCGTACGTGCTTGACGCAGACCCGTGCCGCGTCCACGAGGATGATCACGATCAGCAGGGCGAGGGCGGCCGAAAGCACCCCGTCCACCGTGGAGTTGGTGACGATGGTGTGCATGTCGTCCATGCTCTTGGCGGGCGGCAGGACCTTGCCCGCGTCGATGCCGTCCTGGTAGACGGAGCGCTGCTCGAAGAAGCCCACGCGCGGATCGCTGGAGAACACCTTCTGCCAGCTCGCGGTGAGGGTGACCGTGGCGTCCCAGGCCAGCGGAATCCCGGTGATCCAGGCCCACTTGAGGTGCCCGGACTTCACCAGGAGCGTGGTGCACACGGCGAGGGCGACGGCGGCGAGCAGCTGGTTGGCGATCCCGAAGATCGGGAAGAGCTGGTTGATCCCGCCGAGCGGCTCGTGCACGCCGACCCAGAGGAAGTAGCCCCACAGGGCGACCACGGCGGCGCTGGTGATCAGGAGTCCGGGCTTCCAGCTCACATTGCGGAACGGCTTGTGGACGTTGCCGAGCATGTCCTGCAGCATGAACCGGCCCACGCGGGTGCCGGCGTCGAGCGCGGTCAGGATGAACAGCGCCTCAAACATGATCGCGAAGTGGTACCAGAAGGCCTTGAGACCGCCCCCGGTGACCTGGGAGAAGATCTCCGAGACGCCGATGGCGAGGGTCGGGGCGCCGCCGGTGCGGGAGAGCAGCGTGGCCTCCTCGACGTTCTTCGCGGCGGCCGCGAGGTCCTGCGGGGAGATGGAGTAGCCGAAGTTCGCGACCGCCTGGGACGCGCTCTGCACGCTGTCGCCGATGACACCCGCGGGCGCGTTCATCGCGAAGTACAGGCCGGGGTCGATGATGCTCGCCGCGACCAGGGCCATGACCGCCACCGATGACTCCATCAGCATGGAGCCGTAGCCGATCATCCGGACCTGCGTCTCCTTCTGGATCATCTTCGGTGTCGTACCGGAGGAGATCAGCGCATGGAATCCGGACAGGGCGCCGCAGGCGATGGTGATGAAGACGAACGGGAAGAGCGAGCCCGCGAACACCGGCCCGTCGCCGCGCCCCGCGAAGTCCGTGACGGGGTCCATCTTCATCGTGGGCAGCGAGACGAGCACTCCGAGCGCGAGCAGCCCGATGGTGCCGATCTTCATGAAGGTGGAGAGGTAGTCGCGCGGCGCGAGCAGCATCCACACGGGAAGCACGGAGGCGACGAAGCCGTACGCCACCATCCAGATGACCAGCGTCGAGGGCGCGAGCGTGAAGGTGTCGGCGAGCGAGGACTGTGCCACCCAGCGCCCCGCGACGATCGCGAGCAGCAGCAACGCGACGCCGATCAGGGTGACTTCGGAGACCCGGCCGGGCCTGAGCACCCGCAGATAGAAGCCCATGAACAGGGCGATCGGAATCGTCATCGCGATGGAGAAGGTGCCCCAGGGCGACTGCGCGAGGGCGTTCACGATGACCAGGGCGAGCACCCCGAGCAGGATGATCATGATGGCGAAGGTGGCGAGCAGCGCCGCCGCCCCGCCGAACGGACCGATCTCCTCGCGCGCCATCTGCCCGAGCGAACGGCCGTTGCGCCGGGTGGAGAAGAACAGCACCACCATGTCCTGCACGGCACCCGCGAAGATCACGCCGACGATGATCCAGATGGTGCCGGGGAGATATCCCATCTGGGCGGCGAGCACGGGGCCGACGAGGGGGCCCGCGCCCGCGATGGCCGCGAAGTGATGACCGAGCAGCACGCGGCGGTCGGTGGGGTGATAGTCGATGCCGTTGTTCAGGCGCTCGGCCGGGGTGGCGCGGGTCTTGTCGACCTTGAGCACCCGATGGGCGATGAACTTCGCGTAGAAGCGATAGGCGATGGCGTACGAGCCGAGGGCCGCGGCCACCATCCACGCGGCCGACACCTCCTCGCCCCGCGAGAGCGCCAGTACGGTCCAGCCCGCGGCGCCGGCCAGCGCAACGAGCGTCCAGATCACGAGGGTTCGCGGGCTTGCACGACGCACTGGGCTGTCCTCCCGTTCATGCGATGACGGGAGGACGGTAGAGCAGGAAAGTGAGCTGCGCTACACCGCGGACGTACGCGGGGAAACGACTGGTTCAGTCCTGCGGGCGCCGCAGGCGGGCCACGAACTTGTAGCGGTCGCCGCGGTAGACCGAGCGCACCCACTCCACCGGGTGGCCCGAGGCGTCCAGGGAGTGCCGCGACAGCATCAGCATCGGCAGCCCGACGTCCGTGCCGAGCAGCGCCGCCTCGGTCGGGGTCGCGAGAGAGGTCTCGATGGTCTCCTCGGCCTCGGCGAGGTGGACGTCGTAGACCTCGGCGAGCGCGGTGTACAGCGACGTGTACTTGACCAGGGAACGGCGAAGGGCGGGGAAGCGCTTCGCGGAGAGATGGGTGGTCTCGATGGCCATCGGCTCGCCGTTGGCCAGCCGCAGCCGCTGGATGCGCAGGACCCGGCCGCCGGTGGTGATGTCGAGCAGCCCGGCGAGCCGGTCGTCGGCGGTGACATAGCCGATGTCCAGGAGCTGCGAGGTGGGTTCGAGACCCTGAGCCCGCATGTCCTCGGTGTACGAGGTGAGTTGCAGCGACTGCGAGACCTTGGGCTTGGCGACGAAGGTGCCCTTGCCCTGGATCCGCTCGAGCCGGCCCTCGACGACCAGCTCCTGCAGGGCCTGGCGCACGGTGGTCCGTGAGGTGTCGAACTCGGCGGCGAGGGTGCGCTCGGGCGGCACGGGTGTGCCCGGCGGCAGCGTCTCCGTCATGTCCAGCAAGTGCCTTTTGAGGCGGTAGTACTTGGGCACGCGGGCGGTGCGGGTCGTGCTCTGCTGCGGCTCGGCCGGCGCGACGGCGGCCTCACTGTCGGTACTGCCCGCTTCGGTGCCCATGCCCTGCCTTTCCGGCTCTTGCGCTGCTGCCGTCACCGGCTCCTCCGTCTGTCGCGGCTCACATCGTGGCACGCCCCGGCCGCGACCTGTCGCTCCCTCTCAGGTGTCGGTCAGGTAACGGGATGTGGGACCCCTCTTATACACCCTTGACACCCCTAAAGGTCTAGGCCAAGCTCCCCGTACTGGTCTACACCATTAAAGACCAGGTCCCAGTCCCACGAACAGTGCCTGCGGTATGTCGCCGAAGTGGGTGGGGGGTTGCTGGTTCCCTGAGGAGGGTGACGTGAAGCGCAAGCTGATAGCCGCGATCGGGGTCGCGGGGATGTTGGTGTCCGTAGCGGCCTGTGGTTCGGACGACGGCGAGGGCAAGGCGGGGGCCGACGGCTTCAAGGGCCAGACGCTGACCCTGTGGGCCATGGACGGTTCGACGCCCGACGGCTGGACCAAGTCCGTGAAGGCCGCCTTCGAGAAGAAGACCGGCGCGAAGCTGAAGCTCGAAGTCCAGCAGTGGAACGGCATCCAGCAGAAGCTGACCACCGCCCTGTCCGAGGAGAACCCGCCGGACGTCTTCGAGATCGGCAACACCCAGACCCCGGCGTACGCCAAGACCGGCGGCCTGGCCGAGCTCGAGGACCTCAAGAAGTCCATCGGCGCCGACTGGACCGAGACCCTCAACGAGGCCTCGGTCGTGGACGGCAAGCAGTACGCCGCCCCGTGGTTCGCCGCGAACCGCGTCGTGATCTACAACAAGTCGGTCTTCAAGGAGGCCGGCGTCACCGAGATCCCCAAGACCCGCGCCGACCTGTTCAAGGCCTTCGACAAGATCAAGGCCAAGGGCAAGGCCGAGCCGGTCTACATGCCGGGCCAGAACTGGTACTTCTTCGACGGCCTGACCATCGGCACCGGCGCCGAGCTCGTGAAGAAGGACGGCGACAAGTGGGTCTCCAATCTCGCCGACCCCAAGGTGGGCGAGGCCATGGAGATCTACAAGAAGTACGCCTCCTACTCCACGGCCCCCAAGGACAAGGACGAGGCGACGCCGCAGCAGGCCGAAGTCTTCGCCAAGGGCAAGACCGGCGCCTTCATCGGCATGGGCTGGGAGGCCGCCACGGCCATCAAGGCCAACCCGAAGATCGAGAAGGACATCGGCTACTTCACGATCCCGGGTGAGAGCGCGGACAAGCCCGAGGGCGTCTTCCTCGGTGGCTCCAACCTCGCGGTCGCCGCGGGCAGCGAGAAGCAGGAACTCGCCAAGGAGTTCCTGAAGATCGCCCTCTCCGACAAGCACGAGGGACAGCTCTCCAAGGAGCTCGGCGTCATCCCCAACAAGGAGTCGCTGCAGAAGAACCTCGAGGGCCAGGCCGCCGGTGAGGCGGCGGCGCCCGCCGTCGCGGGCGGCGGCACCACGCCGCTGATCCCCGAGTGGGCCGCCGTCGAGAACCCGCCGAACCCGATCAAGACGTATATGACCGCCGTCCTGAACGGTAAGTCGCACGCCGCCGCGGCCAAGCAGGTCGAGGCCGAGTTCAACAAGCGTCTCGCGCAGAAGCAGTAGCACCGGCGAGCCGGGGGCGGGGCCGGGGGGCTCCGCCCCCGGCCCGTACTGCCTTGCCGCCACACGGCCTTGAACTGAACGCTCTCGTACGAAAGAGATGGCGAGCATGACCGTGCAGACCGAACGCCAGGACTCCCGCCCGGCGGAGGTGCTGAAGGCGGACGGTGCGGGAGGGCGACCGCGCAAGAACGCGGCGCCGCGGTCCCGCACCACCGCACTCGTGCCCTATCTGCTGCTGCTTCCCGCCCTCGCGGCGACCCTGCTGCTGCTCGGCTGGCCGCTGGTCAAGAACGGGCTCCTGTCGTTCCAGAACCTCAATATGAGGCAGCTGATCCAGCACCTCACCGAGTGGAACGGCATCGACAACTACACCGAGGCGCTCGGCAATTCGGAGTTCTGGCGGGTCACGGTCCGCTCGATCCTGTTCACCGGCGCCAACGTCGTACTGATCATGATCTTCGGAACCCTGGTCGGACTGCTGCTCGCCCGGCTCGGCAAGAGGATGCGGCTGACGCTCCTGATCGGCCTCGTGCTCGCCTGGGCGATGCCGCCGATCGCGGGCACCACCGTCTACCAGTGGCTGTTCGCCCAGCGCTTCGGCGTCGTCAACTGGGTGCTCGACAAGCTCGGCTTCCATTCGATGGCCGACCACAACTGGCTCGGCACCCAGTTCTCCACCTTCTCGGTGGTCACGCTGCTCATCGTCTGGCAGTCCATCCCGTTCGTGGCGATCAACCTGTACGCCGCCACGACCACCATCCCCAAGGAGCTCTACGAGGCCGCGGCCCTGGACGGCGCCGGCCCCTGGAAGAGCTTCACCTCGGTCACCATGCCGTTCCTGCGGCCCTTCCTCTACGCGACCACGTTCCTGGAGATCATCTGGGTCTTCAAGGCGTTCACCCAGGTCTTCGCGATCAACGAGGGCGGCCCCGACCGGCTCACCGAGATCCTGCCCGTGTACGCGTACATCGAGGGCTTCGGCAACCAGCACTTCGGCATGGGCTCCGCCATCGCGCTGCTCACCATCGTGATTCTGCTCGCCCTGACCGCGTACTACCTTCGCGTGGTGCTCAAGCAAGAGGAGGACGAGCTGTGAGCCGCTCGACTTCATCGAGGATCAGCCGTATCTGGCCCAACGCCCTGGCCGTCGTGCTCTTCGTGGGCTTTGTCTTCCCCGTCTACTGGATGTTCGCCACGGCCTTCAAGCCGACCGGCGACATCATCAGCGAGAACCCGGTCTGGTTCCCGCTCGACTTCACCTTCGAGCACTTCAAGACGGCCGTCAGTGCGGACAACTTCTGGACGCTGGTGCGCAACTCCGTCACCGTCACCGTGCTCGCCGTCGGCTTCTCCCTGGTCATCGCGCTGTTCGCGTCCTTCGCACTCGCCCGGATGCGGTTCAAGGGCCGGCGCGGCTTCATCGTCGGCTTCATGCTCGCGCAGATGGCGCCCTGGGAAGTCATGGTGATCGCGATCTACATGCTGGTCCGCGACGCCGACATGCTCAACAGCCTGATCCCGCTCACCCTCTTCTACATGATGATGGTGCTGCCCTTCACGCTGCTCACGCTGCGCGGCTTCGTCGGGGCCATCCCCAAGGACCTGGAGGAGTCGGCCATGGTCGACGGCTGCAGCAGGCCGCAGGCGTTCATCAAGGTGATCCTGCCGCTGCTCGCACCCGGCCTGATGGCGACCTCGCTGTTCGGCTTCATCACCGCCTGGAACGAGTTCCCGATGGTGCTGATCCTCAACAAGCAGGCCGAGGCGCAGACCCTGCCGCTGTGGATCTCCAAGTTCCAGACCGTCTTCGGCGACGACTGGGGCGCCACCATGGCCGCCTCCTCGCTCTTCGCCATCCCGATCCTGCTCCTCTTCCTCTTCCTGCAGCGCAAGGCCGTCAGCGGTCTGACCGCAGGCGCCGTGAAGGGATAACCCGCCGTATGACGACACTCATCCGTGGCACCGACACCCTGACCCGCGACGCCCTGGCGGTCCTGCAGCCCGGTTTCGTCGGCACCAGCGCGCCCGAGTGGCTGCTCCGCCGGATCGGCGAGGGCCTGTGCTCGGTCGGCCTGTTCGGCCGCAATATCGCCTCGCCCGAGCAACTGGCCACGCTCACAGCCCAGTTGCGAGCCGAGCGTGACGACGTCCTGGTCGCCATCGACGAAGAGGGCGGCGACGTCACCCGCCTGGAGGTCCGCTCCGGCTCCTCCTTCCCGGGCAACCACGCGCTCGGCGCGGTCGACGATGTGACGCTGACCCGCGACGTGGCCGCCGAACTCGGCCGCCGCCTCGCCGCCGCCGGCGTCAACCTCAACTGGGCGCCGTCGGCCGACGTCAACTCCAACCCCGACAACCCCGTCATCGGCGTACGCTCCTTCGGCGCCGACCGCGATCTCGTCTCCCGGCACACCGCCGCCTATGTCACCGGACTGCAGTCGTCCGGAGTGGCCGCCTGCACCAAGCACTTCCCGGGCCACGGCGACACGGCGGTCGACTCGCACCACGCGGTGCCCCGTATCGACGCCTCCCTCGAGGTGCTGCGGGAGCGCGAACTGGCCCCCTTCCGCGCGGCCGTCGCGGCGGGCACCAAGGCCGTCATGAGCGCCCACATCCTGCTCCCGGCCCTCGACCGGGACCGCCCGGCGACCCTCTCGCGGCGCATCCTCACCGGACTGCTCCGCGAGGAACTGGGCTTCGACGGCCTGATCGTCACCGACGGCATGGAGATGCAGGCCATCTCCGCGACGTACGGCATCGAACGCGGCAGCGTCCTCGCCGTCGCCGCGGGTGCCGACGCGATCTGCGTGGGCGGCGGCCTCGCCGACGAGGACACCGTCCTGCGCCTCCGGGACGCCCTCGTCGACGCGGTCCGGGCCGGCGAACTGCCCGAGGAGCGCCTCGCCGACGCGGCCGCAAGAGTCCGCGCCCTGGGGGAGTGGACCGCCGCGGCGGTACGTGTCGAAAGCGGTGTCGGCCGTGACATCGGCCAGGTCGCGGCCCGCCGCGCCCTCGCCGTGACCGTCAACGGCGAGCACACACCGCTCACTTCACCCGCCTACGTCGCCGCCTTCACGCCCATGGCCAATATCGCGGTCGGCGACGAGACCCCGTGGGGCGTCGCCGCCGAACTGGCCCGGCTGCTCCCCGGCACGGCGACCGGCAGCTACGGGGCCGACGACGACCCGGCGGAGGTCCTGGCCGCCGCGGGCGAGCGCCGGATCGTCGCCGTGGTCCGCGACGCGCACCGGCACGCCTGGATGGCCGGGGCCCTGGACGCGCTCCTCACCGCCCGCCCCGACACGGTGGTGGTCGAGATGGGCGTACCGCAGTCCGCACCACGCGGCGCGCTGCACATCGCCACGTACGGCGCGGCCAGGGTGTGCGGAGTCGCGGCGGCGGAGGCGATCACCGGCGCGTGAGCCGCGCGCCGCGCCACGCATCACTCGGCAGGTCTGCGCAACACGAACGGGCCGGGCGCCGCACGAAGCGGCACCCGGCCCGTTCCAGCGGAGCTGCGTCCCCTGGGCGTCCCTGGGTATCCCTAGGTACCCCTGGGCCAGGCTCAAATACCCTGCCAGTCAGGCTTGTTGTCGAAGGCGTGCCGGAAGTAGTCCGCCAGCTTCAGCTTGGACGCGGCCGCCTCGTCCACCACGACCGTCGCGTGCCGGTGCAGCTGCAGCGCGGAGGCGGGCACCAGCGAGGAGACCGGCCCTTCCACGGTCTGCGCCACGGCCTCCGCCTTGCCCTCACCGGTGGCGAGCAGCACCAGATGACGGGCGTCGAGAATCGTTCCGATCCCCTGGGTGATCACGTGGTGCGGAACCTGGTCGATGTCGTCGTCGAAGAACCGCGCGTTGTCGATCCGGGTCTGCTCGATCAGCGTCTTGATCCGGGTGCGCGAGGCGAGCGAGGAGCACGGCTCGTTGAACCCGATGTGCCCGTCGGTGCCGATCCCCAGAATCTGCAGATCGACCCCGCCGGCCTCGGCCAGCGCCTTGTCGTACGCCTCGCAGGCCGCCTGCACGTCGTCCGCGCTGCCGTCCGGACCCATGAACTGGCTCTCCGGCAGCCCGAGCGGCTCCACGACCTGGCGCAGCACGGTCGCGCGATACGACTCCGGGTGCCCTGCGGGCAGCCCGACGTACTCGTCGAGCTGGCAGATCCGCGCCCGCGAGGCGTCCACGTCACCGGCGCCGGTCCTGGCGATCAGGGCGTCGTAGATGGGCAGCGGGGTCGAGCCGGTGGCCACGCCGAGCAGCGCGTCGGGCTTGCGGGCCAGCAGGTCCGCGATGGCCCCCGCGATGAGCTCTCCGCCCGCCTTGGCGTCCTTGACGATGACAACTTCCACGCTGGGCCTGCCGATCTGGGTAGTGGATGTGCACGCGTATGGATCTGCGTAGTCCTGAGCCGTGTGGTATAGACCAATCTAACAGAGCTCACGCCAACCCGCGCCCCGAACTGCTCCGGCTGGCGGCCCCCCGCCCCCTCGTGGTCGACTGCCAGTAGCCAGGCCCGACACAGCCCCGCGCCGACGCCACACGGCGCCCGACTCGGGGCACCGACAACCCCAAGCCGCACCCCGACGCACGGCGCCACCCCGCGATCCGCACGGCGACGGCGCCCGCGCCCAGCAATCCGCACGGCGCCCGCTCAGCAATCCGCACGGCGGCGGACACCGGGCAGTCCACGCGCACCCCGGGGCGAACCACCGGCTGCTCGGCGAACCGCACGGCGGGTGCCCGCGATCCACCGGGCACCCGGCACCCGGCACCCGGCACCTAGCACCCCGCACCCCCACCAGCACGCACCCCCGACGCGAACGCCGGGCACCCCGCCGGCGAAGGCACCGTGAAGACTGGGAGGCACCCCGCATGTCCGTCACCACATCCGCGCCGCACAGCGAGCAGCCCGGCCGGATCATGTCCGGGGAGATGGCCGAGCAACCGGCCGTCCTGCGCCGCATCCTCGAGCAGGGCGCCCCGAGAATCCGCGAGGTGGCCCGGCTGATCGCGGCGAAGAAGCCCCGCTTCGTCCTGCTCACCGCCCGCGGCACCTCCGACAACGCCGCGCTCTATGCGAAGTACCTCCTGGAGATCCAGCTGGGTCTGCCCTGTGGCCTCGCCTCCATGTCCACCACGACCGCCTACGGCGCCAAGCCCGATCTCGCCGATGTCCTGGTCATCACCGTCAGCCAGTCGGGCGGCTCACCGGACCTGGTCGCGTCCACCCGCGCCGCGCGCGATGCGGGCGCGCTCACCCTGGCCGTCACCAACAACCCGGACTCGCCGCTGGCCGCGGTCTCCGAGCACCACATCGACATCCTGGCCGGACCCGAGAGGGCCCTGCCCGCCACCAAGACCTATACGGCCTCCCTTCTCGCCCTCTATCTCCTTGTCGAAGGACTGCGCGACGGCGACGGCGCCCCGGCTGCCGCCCTCCCGGACCTGGCCGCCCAACTCCTGTCCCGCCAGGGCGAGATCAAGCAGCTGGCCGCCCGCTACCGCTTCGCCGAGCGCATGGTCATCACCTCCCGCGGCTACGGCTATCCGACCGCCAAGGAAGCCGCCCTCAAGCTGATGGAGACCAGCTACATCCCGGCGCTCTCCTACTCCGGCGCCGACCTGCTGCACGGGCCGCTCGCCATGGTCGACAACATCTCGCCGGTCATCGCGGTCGTCACCGACGGCAAGGGCGGCGAGGCGCTGCAGCCCGTGCTCGACCGGCTGCGCGGCCGCGGCGCCGATCTGGTCGTCATCGGGCCCAGGGCCCAGGTCGAGCAGGCCTCGGCCGGCTTCGACCTGCCCACCTCGGGCGTGCCCGAGGAACTTCAGCCGATCCTGGAGATCATCCCCCTCCAACTGCTCGCCTACGAGGTCACCATCGCCCGTGGCCAGGACCCCGACGCCCCACGCGCCCTGGCCAAGGTGACGGAGACGCACTGACCTTCACCGATCCGGCGCACCTCCCTTTCCCTATCGCTCGTTACAAAAAGAACAGTAGGCCGCCCCGGGTCAAGTTTTCTAGTGCCCGCTATACAATTCACTCATGGTGACGAAACCAGCCGCGACGAAGCAACGATCGGCGGCGGAGCAGCGGGCGGCCACGGCCAAGCAGCGCGGCCGCCCCCGTTCCTTCGACCGTGCGCAGGCCCTTGACCAGGCCGTCTGGACGTTCTGGGAGCGCGGCTACGAAGCGACGTCGGTCGCCGATCTCACCCGCGCCATGGGTATCGGCCCGCCCAGCCTGTACGCCGCCTTCGGTGACAAGCGCACCCTTTTCGAAGAGGTCCTCGCGGAGTACCTGGAGAAATACGGCTCCTTCGGCACCCGCGCCCTGGAAGAGGAGCCGACCGCGAAGGCGGCGCTCGGCCGGGTACTGCGCGAGGCGGCCGCCGAGTTCACCGCCCCCGACCGTCCGCACGGCTGCCTCGTCATCCACGCCGCCACCAACTGCACGACCCCGGAAGTGGAAGAGACCCTGCGGGAGCGGCGCACCTCCAACATCGCGGCCTTCGAGAGCCGTATCCGCGCGGACATCGCGGCGGGGCGGCTGCCGGCGGACACCGATGCCGCGGTCCTGTCCCGCTACGTGGCGGCCGTGTTCCAGGGCATGTCCCAGCAGGCCCGCGACGGCGCCACACGCGAGGAGCTCGAGCGCGTGGCCGAGCTGTCCATGGCGGCCTGGCCGCCCGAGGGGAAGTAGCGCCGGAGGTCTTCCAGGTGCGCTCCGGGCGCGCTCCGGGTGCATCCCGCGGCGCCCGGAGACGAAGGCTGTGCGTCTCGGAGAAAGAAACAAGAACAAACCTCCGCTGACGCATGGACATCGGAGAATGGTCTAGTCCACAATGCACAGGTAAAGCTTCCGCTCTTCCCGCACAGAAGAGCGGAGTGAGGCCCCCGGCGCTCTCTGCCCTGACCGCGCCGGAGACCTCTCTCGGCCGCACGGGACCGCACACCCGACGGCCGGAACTGCTCCGGGCTGCGGTGCCGGGAGGGCTGAGGGTCCCTCCCAGGTGCCGCGGCCCGCGGGTGTTTTGGGGCCCGCGAGGACCGGAAGCGGCGCGGGTCCGCGCTGTCCGAGGCGAAAGGTACGCTCGCACACGTGCCCTCCATGAACGAACTCGTACGCCAGCACACGGCCCTCGGTGACACCGATCTCGAGTGGCTGCATCTGCTGGTCTCGGAGTGGCAGCTGCTCTCCGACCTCTCCTTCGCCGACCTGGTCCTGTGGGTCCCCACACGTGACGGCACCCGTTATGTGTCCGTCGCCCAGATGCGCCCCAACACCGGTCCGACGTCCTACCAGGACGACATGGTCGGCCACCTCGTCCCGCGCGGGCGCCGCCCACTGCTGGACGCCGCGCTCGACGAGGGCCGCATCGTCCGCGAGGGCGACCCGGAGTGGCGCGAGGAGGTCCCGGTCCGGGTCGAGTCCATTCCGGTACGCAGGGAGGGCCGCGTACTCGGCGTCATCGCGCGCAACACCAACCTGCTCACGGTCCGTACGCCGAGCCGCCTGGAGCTGACGTATCTCCAGAGCGCCTCCGACCTCGCGCAGATGATTGCCGCCGGTTCCTTCCCCTTCCCCGGCCAGCAGGTCGACATGGACGCGTCGCCGCGCGTCGGCGACGGCCTGATCCGCCTGGACGCGGACGGCATCGTGCAGTACGCCTCGCCGAACGCCCTGTCCGCGTACCACCGCCTCGGCCTCGCCGCCGACCTCGTCGGCCACCACCTCGGCCGGGCCACCGCCGAACTCGCCCCGTCCCGCGGCCCGGTGGACGAAGCCCTGGTCAAGCTGGCCAGTGGCTGGGCGCCGCGCGAGACCGAAGTGGAGGGGGACGACGGCGTCATCCAGCTCCGCGCCATCCCGCTGAAGCCCAAGGGAACCCGTATCGGCTCCCTCGTCCTGCTGCGCGATGTCACCGAACTGCGTCGCCGCGAGCGCGAGTTGATCACCAAGGACGCCACCATCCGGGAGATCCACCACCGGGTGAAGAACAATCTGCAGACGGTCGCGGCCCTGCTGCGTCTGCAGGCCCGCCGCATCGAGTCCGACCGCGGCCGCGAAGCCCTCGAAGAGGCGGTACGCCGCGTGGGCTCTATCGCGATCGTGCACGAGACGCTGTCCCAGAACCTGGACGAGCGGGTGGAGTTCGACGAGATCGCCGACCGTGTCCTCGCGATGGTCGCCGAGATCTCGCCGGGCAAGGTCACCGGCCGGCGCAGCGGCCGCTTCGGCATCCTGGACGCCGAAGTCGCCACCCCGCTGTCGATGGTGCTCACCGAAGTCCTGCAGAACGCACTGGAGCACGGCTTCCGCGAGGGCGACCACGGCACGGTCGAGGTCTCCGCGGTCCGCGGCGGCACGCGCGCGGAGGCCCGTCTCCTCATCACCGTCCAGGACGACGGCGTGGGTCTGCCCGCCGGCTTCGACCCGCACCGCGCGGGCAATCTGGGCCTGCAGATCGTGCGCACCCTGGTGGAGGGCGAGTTGAGCGGGACCTTCGACATGGTCCCGGCCCCGGAGCGCGGCACCCAGGTGATCCTGGACATCCCGGTCCGCGCCGAGAAGTAGCGCTTACGCAGAGGCCGGTCGTACGGCGGAAATTGCTTGCACTCAGAAGTGGCGTGTACGCACCCGGAGTTGACGCCGCCGCTTCCCTCGCCTTCCGGCCCCGGAACAGCAGTAAGCCCCGGACCTTTTGGTCCGGGGCTCAAAGCTCACGTTGCTGAGCGCATCGGGGGGTACTGCGCGCTGCGGCTCGGGGGCGGGAGATGCGTACTCGCTGTACGCGCCGCCGGGCTCAGGCTCGTACGGGGCGCGGGTGTCAGGCGCTGGCCTGGCGGGCCCGGTTGCGGGCGGCGCGGCGCTTCATTGCGCGACGCTCATCCTCGCTGAGGCCACCCCAGACGCCGGAGTCCTGGCCGGACTCGAGCGCCCACTGCAGGCACTGCTCCACGACGGGGCAGCGGCGGCAGACGGCCTTGGCTTCCTCGATCTGCAGCAGCGCAGGACCGGTGTTGCCGATGGGGAAGAACAGCTCGGGGTCTTCCTCGCGGCAAACGGCGTTGTGACGCCAGTCCATGGCTGCTACCTCTCCTTGGTATTACGTGCAGGTTGCTTGTGAATGTGAACGCTTTCACGAATCCCCCCGCAAGGGAAGGGCCAACCACCAGTCGCCTGGTGTAGGTCCTGTGTGAGAGAGGGGGTTCGGGCTCTCTGTGGGGCCGATGTTGCGGGCCGTCCTGAGCGCCAAGAAGAGATTCGCAAACCTCGGCGGCGGATACAACCCCTTCCGGAAAGTTTTTTTTGATTCCTCGGTGTCGGCTAGGTCACAGCCGTACTTCTATGGGGTGGAGCCTGGCCTAAACGTTCGAGTGAAAGGACTTTAGGCCCTTCCACTCACACAATCACACGCAGTGCACGGCGTACGCCTGTGAACGTCACGCTCGTTCGCAGCCCCAGGTGGTCACCGTCCATCTGGAAGGGAAGCGGGACCTTCGATTGCAAGGTGAAGTCCGTCAGATCGTGGAGGGTGGCCGCGTGCTTGCCGTGCGGGCCGCGCTCGGGGGTTGAAGTGAGCAGCTGAGTGGCGTATCGGGCCACGGCGGGAGTGGAGAGCTTGCTCAGCCCGAGCACATCGAGACCGGCGTCGAAGGAGGCCTGAGGGGACGCGTAGACCGGGCGATTACCCAGGTAGGTCCAGGGCGAGGTGTTGCACACTATGGCGAGTACGAGGTCGCTCAGCGGGTCCTCGCCCGGCTGCTCCAGGGTGATGGTGCCGTGCCGGCGGTTGGGCTCGTCGAGGAACTGGCGCAGCATCTGCCGTACGTAGAGCGCATGGGTCGAACGCTTGCCGCGTTCGCGTTCCCTTTCGACCCGGCCGATCACGCTGGCGTCGAAGCCGAGCCCCGCGCAGAACGTGAACCAGCGCGCCGGTGCCGCTTCGTCCTCGGTGCCTTCCGTGCCCGCGGCCAAGCCGAGCCCGACCGTGCGTTGACTGCCGCTGCGCAAGGCGTCGAGCAGGGCTCCGGTGGCCTCGACCGGGTCGTTCGGGAGGCCGAGTGCGCGGGCGAAGACATTCGTCGAGCCGCCCGGTACGACCGCGAGTCCGGGCAGGGCGTCGGGGCGCGGGCCGTGGTGGAGGAGGCCGTTCACCACTTCGTTGACCGTGCCGTCGCCGCCGAGGGCGACGACCAGTTCGATGTCCTTGCTCTCGGCGGCCTGCCGGCCCAGATCGCGGGCGTGGCCGCGGTACTCGGTGGTCACCGCCTCCAGCTTCATCTCACTGGCGAGGGCATGGATCAGAACGTCCCGCGTGCGGGCACTGGTGGTGGTTGCCGCCGGGTTGACCACGAGGAGTGCACGCATGCGAAGCAGGGTACCCACCGCTCTTTACCTGGCCCAGACCCAGGTGGCCACAGGGCTCCCGGGAGGGCGGGGCTACCCTGCTGGGGTGAGCAGTGCTGAGCAGAATCCAAGCCCCCAGGACCCGCGCCCCCCGCGGCTGACCGCCGCCGCGGCGCTCGCCGCGCTCGAAGGCCTCGCGCTCGTGGTCGCGGGCGGATATCTCGTCGTGAAGGGTGCGGCGGGCGGGGCGGACAACGTCCAGCAGGCGGTCACCGGCGGGATCACCATGATCGCGCTCGCGGTGCTTCCGCTGCTCGCCGCCCGTGGCCTCCTGAAGCTCCGCAGCTGGAGCCGGGGGCCCGCGATCATCACGCAGATCATGGCGCTTCCGGTGGCCTGGCAGCTGCTGCAGGCGGACAGCATGGCGATTCCGGCGGGTATCGCACTCGCCGTGGTGGCGGTGACGGCGCTGGTGCTTCTGGTGAATCCGGCCACGACCAAGGCTCTGGGTATCGGCCCGAGGTAGTCCTTCTGTCTACGTCCGTTCGTCTGCGTCTGTGCGTCTGCGTACGGTCGTCTACGTCCGTCTACCTCGGACGGTCCGTCCACCTCGGGGTTCACGCCGTCCGCCGGTGAGGCGGGACTACTCCTCCACGAGCAGCTTCTCCCGCAGTTGGGCGAGTGTGCGGGCCAGGAGGCGGGAGACATGCATCTGTGAGATGCCGACCTCCTGCGCGATCTGGGACTGCGTCATGTTCCCGAAGAAGCGGAGCAGCAGAATTCGCTTCTCCCGCGGAGGGAGATCTTCCAGGAGCGGCTTGAGGGACTCGCGGTACTCGACGCCCTCCAGGGCCTCGTCCTCCGCGCCCAGGGTGTCGGCCACCGCCGGGGACTCGTCGTCCGTGTCCGGGACGTCGAGGGAGAGCGTGGAATAGGCATTGGCCGATTCCAGCCCCTCCAGGACCTCTTCCTCGGAGATGCTCAGCTTCTCGGCGAGTTCATGCACCGTGGGGGAGCGGCCGTGCTGCTGCGAGAGCTCCGCCGTCGCCGTGGTCAGCGCCAGGCGCAGTTCCTGGAGCCGGCGCGGTACGCGGACCGCCCAGCCCTTGTCGCGGAAGTGCCGCTTGATCTCGCCGACGACGGTGGGTGTCGCGTAGGTGGAGAACTCGACGCCGCGCTCGGGGTCGAAGCGGTCCACGGACTTGATCAGTCCGATCGTCGCCACCTGCGTCAGGTCGTCGAGGGGCTCGCCGCGGTTGCGGAAGCGGCGGGCCAGATGCTCGACCAGGGGCAGATGCATACGGACGAGCTGATTGCGCAGCTCCGCGTACTCCGGGCTGCCGTCGGGCAGCTTGCGCAGCTCGAGGAACATCGCCCGCGCGCCGCTGCGGTCCTGCGGATCGTGGTGGTGCCCGTGCTCTGTCATGTGTCCCGCCCGTCGCCCGCCGCCGACCTGGCGCTCGCCCTTGTCATCGCGCTGTGCCTGCTCCGCAGTCCCCGGCTCCTCCGGGTGCGGCCGGGCCTGCTGTTCGGGGATGACGCGCCGGGTTCCCGGCCGTCCGCCCCTGCCGTCGGTGTTCTCGGCGGGCAGACCCCATGTGCTGCGCTCTTCGTCACGCACCGGCCCGTCCCCGTCCCTCACGCCGGCCCGGGTCCCGCGCCGCGCTGTTTGTACAGGCTGATCGAGACGGTCCTGTCGTCGGCGACCGTGGAGTCGACCTTGCCCGCGAGGGCCGAAAGGACAGTCCAGGCAAAGGTGTCCCGCTCGGGTGCCCGGCCGTCGGTCGTGGGGGCCGAGACCGTGACCTCGAGCGAGTCGTCGACGAGCCGGAAGACGCAGCTGAGTACGGAGCCGGGCACGGCCTGCTGCAGCAGGATCGCGCAGGCCTCGTCGACCGCGATACGGAGGTCTTCGATCTCGTCCAGGGTGAAGTCAAGGCGCGCCGCGAGACCGGCCGTGGCCGTACGCAGCACCGACAGGTAGGCACCCGCGGCCGGCAGCCGGACTTCCACGAAGTCCTGAGTCGCGGGCTCGCCTGCGATCTGGGACACCCTCACCTCCAAGGTGGTACAAGCACGTTCGGGGTTCCGGCCCGCCGCTCGGCGGCGGTCCGGCACAGCGTCGCACGGGAAACGCGCTGCGTGTTCAGCGGTGACGCTATCGCGCTCCCACGTTCCGTGTCCCGGCGGACCCCCGGCCCGTTTGTTCACTCATAGTAAGCCTACGGGTACGGACAGTGGCTAGGGGTTTCGCGGGCCCAATTGGAAACAGCGCGCGCCGGGTTGACGTACCCAGGCCCTACACGATCGAACCGTCCTCGAAGCACCACCGCCAGCTCTGGCCGGGCTCGAAGCTTCGCATCACGGGATGGCCCGTTTCCTTGAAGTGCTGTGAAGCGTGCTGGAACGGCGAGGAGTCGCAGCAGCCCACATGCCCGCAGGACAGGCACAGGCGCAGCTGCACGGGGTGGCTGCCGGCGGCCTCGCACTCCAGGCAGGTCTCACTCAGCGGCGCGGGCTCCGGGTGCGGCAAGAGGGAGACGTGAGAGCACTCGTTCATGATTGCCAGGTTACGACGCACCTTTCGATTGAGGGCGGTCTGAGCCGATGCAGGTATTGCCATTGCTCTTGTTGGTCGCGGGCAGCGCGGCGGTTGCGGGGATCGCACGCCGTACGCCGATCCCCGCGCCGCTGCTGCTCGTCGGCGCGGGCCTCCTGGTGTCGTACGTCCCGGGGGTGCCGCACTACGAGCTGGATCCGCACGTGGTGCTTCCACTGCTGCTGCCGCCGCTGCTGTACACCGCGGGCGTGGAGAGCTCGTATCTCGATCTGCGGGCCAACTGGCGTCCTGTGGCCCTGCTTTCGATCGGGTACGTGCTCTTCGCGACGCTGGTGGTCGGTTATGCGGTCTATCTGATCGTTCCCGATCTGCCGCTGACCGCGGCTCTGGTACTCGGTGCCGTGGTCGCGCCGCCGGACGCGGTGGCGGCGACGGCGATCGCGAGACGCGTCGGCCTGCCGTCGCGGATCACCACGATCCTGCAGGGCGAGTCCCTGGTGAACGACGCCACCGCGATCACCGCCTACAAGGTGGCGCTCGCGGCCGCGGTGGGCGAGGGCGCCAGCTGGGCGGGCGGAATCGGGGAGTTCGCGGTCGCGGCGCTCGGCGGCGTGGGGGTCGGCCTGGTGCTGATGGTGCCGCTGCACTGGCTGCGTACGCGACTCAAGGAGGCGCTGCTGCAGAACACGCTGTCGCTGCTGATCCCCTTCGTCGCCTACGCGGCGGCCGAGGAGGTGCACGCCTCCGGGGTGCTCGCGGTCGTCGTCGTCGCCCTCTATCTGGGCCACCGCTCCTGGCAGGTCGACTTCGCCACCCGGCTCCAGGAAGCGGCCGTCTGGCGGATGGTCGCCTTCATCCTGGAGTCCGCGGTCTTCGCCCTGATCGGACTCCAACTGCCCGTCGTGCTGCAGGGACTTGGGGAGTACGAGGGGCTCCGCGCCGCCTGGTACGCGGTGGCCGTCTTCCTCGTCGTCGTGGCGGCGCGCTTCGTGTGGGTCTATCCGGCGACGTTCCTGCCGCGCGTGCTGTTCCCGCGGATCAGGGAGCGCGAGACCAATCCGACGTGGACGGGGCCGCTGATCGTCGGCTGGGCGGGGATGCGCGGGGTCGTGTCGCTGGCGATCGCCTTCTCCATTCCGGTCGCCATGGACGACGGCGAGGCCTTTCCGGGGCGCAGCCTCGTGCTGTTCCTGACCTTCACGACGGTCATCGGGACGCTCGTGGTGCAGGGTCTGACGCTGCCCACCCTGATCCGGGTGCTGCCCATCGCCAGGCCCGATGTCCACGCGGACACGCTCGCCGAGGCGCAGGCGCAGAGCGAGGCCTCACAGGCGGCGGAGGCGCGCCTGGAGGAATTGCTCGCCGACGAGCGCAACGCCCTGCCGCAGGCCCTCGCCGACCGCCTGCGCACCGTCCTTGAGCGTCGCCGCAACGCTGTGTGGGAGCGGCTCGGCGCCGCCAACCCGGTCACCGGCGAGTCGGCCGACGACACCTACCGCAGGCTGTCGCGCGAGACCCTGGCCGCCGAGCGGGCGGTCTTCGTGGAGCTGCGCGACCGGCGGCGGATCGACGACGAGATGCTGCGGAACCTGCTGCGCCGCCTGGACCTGGAGGAAGCGGCGGCCTATCGGGAGGAGTCCGCCTGAGGTCCGGGCCAGGGGCGGCCCGTGATCACCGCGGTGACGCGGGTGCCCGCCGGGAAGGCGCCCTCTTGGGTGAGGGTGGTGAGGCCGTAGAGCAATTTGGCGACATAGAGACGTTCGGGCGCGAGGCCGTGGCGGTGCTCGAAGTCCTCGGCGAAGGCGTCCAGTCCAGGGGTCGTACGGGCGTAGCCACCGCAGTGGAAGCGGTCCTCCAGGTGCCAGCGGCCCGTACGGGAGCCGAACGCGCTCTCCTGGAGGCGCTCTATGTCGGCGGCCAGGAAGCCGCCCTTGAGGACCGGAACGCCGATGGCCCGCTGCGAGGGCGCCAGGCCCGCGGCGAGGCCGGCGAGGGTGCCGCCGGTGCCACAGGCCACGGCGGCGACGTCGGTCACCGCGCGCAGCTCCTCGCCGAGTGCGGTACAGCCTTGTACGGCAAGGGAGTTGCTGCCGCCTTCCGGCACCACGTGCACGTCCCCGGGGCCTGCCGCACCGGTGGCGGCCAGGAGCGCGGCGAGCACGTCCGGCTCGCTCTTGCGGCGGTACGTCGACCGGGCCACGAAGTGCAGCCGCATGCCGTCGGCGGCGCACTGGGCGAGCGAGGGGTTCAGCGGGCGGTGGGCGAGTTCGTCGCCGCGTACGACACCGATGGTCGGGAAGCCGAGGAGACGGCCCGCGGCCGCGGTGGCCCGCAGATGGTTGGAGTAGGCCCCGCCGAAGGTGAGCACGGGGCGGCCGGCCGCGGCCCGCAGATTGAGGGCGAGCTTGCGCCATTTGTTGCCCGCGAGCTCCGGGTGGATCAGGTCATCGCGTTTGAGGAGCAGGCGGACGCCGTGGCGGGTGAAGCGCTCGTCCTCGATCTCCTGCAGGGGGGACGGGAGTCTCGGCTGCAGGAGGGCGGGGTCGGGCGCTTTCACCCGATCATTGTCGCTCTTGGTGACCGCCGGCGGTGGTCGGCGGTCCGTGGTGACCGCAGTGACCGCCAGTGACCACCAGTGATCTTCGGTGGTCGTCGGTGGCCGTCGGGTCAGGGGCGGGTCACTTCAGGCGGTCGCCGATGCGCTTGCGCATGGCGTCCATGGTGAAACCGCGCGGGTCGGGCTTGCCCGGCTGCCACTCCAGATGACCGATGACCGAGCGCTCCGTCCAGCCGTGGTGGCGGCAGACCGCGGCGGCGGCCTTCTCGATGGCCTCCAGCTGGGCCTCGGGCCAGGGGTCCTCGCCGTCGCCCATGTTCTCGCACTCGAAGCCGTAGAAGTGGCGATTGCCGTCGGTGTTCGCCTCGTTGTCCGAGGGGAGGCGCTTTTCGGCGATGACGGCGCGCAGGACGTCGTCGTCGCCGAGGCCGGCGTGGTTGGCGCGGCCGTTGCCCACCAGGTGGACCCGGCCGTCCTTGGTGATGACTCCGTGGCACAGCGGGCCGGGCAGCGAGGCGTGGCCGTCGTAGCAGATACGCACGGTCGCCGCGCTGCCCGAGGTCACGGTGTGGTGGATCATCACGCCGTGCACCTGGCCCCAGGGGCCTTTGTGGTTGCGGTTGTGATTCCGCCAGTCGCGTACTTCGACGACCGTCAGGCCTTCGTCCTTCAGGGCGTCGAGGAAGGTTCCCGCAGACATGGGCTTGGCCATGACTCCTCCGTCACGGGATGCGGCGGCGGCCGATTGCGCACCGCCTCTTAGTGCCGCTTGTACCGGAATGCCGGGGCGGTAGCCAGCAGTTGGACCGCGTTCGACGGGGCGTGCGAGCCGATCCGGCCGCTGTGGCCGGTTCAGGTGCTGTGGCCGGTTCGGGTGGGGGTCAGCCGCGGAGGATGCCGTCGCCGTTCGCCGCGATGTGGGCTTCCACGGCCTGGAGGGCCTGCTGGGTGGCGCGGGGGTCGCCGGTGCCCTGCCGCTCGGCGTAGTACGCGGCGCCCAGCTTCTTGAGGAGGTCTCCTCCCGCGCGCTGCGTCTGCACCTCGTCGATCTTCTGCTTGCCCTGTGTGAGGCCGCGCTGTGCCTGCTCCTTCGCGCGATCCAGGAAGCCTGCCATGGCTTGTCTCCCGTCGTGGTGCGGATGTGCGGTCGGTTGCGGAGTGTGAACGGATGGTCGGATCTTGGAGTTCCCGAAGGGGGAGGGCCGGGAGTTCCCGCGGTGAGGGGCCGGGGAAAGCGCGCGGCCCGCGGGCGGAGCGAAAACGGATTGAGGGAATCCGTTGTTCTGCCCATGCCCGCGGTGACCCATTCCCGCTCGTTTGTGTGATGGCGCCACAACTCCTCGTGCTGGAAGGGTTGTTGATCGCGCCGGTGCACGCCGGGCGCGCGTCGACATGCTGCACAGCAGGTCAAGGCAGATGGAGAGGGCACATACATGTCGGTAGGCGAAGAGATCCGCACGGAGCAGGGCAGGCCTCAGCAGAGTCTTGCCACCGGTGCCGCGCGGAATCTGGCCACCACCACCAAGTCCACCCCGCAGATGCAGGAGATCAGCTCGCGCTGGCTCCTGCGCCAGTTGCCCTGGGTCCAGGTGCAGGGTGGCACGTACCGCGTGAACCGCAGGCTGAGCTACTCGGTCGGCGACGGCCGCGTCACCTTTGTGAAGACCGGTGACCGGGTGCAGGTGATCCCCGCCGAACTCGGCGAGCTGCCCGCGCTGCGCACGTACGAGGACCTGGAAGTGCTCGGCGAGCTCGCGAGCCGCTGCGAGCAGCGGGAGTTCGCACCGGGAGAGGCGCTCGCCTCCTTCGGCAGCCGGGTGGACGGGGTCTTTCTGCTCGCCCACGGCCGCGCCGAGAAGCTCGGCACCGGCCCCTACGGCGACGATTCGGTGCTCGGGGTGCTTGCCGACGGCGCGTACTTCGGCGACGCCTGCATCGTCGACTCCGAGGCGATCTGGGAGTACACCGCACGGGCCGTGACGACCTGCACGGTCCTGGTGCTGCCTCGCCAGGCCATCGACCAGGTGGCGGAGCGTTCGGAGACGCTGCGCGGACACCTCGGGCAGGTGCGGTCCATTCCGCACCAGCGCACCAACAAATACGGCGAGAAGGAGATCGACCTCTCCGCCGGCCACGTCGGCGAGCCGGAGATCCCCGGCACGTTCGTGGACTACGAGGCCTCGCCCCGTGAGTACGAACTGAGCGTCGCGCAGACCGTGTTGCGTATCCACACGCGCGTGGCGGACCTCTACAACCAGCCGATGAACCAGACCGAACAGCAGCTGCGGCTCACCGTGGAGGCGCTGAAGGAGCGCCAGGAGCACGAGCTCATCAACAACCGCGAGTTCGGCCTGCTCAACAACTGCGAGTACGAGCAGCGCATCCAGCCGCACGACGGCGCGCCCAGCCCCGACGACATGGATGAGCTGCTCAGCCGCAGGCGTGGCTCCAAGCTGTTCCTCGCCCACCCGCGCGCCATCGCCGCGTTCGGCCGAGAGTGCAACAAGCGGGGTCTCTACCCCGACAGCGTGGACGTGGACGGCCACCGCCTTCCGGCCTGGCGCGGTGTGCCGATCTTCCCGTGCAACAAGATCCCGATCAGTGACGAGCGGACGACCTCGATCATCTGCATGCGTACCGGCGAGGACGACTCGGGCGTCGTCGGACTGCGCCAGTCCGGAATCCCCGACGAGATCGAGCCCAGCCTGTCGGTGCGCTTCATGGGCATCAACGAGCAGGCGATCATCTCCTATCTGGTGACGGCCTATTACTCGGCGGCGGTGCTCGTGCCCGACGCGCTCGGCGTTCTGGAGAACGTCGAGATCGGCCGCTGGAGGTGAGCGAGGGGCTGCTCGCGGCGCACACCGCAGAGGGGCAGGAGGCCGTCGCCCTGCTCGACCGCACACGGCAGGCCGTCGAACCCGAGCTGCGCAGGGCCGTCGCCTCGCTGCCCGGGTCGATGCGCCGGATCGCGAGCTACCACCTCGGGTGGGAGCACGCGGACGGCGGCCCCGCGGCCGGACAGGGCGGCAAGGCGATCCGCCCGGGGCTCGTGCTCGCCGCGGCACGCGCCCTGGGCGGGCAGCCCGCGACGGCCGTGAAGGCGGCAGCCGCAGTGGAGCTGATCCATAATTTCACGCTCCTGCACGACGACGTCATCGACCGCGACCGCACCCGCAGACACCGTCCCACCGCCTGGACCGTCTTCGGGGACGCGGACGCGATCCTGGCCGGTGACGCCATGCAGGCGCTCGCCCTGCGGGTGCTCGCCGACGATCCGCACCCGGCGGCACCGGCGGCGGCGGCGCGGCTCGCGGCCTGTGTGGTGGAGCTCTGCGAGGGCCAGCACACGGACACGGCTCTGGAGGAGCGCGGCTGCGACGAAGTGAACCTGGAGGAGTGCCTCGCGATGGCCGAGGCCAAGACGGGGGCGCTGCTCGGCTGCGCGTGCGCGCTGGGCGCGCTGTACGCGGGGGCGGACCGCGACGAAGTGGAGGCGATGGACGCCTTCGGCCGCGAGGCCGGGCTCGCCTTCCAGCTGATCGACGACGTGATCGGCATCTGGGGCGATCCGGGCCGTACCGGCAAGCCCGCCGGTGCCGATCTGCTCGCTCGCAAGAAGTCCCTGCCCGTGGTGGCCGCGCTCACCTCGGGTACCGCAGCGGGGTCGGAACTGGCCGCCCTCTACGCGGACTTGCAGGCCGACGACGTCGAGCGAGCCGCCGAAGCGGTGGACCGCGCGGGCGGCCGGGACTGGGCACAGGCCCATGCGGCCGACCGGATGGCCCGCGCGGTGCAGCAGCTGTCCCGCGCGGTGCCGGATCCGGAGCAGGCGGGCGGGCTCCTCGCGCTCGCGGAGTTCGTGACGCGGCGTACGTACTGAACCCCGGGGCGCCCGGGTGCGGAAGGCAGGTGGCCCGACTGGGACGAGGAGATGTCCGACCGGGATGAGGAGATGTCCGACCGGGATGAGGGGACGCCCGACCGGGATGAGGGGACGCCCGACCGGGATGAGGGGACGCCCGACCGGGATGAGGAGACGCCCGACCGGGATGAGGAGACGCCCGATTGGGATGAGGGGACGCCCGATTGGGCGCGGAGATGCCCGACTTGAGGAAGAAATGATGACGGGGAAGTGATCATGGCGCGCCCACGGGCGGCCCCATAGAGGGGTTTTCCGGTCCTCGGCCACTAGAACAGCGACGTTTCTAGCCCTTGGAAGGAATACGTCATGTTCACCCCCCGCTTCACCTCCCGCAAGACCCTGGGAACCGTCGCATCGGCGGCCCTGGTCGTCCTCGCCGCCCCCGCTGTGGCCCACGCGGATGGGCCCGAGAAGCTGGCCAACCTCTGGGTCCCCTCGAAGGTGGATGCCAACAACCCGCTGCCCGAGGACGTCGCCGCGGGCCTCGACGAGGCCGTCGGCGAGCTCGTCAACAAGGTGCGCACCGAGCGCAAGGACCGCGTCGACGCCTCGGTCGGCGACGAGCAGGGCCACTGACCACGGACTTCGCGCCGTCCGGCCCCGTACACCGGTGTGATCACGCCAGTGTGCGGGGCCGTCGGCTGTCCGAGGCGAAGCTCGTCTAGGCTGCAACGGCCGGGTACACAGGGGCGGTTGGTGTGGGGAGAGGAGCCGGGGATGGGCGTGACGATCCGCACGGCGGAGGAGAGCGATCGCGCGCATCTGGAGCGGCTGTTCGACGACGCCTTCCAGCATGACCCGGTGAGCAGCTGGGTCTTCCCCGACGAGGCGCACCGGCGCAAGGTGCACGGCTTGTTCATGGGCGTCTTCCTCGACGTCGCTCTGAGCGAGGGCCGGGTCGACATCGCGGACGACGGCACGGCGGCCGCGCTCTGGCTGCATGTGCCCGCGGGCGAGCCCGAGGAGGAGGACGACACTCCGACCCGTATGCGGGAGACGGCCGACCCGGACAACGAACGGGCCGAACTGGTCGGCCGGCTGACCGGCGCCGTGCATCCGCACGACAGGGCGCACGAGTATCTGCTGCTGGTCGCGGTGGTGCCGGGGCGGCAGGGCGAAGGGCTCGGCACCGCGCTGATCGACTCGGTGCTCGAGCGCTGCGACCGCGACGGCGTACCGGCGTACCTGGAGGCGAGCAGCACCCGCAGCCGTGGCCTCTACGAGCGGCTGGGCTTCGCCTTCACCGGTACGGCGGTCCAACTGCCCGACGGGCCGCAGATGTTCCCCATGTGGCGCGAGCCGCGGCAGAGGTAGCCGAAGCCCCTGCAGAGGTAGCCGACCTAAGCCGCGGTGGAGGCAGCCGGCGGCCGCCCGCCATCGCGGCGGAGGGCTCAGGCGTCGGGCACGATCCGGGTGACGACCGTGTCCACCAAGTCGTCCACCGCGCGGTCGGAGAGCAGGTCCGGGAGCGTGAAGTGCTCCAGGAGCAGGCCCGTCATGGCGAGGAACAGCGCCAGGAACGTGTCGGTGTCACCGGGGAAACCCGACTCCTTATAGAGCTGGACGTTCGACTCGAAGTCGGCGCGCACCGCGTGGTTGAGCTCTGCCTGCAGCGCGGGGCGGCGGGTGCCCTCCAGGCGCAGCTCCAGCATGGCCAGATAGCCGGTGCGGTTCTCCGTCATACGGCGCACCAGCCAGCGCATCAGCTCGGTGAGCAGCTCGCGGCTGGGCTCCGGGCTCATGGCCTGCCGGGCTTCGTCCGGGTCGGGCGTCATACGGACATGGATCCGGGTGCCGGCCTGTGTGAACAGATCGTCCCTGCTGGCGAAGTAGTTGGACGCGGTGCCGACCGGAACGCCGGCCTCCTGGTCGACGGCGCGGAAGGTCAGGCCGCGGGCGCCCTCCCGGGCCAGCACCTCGATGGCCGCGTCCACCAGGGCAGTTCTGCGTTCGGGGTTTCTGGCCATGGGACTTCTCCTTCGGCTCCTTCGGCGGCGGACAGAAAGGGGCTTGCGTAACCACTACACATGGAGCACTATACATGGAGTGGTTCGGTGCCGGGAGGTGCCGGCCGCGACCTGTCGGCTCCTGCCCGCAGGGGCCTGTTCACCTACTAAAGGGGATTGCTTTGCGAAAGCTCTCGTACTTGGTCGCCACCTCGATCGACGGCTTCATCGGCGACCCCACCGGAGAGGCCGAGTTCTTCGCCCAGTACGGCAAGGAGGACTACTGGGAGTACTACTGGGCGGAGCTGCCCGAGACCCTGCCCACCGCCGCGCGCCGCCACTTCGGCATCGACGACCGGCCCAACCGGCGCTTCGACACCACGATCATGGGGCGCGCCACCTACGAGGTCGGGCTGCCGCTGGGGTTCACGAGCCCGTACGGACATCTGCGCCAGTACGTCGTGTCGACCACGCTCGACAAGGCGCCCGACCCTGCTGTCGAGGTCATCTCCGAGGATCCTGTCGGCCGGGTCCGGGAGCTCAAGCGGGAGGACGGGCTCGACATCTGGCTGTGCGGCGGTGCCCGGCTCGCCGGTGAACTGGTCGAGGAGATGGACGAGTTGGTCATCAAGACCTATCCGTGCTTCCTCGGCTCCGGGATGCCCCTCGCCGAAGCGGGTTTCGCCATCCGTGACTTCACGCTCGACTCCGTGAAGTCCTTCGGCGGCGGCGTCGTCCTCACCACGTACAGCAGGAAGCGGTAGTTCCGTCGGCAGGAAGCCGTAGCCCGGCGTAAATCCCTGGTCCGCCGGGTGAAACGGGAATAACCTGGACGTATGGCCAAGGACACAGGCCGTGCCGAGCCGCGGCAAGCCGGGCATGTCTGTCCCGTCTGCAAGCAGCCCGTCGAGACGGTCATCAAGCGCCGCAAAGTTCTCGGGGCCTATGTCCCGACCTGGGGCCCCGGGCCCTGCCGTCATGCCGACTGTTCCGCGCGGGTCGATGAGGACACCGCGAAGGGCGAGTGGAAGCCGACCCGCAGCGCTCGTCTGAACAAGCTGAGCCAGGGCTAGCCGCCCGCTGTCAGGGCGGGCCGGGCGCGAAGGGATGGACGGCCAGGTGTGAAGGGGGACGGGCGAGCGTGAAGGGTGGACGCGCATGAAGTACCTGGTGATGGTGCAGGGCTCACAGGCGGACTACGAAGCGATGAGCGGCAAGGCGAGCGCGCACTCCCCGGCCTGGGGCGAGAAGGACGTGCAGGCGATGTTCGCCTTCATGGCGTCGCTCAACGACGAACTCGCCGAGTCCGGTGAGTTCGTGGACGGCAACGGCCTGGCGGAGCCCGCGCGGACCCGGCACGTCAGCCGGGACGAGAACGGCCGCGCGGTCGTCATCGACGGCCCCCATGGCGAAACCGACCAACTGCTCGCCGGCTACTGGGTCCTCGACTGCGCGAGCCTGGAGCGGGTCACCGAGATCGCCCTGCGCATCGCGGAGTGCCCGCAGCCGGAAGGCGCACCCGAGTACCCCATCGTCATCCGGCCCATCCAGGAAGCCGCGGGGGACAGCGCGTGACCCGTACCGACGGGACCGGGACCGGGGCCCGGACCGGGGCCGCCGCTTTGGTGTCGTAGCAGCCTCTCAGGGCGTCCGCGTCGCGATGCCCCGGCGCCGGGCCAGACGGAGGACGAGAAGGGCGTACAGCGGCGCGAAGAGCAGCTCCAGGGCGAAGGCCTGCCAGGCCGCGTCGGCGGCCGTGCTGGTGTCGCCGAGTTCGCCGGTGCCGGCGAGCAGGGTGAAGGCGAGCGCGTTGTTCACCACGTGCGGGGCGATCGTCGCTTCGAGGCCGCCCGTCCTGATCGTCAGCCAGGCCCACCAGGCGGCGGAGTAGAACAGCAGGAAGAAGCCGGACAGTTCACCGAAGCCGTGCGCCAGGGCGAAGAGCAGCGAGCTGATGACGATGCCCGGCCAGGGCGTGTTCCAGTGCGCCCCGAAGATCTGCTGGAACCAGCCGCGGAAGGCGTACTCCTCGGCCGCCGCCTGGAACGGAATCAGTGCCCACAGGACGGCCACGCTCACCAGGAAGGTGCCCAGGCCGGGGAAGCCCACCGACCCCGTGCCGCCGCCGTCGCCCCCGCCGCCGTCCGTGCCGTCCGTCACCGTGACCCACAGGATGAGCAGGCCGTTCTGCACCAGCATCACCGGCACCGCGATGCCGGTGCAGATCGCGAGCCAGCGCCAACGCAGCCGCCCGGTCACCGAGGAGAGGGTGCCCGCGGGACGCAGTTCCACCCGGCGGGCGGCGATCATCACTGCCGGGATGAGTACGGCCAGGGAGACCAGGCCGAGCGCCTGCTCGGCGAGCGGCGCCTCGAAGATCTCGTCGTTGCGGGGGCGCACGGCCCGGCCGCCGAAGAGATCGGCGAAGGCGTCGGCGGCGACGTACAGCGAGAGAAAACCGACGAAGGCCGCGACGACGGCCACCAGGGTGCCGAGCACCTCGCGCCACCAGCGCTGCAGTCCGTTCCTGGCCTGCTGGTGATACGGCGTTCCCGACGGGGCGGCCACGGGGCCGACGGCCCGTGGCGCGGGGGCGCCCGTCCGGTGCGGCGGCCCCGCGGCCGCCCGGTCCGCGGCGCTCCAGCCGGCCCAGTCACCCTGTCCCCTGTTCACGCCCCCAGTCAGCCATGTCCACGGGGCATACGCATCCCCACTGGTGGCGGGCGGCGTCTAGCGTTGCGGTGTGACCGAACTCCTGCACATCACCGAGCGCGCCCTGTGGGACGCGGCGCGCGCTTCCGGGACGTATGAAATCTCCACCCGTGGGCGCACATTGGAGGAGGTGGGCTTCATCCACTGCTCGCTGCGGCACCAACTCGCGGGCGTGGCAGCCATGTTGTACGGCGGCCGCACGGGGCCCGACGACCTCGTGGTCCTCGTCGTCGACGACGAGCGGCTCGATGTGCCGGTGCGCTACGAGGCCCCCGCGCCCGGCGCCGATGAGTTCCCGCACATCTACGGGGCGCTGCCGGTGGCTGCCGTGGTCCGCGTGGAGGACTGGCCCTGACCGGCACGCGCGCGTGCGGCGGCCAGGGCCTCCCGCAGTGAGCGGCCCAGGCGCGTCACGAAGGCCTCGCGGCCCTCTGCGGGCAGCAGGTCGAGGGAGAGATACGGATTGAGGTCCTCCAGCTCCACGAGGAGGAGCTCGCCGTCCGGGGTGCGGCAGGCGTCGACCCGCTGGATGCCGTGCGCGATGCCGTTCCAGTCGATGAAGCGGCGGGCGAACTCCAGATCCGCGCCGGTGGGCCGGTACGGCACCAGGGCCCAGCGGGCGTCCACGTCGGGGGCGTGCAGGGCGTACTGGAAGTCGTGGTCGATGAAGTAGAACGACACCTCGTAGCGGAAGCGGATCCGCGGCTGCACGAGGAGGCCGCTGTCGAAGGGCTGCTCGTCGAGGCCCGTGCGGGGCAGGAACCGCAGGCCTATGGAGTCGGCGCCGAGCTTGGGTTTGACGGCGTACTCGGGCACGTCGGGCAGCCGGTCCAGGTTCTCGCGCCGGTCCACGGTCGGGATCACCGGGAGGCCCGCGGCGGTCAGGTCGACGAGGTACTGCTTGCCCGCCATGTCGGCGCGGCCGGTCAGTTCGTTGTAGACCGGCGTTCCGGTGGCGGCCGCGCGGGCGCGGAAGTCGTCGTACTCCGCCTGGTAGTTGAGGACGGGCCCGCTGTTGCGTATGACGGCGAGGTCGAAGGAGCCGATCAGGGCGGCCGCGTCCAGGGGGTGGCACAGGGCGATGTCGAACTCGGCGCGCAGCCGTGAGGTCAGGAATATGTCCTCGTCGCAGTAGCGCCGCCCGCGCGCCTCGTAGGCGAGGTCGGTGACATAGAGGACGCGGGGGCGGGCGTCGGGGGTCATACGTCTCCTGACGTGGTGGCGGAGGCTGCGGGCAGCGGGGATTCCTGCGCTGTCGGCGCGGCGGACGGAACACGGTACCCGCGGCGCAACCTGCTCAGCCCCCATGCCGCCGCGCCGAGCACCGCGGGCAGCAGCAGGAACGGCCCGCAGAAGCACAGCACCACCGCGACCAGGGCGGCGCCGACGGCGGCGCCCGCGCGCAGGGGCCCGCGGCGGGGCAGCAGCACGGTCGCGGCGAGCAGCCCGGCCAGGGTGACGGCGGCCAGACAGGCAGAGGTCGCCCGCATCAGGGTGGCGAGGTCGACGGCGCCCGCGGCCGCGAGGGCGGTGACGGCCGTGGAGACGGCGGCGAGGAGAGTGAGGCTGCGCCGGGGCGCGGCCGCCGCCTGGTCGCCGCCCGCCCGGTCACTGCCCGCCCGGTCGACCGTCAGACGCCGCGGCATGTCCCCGTCCCGGCCGAGCGCCGCGCCGAGCCGTGCGCCGCCCGCCAGATAGGCATTGACGGCGCCGAAGGTGAGCAGCAGTGCCGCGGCGGCGGCCACCGGGTGCGCGGCGGGCCCGATGCCCCGTTCGAGGAGCAGGGTGAGCGGCGTCGTCGTGTCGCCCGCCGCGGCCCCGAGCACCCCGATGGTGACCACGGCGAGCCCCGCGTACAGGACGGCGACGACGATCCAGGCGCGCAGCGTGGCCCGCGGCAGGTCGCGGCGCGGAGCCGTGAACTCCGCCGACAGATGGCTGACCGCCTCCCACCCGGCGAACGCGAAGAACAGCACGCTTGCCGCACCCCCGACCGACGCCCAGCCGTGCGGCAGGAATGGCGTGAAATGTTCGGTCTCCACGTGGGCGCCGGCGACGGCCACGGCGACGCACAGGAGCAGCGCGAGGAGCCCGAGCAGAAGCAGTTGGAGCCCTCCGGACAGGCGCAGGCCCGCGAGGTTCGCGGTGTACGCGCCGGCCAGGACGACGAGTGCGATCACGGGAACGGCGGCGCGGCCGAGGCCGAGGGCGGAGGCGACGTACTCGCCGCCGATCAGCGCGGCCGCCGGTACACCGAGGGGCACCGCCCAGTAGAACCACCAGCCCACCGGGGCGGCCGTCCGGGCCCCGAAGGCCTTGCGCACGAAGGTGGCGACACCGCCGCCGTCCGGGTGCCGGGCACCGAGTGCCGCGAAGGCCAGGGCGATGGGCAGGCTCGCGGCGATCAGGACGGACCAGGCGAGGAGTGAGGCGGGGCCCGCGACCGCGGCGGCCGCCGACGCGAGGCTCAGCGCTCCTGGCCCGAGCACCGCACCGACACAGAGCGCGGCCCCCGCCCCCACGCCGAGACCGCCGCCCTTGACCGTCGTACGCCCCATCTTCCCTGTCTCCGTTCGAAGTTCGGCAACTGGAGGCGAACGTAGGGAGAAGATAGATCGTTTGGGGGCCGGCCCGAATTCAATTCGGTGCGCATCCCACAATGGCGTGCATGGATGAACTTGATTCGGCGATCCTGGAGCACCTGCAGCGCGACGCACGGACCACCAACCGTGAACTCGCCCGCAAACTGGGCATAGCCCCCTCCACCTGCCTGGAGCGGGTGCGGGCCCTCCGTAACCGGGGAGTGATCACCGGCTATCACGCCTCGGTCGATCTGCGCGCCCTCAACCGCGGCGTGCAGGCCCTGCTCTCCCTCACGATTCGCCCGCTCAGCCGCGAGGTCATCGAGGGCTTCAAGTCCTACGTCGCCGAACTCCCGGAAGTGCTCTCGGTGTTCGTCATCGCGGGCAGCGACGACTTCCTGGTCCATGTGGCGGTCCGGGACGTCGACCAGCTGCACGCCTTCCTCATGGACCACCTGAGCCAGCGCCGCGAGGTGGTCAACTTCCGCAGCTCGGTGATCTACCAGCATGTGAACTCGCCGGTGGTGGGCCCGCTGACGGATCAGGGTCAACAGGGCTGACGGATCAGGGTCAACAGGGCTGACGGAACAGGGCGGGCGGGGCTGACGGACCGGGGCGGGCAGGGGTGACGGAACAAGGCCGGCGGGACCGGAGGGGGCCCGGGCCCTAAGCCCGCAGCCAGGCCGCCGCGTCCAGCCGGAAGGCCGTCGGCGGTACGGCCTCGCGCAGTGTGTCCTCGAGCTCCCGCAGCCGCCGCGCGCCCACTTCGCGGGCCCAGCGGGCATGCAGCTCGTCGAAGACCGCCGCCGAGCGGGCCAGGGCGTCGCGGCCGTGCGGGGTGAGCCGGACCAGCTTGCGGCGGGCGTCGCCGGGGTCGTCGGAGCGCTCCACGTAGCCGAGTTCGGCGAGCCGGTCGACGGTCTTGCCCGCGGCCTGCTTGCTCACCCCGAGCCGCCGCCCGAGCTCACTGGTGCTCGCACCGTCGGGGCCGACGCCGATGGCCTGCAGTGCGAAGCCGTGCGCGGGCCGCACGTCCGGGTGGCCCTGGCGGGCGAGTTCGGCGTGCAGCTCGTCGATGAGGCTGCGGAATCCGGCGAAGAGGAGCAGCGGCAACTCGGCCCCGTGCCCTGGCCCCTTGTGAGTATCGACAACCTGGTTTACTTTATTTTCGTCAACCACGTTGTCCATTCTAGGGGGATGCCATGTTTGTGGAACACACCGTGGAGACCGCTCCCGCCGACTCGCGGCGAGCGCTGCAGCGGATCGAGCGTCAGCTGGGGTACGTCCCGGCCGCCGCGGCCCGCCTTGCCTCATCTCCCCATCTGCTGGAGGGATTTCAGCGCCTGAGCGGCATGTTCGAGCAGACGACGCTGGAACCGGTGGCGCGCGAAGTGGTCATCATGACGGTGGCCGTGCGCAACGACTGCCATGTCTGCGTGGCCATGCACAGCGGCAAGCTGAGCCGGCTCGGGGCGTCACGGGAGACGGTCGACGCCCTGCGCGAACGGCGTCCCCTGGGCGACGAACGCCTCGAAGCGGTGCGCCGGTTCACGCTCGAGGTCCTGGACAGGGCCGGTGCGGTGGGTGACGGCGAGATCGAGGACTTTCTGTCCCACGGTCACACCGAGCAGAACGCCCTGGAGATCTGTCTGGGCATCGGTGCCTACACCCTGTCGACGTTCGCCAACCGCCTGGTGCGGGCGCCTGTCGACGTACCGGGGCAGTAGGGCACCAGGGACAGCCATGGACTGCCATGGCCCCGGCCGCGGTCCCACTCCCCATGGAGCCGCAGACCGGGTTGCCTCGACCGGAACGTGCCGGGTGCGGGATGCCCGGCAGTGGGAGGCGCACGGTCGACCAGGGTCTGGGGCCGCGTGGTGAGCGTAGTTGTGCCGTGGTGGCGGGGCCAGGGCGGTTTCAGGCCGGTCCGGCGGCGGCCTGCGGCGGTACCGGAGTCGGGCCGCGGCCTGCGGCGGTACCGGAGTCGGGCCGCGGCCTGCGGCGGTACCGGAGTCGGGCCGCGGCCTGCGGCGGTGCCGGAGCGGAGTCAGGGGGTGCTCTCTCCGTTGTCCTCCAGGCGCAGGCGGCGGGCCAGTACGTCCCGGGCGACGTCCAGGAGCGGCCGGCCGTGGCTGAAGGCGTAGCCGCGCAGCCGGATCAGGGCGTGGTCGCAGTCGGTGTTCAGTTCGTCGGCGAGCATGCCGGTGGCCTGGTGTACCTCGGCGAAGTGCAGGCCGGGGTCGTCGAGGAGCGGAGCGTGGGGCAGATCGGCGTGGGCGGCGGCGGTGGTGATGGTGATCTGGGCGAGGGTGTCGGCCAGGCCGAAGGCGTCCGTGAGCTGGTCGGTGGTCATCGGTCCTGGCCGGGTCCGATGACCGGTGAGTGCGCCGAGTGCGATCACCCCGATGCGCACGGGGAAGGAGAACACCGCGCGTACGCCCAGTGCCTCGATGGCGCCCGACAAGGAGGGCCAGCGGGCGGTGGCGAACGCAGCGGTGTCGGTCACGTCGGGCAGCAGCATCAGGGCTCCATGGCGCGCGGCGTCCAGGCTGGGGCCCTGGCCCTGGACTTGCTGCAGGTCCTCAAGCGCTAGGGTGCGCTCGCCGAAGGACTGCACCAGTTCGGTCCGGTGGCCGCCGGGTGCGAGGAGCAGACCGAGGCCGTCAAGGCCGAGCATGTCCGCGCAGGCGGCGAGGGGCAGCGATGCCAGGCCGGGGCCGGTGTGTGAGCTGAGGGCACGCAGGTAGTCGGCCATCACCGGATGGGTCACCGCACCTGCCCCCTTCCCGGTGCCACGCAGTTCAGACGACGACCGCCCCGCCAGTCAGGGCAGAGGGGGCGGGTCCTCACCGGTCACGCCGCGGGAGGAGCGATGTGTCGGCCGTTCCCTGCAGCACCTGGCGAGCGATCTCGGTCAGTCGCGTCTGGTGATCGCGGGCATGCCGGCGCATGAGAGTGAACGCCTCTTCGACACCGGTGCCACGGCGGTTGGCCAGATAGCCCTTGGCCTGCTCGATGATGACCCGGCTGTCCAGGGCAGCCTGCAGCTGCGCTGTCACGGTCATCTGCTCACTCACCGCCCTCTGTTGAAGCACACCGATGGTCGCGGTGTCGGCGAGCGCCTGACCGAGTCGCAACTGGGACTCGTCCAGCGGACCGGGACGGTCCTGGAAGAGATTCAGGGCGCCGATCACCTGGTCGTGGAGCCGAAGCGGCGCCGCCACGACCGAGGTGAAGCCGACCTTCACGGCGCGCGGCGCGAACCGGGGCCAGCGCATGGTGGCCGCCTCGGTCGCCAGCGCTACGTCGGGGATCTGCTTCTTGGTGCGGAAGCAGTCACGGCAGGGGCCTTCGCCCCACTCGATGCCGGCCAGTTCCAGCTGGCGGGTGCGCTCGTCCGAGGCCGCGGCATCCACCAACTGGCCGCCGGGAGTGGCAAGGAGGACTCCGGCCGCCGCCACGTCAAGGAGGTGCACACAGTGTTCGGCGAGCGAATGGAGGAAGTTGATGACGTCGAAGTCCCGCACCAATGTGTCGGCAAGGTCGACGAACGCCGCCGCCAGCTGCTCCTCGCGCGGCAGTTCAGCCATGCCCCACTCACCTCCGGCAGTGATCCGGGGGCAATCTTCCCACAAGCTGCTGCCTCCTGCTGCGACCGATTCTCGTCCGTGAAGGGGGCCTTGGCCGGAGCGGTCGGCGAGGAGCCCGGGCGGCTGGGCGGCGGATCTCGACGGCCAGTGCGCCGAGCGCCTCCATCAGTGGCAGATGTCTCGCCATGATGTGCCGGCAGTGCGGACGCCGGACGGGAAGCTGCGGCTGCTTTCGAGGGACTGGCCGGGCCGGGGCTCTGCTCAGCCGGTCGAGCGCAAGGCCGACGCCCGAATCACCGACGACGCCTTGCGAGTCCAGAGGAGTACGGACCCTCAACTGCCGTCGCGGGAAGGCCGAATGGAACTGCGCCGGCAAGGCGCTCCGGGCGGCGGAGGAGAAGGCGGCCGGGCGTGAGGGCCGCAGGCCCGTGGAGGTGCCGCACATGATCGTGGGGGAGAGAGAAAGACCGCACCCGGTCCGTCGTGGACGCCGTGCTCGGCGGCCTGCGGACCGGGTGCGGACAGGTAGCCGATGCGACCCGCGGAATCGCAGGTCAGACGGCCTAGCCGGAGATCAAGCCTTCTTCGTCTCCCAGAAGATCTTGTCGATCTGGGCGATGTAGTCCAGCGCCTTCTGGCCCGTGGCCGGGTCCGTCGAGCCCTTGGCGGCCGAGAGGGCCTTGAGGGCGTCGTTGACCAGCTGGTGCAGCTCCGGGTACTTCTCGAAGTGCGGGGGCTTGAAGTAGTCGCTCCACAGCACCGAGACGTGGTGCTTGGCGAGTTCGGCGCGCTGTTCCTTGATGACGGTGGCGCGGGCCTGGAAGTGGGCGTCGTCGTTCGCCGCCATCTTTTCCTGGACGGCCTTGACGGACTCCGCCTCGATACGGGCCTGGGCCGGGTCGTACACGCCGCAGGGGAGGTCGCAGTGAGCGCTGACCTTCACCTTGGGGGCAAACAGGCGGGAGAGCATGGAGCTGTCCTTCCTCGTGATCGTCTTCTCAAGGTGGAGGTTACTCCGTGACAGCGGGGTTTTTGCGAGTGCCCCCGTGGGCTTAGGACAAAAGTCCAGGGGGAGACCGGGACCCGTGGAGGATCGGACCGGCAGACTGGGGACACGAGCGGAGCAGGCCGTGCGGCCGGGAGGTGTGTGATGCGGGAGGCAGGGTACGAGCCGGGCCGTGCCGGTGAGGCGAGGGTGCCGTTCGGCGTCGCCGAGGTGCACGGGCCCTCGATGGTGCCCACGCTGCGCCATGGCGACCAGCTGCTCATCCGGTACGGCGCCCGGGTGCGGGCGGGCGATGTCGTCGTACTGCGCCACCCCTTCCAGCAGGACCTGCTGGTCGTCAAGCGTGCGGTGGAGCGGCGCGAGGGCGGCTGGTGGGTCCTCGGGGACAACTCCTACGCGGGGGGCGACAGTACGGACTACGGGACCGTGCCCGCGGAGCTGGTCCTCGCCCGGGTCGTGGCGCGCTACCGACCGCGCCCCCAGGGTCAGCGGTCGGTCGTACGGGCCGTGCTCTGGGCGCTCTCCGCGGTGCGGCCCGTCTTCTGTGACCGGTCGGCCTCCTCGCGCTTGCGGGCGCGGTAGGCGGCGACGTTGGCGCGGGTCGCGCAGCGGTCCGAGCAGTAGCGCCGGGAGCGGTTGGTCGAGGTGTCCAGATAGGCGTTGCGGCAGGGGGCCGCCTCGCACAGGCCGAGGCGGTCGACGCCGTATTCCGTCAGGTGGAAGGCGAGGCCCATCGAGGCGATGGCGGCGTATCCCGCAGTCGCGTTCGACGGGTGGTCGGCGAGGTGCATGTGCCACAGCGGCCGGTCGTCGTCGTCCCGGTGGTCGTGCCCGGAGATCTGCGGGCTCACCGGGAATTCGAGCAGCAGGGAGTTGAGGAGGTCCACGGCGAGGGTCTCGTCGCCGCCGTCGGCCGCCTCGAAGACGGCGCGCAGCCGGCCGCGGACCGAGCGGAACCGGGTCACATCCGCATCCGTCGCCCTGCGGGCCGCGGACGCATTGCCCCCGAACAGGTCGCGCACCGCGTCGACCGAGGTCAGGGAGTCCTTGTTGCGGGCCGGCTCCTCGCTGTTGACCAGGCGTACCGCATAGTCCGAGTAATAGGCCAGTTCCACTTGTAGTCCTTACGGGCGCGGTCTATCGTCGTCTGCAGGGTGAGTAATGGGCGCGTACGTGTCCAGGGTATTACGTAGTGGAGGGTTCCATGGCTGACACCGCCGCCGGCGGCGCCACCGCCAACACCACCGACTGGCCAGCCTGGCAGACGAGCTGGGATCGGCAGCAGGAGTGGTACATGCCGGACCGCGAGGAGCGGTTCCGGGTGATGCTCGACATGGTCGAGGCACTCGTGGGGTCCGCGCCGAGGGTGCTCGACCTCGCCTGCGGTACGGGGAGCATTACGGACCGCCTCCTCAAGAGGTTCCCGGACGCGGTCAGTACGGGTGTCGACCTCGACCCGGCGCTGCTCGCCATCGCCGAGGGCACCTTCGCCGGTGACGACCGCGTCACCTTCGTCACCGCCGATCTCAAGGACCCCGAGTGGACGGCGAAGCTGCCGTACGACTCCTACGACGCCGTCCTCACCGCCACCGCGCTGCACTGGCTGCACAGCGAGCCGCTTTCGGTGCTCTACGGACAGATCGCCCAAGTGGTGCGTGACGGCGGCGTGTTCATGAACGCCGACCATATGCCGGACCCGGCGACCCCGCGCATCAACGCCGCCGACCGCGCCCAGCGGCACGCACGCCAGGACCGGGCCAAGGCCGCCGGCGCCCTGGACTGGGCCGACTGGTGGCAGCTCGCCGCCAAGGATCCCGTCCTCGCGGAGCCGACCGCCAGGCGCTTCGCGATCTACGGCGAGCACGCGGACGGCGACACCCCGCCCGCCGAGTGGCACGCGCGCGTGCTGCGCGAAAAGGGCTTCTCCGAGGCGCGCACGGTGTGGGCCTCGCCTTCGGACGGTCTGGTGCTCGGCCTGAAGTGACCCGGACACGGACGGCCGGTGGGGCGGTACGGAACGCGTCCGTACCGCCCCACTCATGCCGTGAACTCCCGTGCTCTCAGAGGACCTTCGACAGGAACGACTTCGTACGTTCGTGCTGCGGATCGGTCAGGACGTCCCGGGGGTGGCCGGATTCGACGACGACGCCTTCGTCCATGAAGACGAGGTTGTCGCCGACCTCCCGCGCGAAGCCCATCTCGTGCGTGACGACGATCATCGTCATGCCGTCCTCGGCGAGACCGCGCATCACGTCCAGGACGTCACCCACCAGCTCCGGGTCGAGCGCCGACGTCGGCTCGTCGAAGAGCATCAGCTTCGGCTCCATGGCCAGCGCGCGGGCGATGGCCACGCGCTGCTGCTGGCCGCCGGAGAGCTGCGAGGGGTAGTTCCCGGCCTTGTCGGCCAGACCCACGCGGTCGAGCAGCTGCTCGGCACGCGCGCGTGCCGTCGCCTTCGACTCGCCCTTGACCTGGACCGGCGCCTCCATGACGTTCTCCAGGGCCGTCATGTGCGGGAACAGGTTGAAGCGCTGGAAGACCATGCCGATGTCCCGGCGCTTCAGGGCGACTTCGCTGTCCTTGAGCTCGTAGAGCTTGTCGCCCTTCTGCCGGTAGCCGACCAGGTCGCCGTCGACGTAGAGCCGGCCGGCGTTGATCTTCTCCAGGTGGTTGATGCAGCGCAGGAAGGTCGACTTGCCGGAGCCGGACGGGCCGATCAGGCAGAAGACCTCGCGCGGGGCGACTTCGAGGTCGATGCCCTTGAGGACCTCGACGTGGCCGAACGACTTGTGCACGTTCTCGGCCTTGACCATGGCGTTCATCGGACACCCCTCGGGCCGCTCAGGGACAGCATGTTGGCCTTGACCTTCTGCCAGGGCGTGGCGGGCAGCTGCCGGGACGAGCCGCGTGCGTAGTACCGCTCCAGGTAGAACTGTCCGACGCTGAGGATCGACGTCATGATCAGGTACCAGGCGGCGGCGAGGAAGAGCACCTCGACCGTGGCGCCCGAACTCTGGCCGATGTCCTGGGCGTTGCGAAGGAGCTCGTAGTACTGCACGGCGGCGACGAGCGACGTCGTCTTCAGCATGTTGATGACTTCGTTGCCCGTCGGCGGCACGATGACGCGCATCGCCTGCGGGAGCACCACGCGCCGCAGCGTCTTGCTGTGGCTCATGCCGAGCGCGTGCGCCGCCTCGGTCTGGCCCTCGTCGACCGCGAGCAGACCGGCGCGGCAGATCTCCGCCATGTACGCCGCCTCGTTGAGGCCGAGTCCGAGCAGCGCCGTCAGGAACGGCGTCATGAAGTCGGACCACTCGTCCTTGTAGAACGGGCCGAGGTTGATGTACTCGAAGACGAAGCCCAGGTTGAACCAGACGAACAGCTGGACCAGGACCGGGGTGCCGCGGAAGAACCAGATGTAGAACCAGGCGATCGAGGAGGTCACCGGGTTCTTCGAGAGCCGCATCACCGCGAGCAGGATGCCGCCGACCACACCGATCAGCATCGAGAGCACGGTGAGCAGGAGGGTTTCCTTGACGCCGCTGACGATGCGGGAGTCGAAGAAGTAGTCCGGGATCGCGCCCCAGTTGATGTCGCCGAGCGCGAACGCGTAGACGATCGCGGCGAGCGCGGCGATGGCGACGAGTGCGGAGAGATACCGTCCGTAGTGCCGGACCGGTACGGCCTTGATGGCCTCGGGCCCGGCCGGCGGGGTGTCCTCCGGGCCCTTCTTGTCTATGTCAACAGTCACGGGTAGTGCCTTTCAACAGTGACCGGGAAATGGTCACTTGCCGCCGTTGACCTGGGCCTTGGTGACAGCGCCGTCCTCGACGCCCCACTTCGAGATGATCTTGTCGTACTCGCCGTTCTTGATGATGGCGTCGAGCGCGGCCTTCAGGGCGTCGCGCAGCTCGGGGTTGGACTTGGGCACGGCGATGCCGTACGGAGCGGCCTCGACCTGCTCGCCGACCAGCTCGAAGTCCTTGCCGCCGCCGGAGGTCTTCACGGCGAACGCGGCGACCGGGAAGTCCGACGAGCCGGCGTCGGCGCCGCCGGAGCGAAGCCGGGTCTGGGCCTGCTGGTCGTTGTCGAAGGCCTCGATGGACAGCTTGCCCTTGCCGTCCTTCTCGCACTTCTTCGCCTCGGCCTTGGCCAGGTCGTGCGAGACGGTGCCGCGCTGCACGACGACCTTCTTGCCGCACAGGTCGGACCAGGTCTTGATGCCCTGGGTCTCGCCCTTCTTGGTGTAGATCGAGACGCCCGCGGTGAAGTAGTCCACGAAGTCGACGCCCTCGCCGACCTTCGTGCCCTTCTCGGGGTCGATGCCGTTCTGGCGGTCCTTGGTGTCCGTCATGGCCGACATCGCGACGTTGTAGCGCTTGGAGCGCAGACCGCCGAGGAGGGTGTCGAAGGTGCCGTTCTCGAACTTGAACTCCACGCCGAGCTGCTTGCCGAGGGCCTCGGCCACATCGAGGTCGATGCCGACGACCTTGCCCGACTTGTCCTTGTACTCCACCGGCGGGTAGGCGATGTCGGAGCCGACCTTGATGACGCCGTCGTCCTTGATGTCCTTCGGCAGCTTGTCGGCGAGCGGGGCGTTCTTGGCGGTGCCGCCGCCGTCGCTGTCCTTGGTCTGGTCGCCGCAGCCGGTGAGCAGCAGGGCGCCCGCGACCGCGATGGCGCCGACCGCGACTATCCGGGACTTGCCTGCGGCCGTACGACAGGTGGTGCTTGCGGTCATGGTGGGTTCCTCCGGCGGGTGAGGGAGTCATCGTGCTGACAGGAGGGCTCGGGCACGCACCTTTGGGTGTCGCGACCTCGTGTGATGACGGCATCTTGCCATTCGGACGGGCGGCTTCAGGGGTCCAGCCATGTCAAAATCGGATAACGGGAGAACCCCGGGACGCACAGCCCAGTGATGGCGGGGCGGACGCCCGAATCCGGTGAACCATCGCTAACCACATCAAGAGCGACCTATCTCGCCATGTGGACAGCCTGGAGCCACTTTTTGGGGCAAGTCGGGCATTTGGGGCTAGGGTTGAGCGTCGCTTCCGAGGCTTCGGGTGGGCCTTGAGCGCGGCTCAGCCGATGCTGTGCGTCCAGGGCTGATGGTCGGGCAGTGACCAATGCCGCTCGCCCGCGCCTACGGTCTTCAGGTAAAAAGGTCTGTTACACCCCTCATCCGGGGCTCAGGGCGCGTGTGCGGCGCGCCCGCGCGTGCGTACCTCCCCTTGCGGAGGCGGGCCAACCGCCGACGCGAGACACGGACGCGGTGCCCGCCCACCCCTAAACCAGGAGTGGTCACCCTCAACGAATAAGACTTAAGGGGTCAGACAAAAGTGGCAGCGGAGATCGTCAATCCTCGCAGCGACGCCGGTACCGAGGGCACGGAAGAGCCCTTCGATCCGGCCTTCGCGCTGCACCGTGGCGGCAAGATGGCCGTGCAGGCCACCGTGCCGGTCCGCGACAAGGACGACCTGTCCCTCGCGTACACGCCGGGCGTCGCCAAGGTGTGCAGCGCGATCGCCGAGCAGCCCGAGCTCGTCCACGACTACACATGGAAGTCCAATGTGGTCGCGGTCGTCACCGACGGCACCGCGGTGCTCGGACTCGGCGACATCGGCCCGGAGGCCTCGCTCCCCGTGATGGAGGGCAAGGCCATTCTGTTCAAGCAGTTCGGCGGCGTGGACGCGGTGCCGATCGCGCTCCAGACCACCAGCGTGGACGAGATCGTCGAGACCGTGGTCCGGCTCGCCCCGTCCTTCGGCGGCGTCAACCTCGAAGACATCTCGGCGCCCCGCTGCTTCGAGATCGAGGACCGGCTCAAGGAAGCCCTGGACATCCCGGTCTTCCACGACGACCAGCACGGCACGGCGGTCGTCACGCTCGCCGCGCTGCGCAACGCCGCGAAGCTCACCGACCGGAGCCTCGGCGACCTGCGCGCCGTCATCTCCGGCGCGGGCGCGGCCGGTGTCGCCATCGCCAAGTTCCTGCTCGAAGCGGGCATCGGCGATGTGGCGGTCGCGGACCGCAAGGGCATCGTGAGCAGCGACCGTGACGACCTCACGCCGGTCAAGCGCGAACTCGCCGAGCTCACCAACAAGGGCGGCCTCTCCGGCTCCCTCGAGAGTGCGCTCGCGGGTGCGGATGTCTTCATCGGCGTCTCCGGCGGTACGGTCCCGGAGCCCGCCGTCGCCTCCATGGCCGAGAACGCCTTCGTGTTCGCCATGGCCAACCCGAACCCCGAGGTCCACCCCGACATCGCGCACAAGTACGCGGCCGTCGTGGCGACCGGACGCTCGGACTACCCGAACCAGATCAACAACGTGCTCGCGTTCCCCGGCATCTTCGCCGGTGCGCTGCAGGTGCGGGCCTCGCAGATCACCGAGGGCATGAAGATCGCCGCAGCCGACGCGCTCGCGGCCGTCGTCGGTGACGACCTGTCCGCGGAGTACGTGATCCCGTCCCCGTTCGACGAGCGGGTGGCCCCCGCCGTCACCGCTGCGGTCGCCGCCGCGGCCCGTGCGGAGGGTGTCGCGCGCCGCTGACCCGGCGCCGGCAGGATTGCCGAGCCGTGTGAACACCCGGAAGGGCCCCGCCTGTTGGCGGGGCCCTTCCGTTGTTCCGCCGCCAAGGGCAGGCATGGGCCTGGGGCGGCACTTGTCTGGACAGGTTGGAGAGAAAAGGTTCGCTGCAGGTCTTCCGGTGGTTCATGTGCGGCTGGTGTGATTCCGGCGCCAACTCACCTCACCACAGGAGGCGTGCGTGAATCTCGTCGTCAACGGCGATGCCGAGTCAGGGCCCGGCGGCAGCGCGGACCCCGTCGACTCGGTCACCGGCTGGAGGGTCGCGCAGGGCGCCCCGGCGCTGATCCCCTACAGCCTGGGCGGTGGCTATCCGACGCCTTCGGACCCCGGTCCCGGGCAGCGCGGCAGCCGGTTCTTCTCGGGCGGCAACTCCCCGCGTACGGCACTGCTGCAGGACATATCCCTGCCCGCGGACGGGGCGACCGGGCGGGCCGCCGTGGACGCGGGCAAGGTGCGCTACACCGTGGCCGGCTGGCTCGGCGGCTACGCGGCGCAGGAGGACGGCGTCCGGCTGTCCGTGGAGTTCAGGGACGCCAAGGGCACCCCGGTCGCGCTGAGCGTCCTCGGGCCCGTGGCCGCCGCCGAGCGTGGCGGCCGTACCGGAATGGTGGAGCGGAAAGCCTCGGCCGCCGTGCCGCCCGGTGCGCGCAGTGCGCGGGTGCTGCTCGTCTTCACCCGCACCGGGGGCGGCACCTCCAACGACGGCTACGCGGATGCCCTTTCCCTCACTCTGACCGCCGGGAGCGCCTCGTGACCCTCAACCGCCGTGATCTGCTGAAGGCCGCGGGCGCCGCCGGAGCGCTCGGCGCCGTCTGGCCGCTGACCGTCGGCCTGACCCCGGCGCAGGCCCGTGAGGCCGCCGAGGCGCTCGGTGCCCGGTACGACGCGGCGCCCTTCACGCTCGGGGTGGCCTCCGGTGATCCGCAGCCCTCAAGTGTCGTGCTCTGGACCAGACTCGCGCCCGAGCCGCTCGCCGCCGAGCAGCCGTTGCCCGAGGTGGTCGAGGTCGAGTGGGTGGTGGCCGAGGACGCCGCGCTCAGCCGGGTCGTCGCACGGGGCAAGGCGCCGGCGTCGGCCACGCTCGGGCACAGCGTGCACGTCCCGGTGAGCGGTCTGCGCGCGGGCAGGCACTACTGGTACGCCTTCAAGGCCCTGGGCAAGGCGAGCCGCGTCGGGCGGACCCGGACGGCGCCCGTCGGCAGCGTCGGCACGGTCCGCTTCGCGGCCGCCAACTGCCAGGCGTTCCACGACGGTTACTACGCCGCGCACCGTGGCATCGCCCGCGAGAACGTGGACTTCGTGGTGCACCTCGGCGACTACATCTACGAGCACGGCCAGGTCGGCGGCGTACCCGAGGAGCATGTCCGCGACCACGACGGCCCGGAGATCCTCACCCTCGCCGACTACCGCAAGCGCCATGCCCTCTACAAGGGCGACGCCTCCCTGCGCGAGGCACACGCGGCCCATCCGTGGTTCCTGACCTGGGACGACCACGAGGTGGTCAACGACTACAGCGGTACGGGCGGCGGGGCGCCGTTCATGAAACGGCGCGCGGCCGCGTACCAGGCGTGGTTCGAGCACATGCCGCACCGCGACAGCTTCGGCGGCTCGGCGCTGCCCGACCCGGAGATCCACCGGGTGCGCAAGTGGGGCGATCTGCTGGAACTGACCGTCCTCGATCTGCGTTCGTACCGCTCGGCGCAGAATCTGCCGGACGGCACGATCCTGGGCGCGGGGCAGAAGTCCTGGCTGAAGAAGGGCGTCGACAACGCGCCCGACGCCTGGCACGTCTGGGCCAACTCGATCATGCTGAGCCAGCTGCGCGGCAAGCCCGGCGGCCCGTATATGTTCACCGACCAGTGGGACGGCTTCCTCGCGGAGCGCAAGGAGGTCCTCGGTCATGTGCACGGCTCGGGCCTCGAAGACCTGGTGGTGATCACCGGTGACTGGCACTCGGCCTTCGTGGACGACATCCGTGTGGACTTCGACGACCCGTCGTCCCCGCTCGTCGGTACGGAGTTCACGGCGCACTCGGTGACGTCGGGGGCGTACTCGGCGGACTGGAACCAGACCAACGGGCCGCTCATGGGCAAGGCCAACCCGCACCTCAAGTACTTCGAGGGCAACCGCTACGGCTATGACGTGTACGAGGTCACGCCCGAGCGGTTCTCGGCCCATATGCGGGTGATCGGGGACCGGCGCGATCCGGCCTCGGCCGTCTCCACGCTGACGTCGTTCCATGTGGACCGGGGCAAGGCCGGCTCGTACGAGGACGAGGCGACGAAGGGCTCGCCGGCGCAGTACCGGCGGGACTGACCGCGGCTCGGCCGGGTCACGGCAGGCACCGAGGGCGCGCTGACGTGGCTCTGATGTGGCTCTGACGTGGCCAGAAGGGACGGGTGGGTGCGGGGTGTCACACATGGGCATGGTTCCGTGGCACCCCGCACCGCAATATCGTCGGCGTCATGTTCGCTGCCTACGCCGCCCGCATCGACCGTGACCAGCCGCTCAACGGCCTTGAGTTGGGGGAGCGTCCGGCCCCCGAGGAACGCCCCGGCTGGACGACCGTCAACGTCAGGGCCGCCTCCCTGAACCATCACGACCTGTGGTCCCTGAGGGGAGTCGGCCTCGGCGAGGACAAACTCCCCATGATTCTCGGCTGTGACGCCGCCGGTGTCGACGCCGACGGCAACGAGGTCGTCCTGCACTCCGTCATCGGGCAGTCCGGTATCGGCTTCGGCCCCGGTGAGCCCCGCTCCATCCTGACGGAGAAGTACCAGGGCACGTTCGCCGAGCAGGTGAGCGTGCCCACGGCGAATCTGCTGCCCAAGCCCAAGGAGCTGAGCTTCGAGGAGGCGGCCTGTCTGCCGACCGCCTGGCTGACCGCGTACCGCATGCTCTTCACCAACGCCGGTGTACGGCCCGGTGATTCGGTGCTTGTGCAGGGCGCGGGCGGCGGTGTCGCCACGGCCGCGATCGTCCTCGGCAAGGCGGCAGGCCTGCGGGTCTTCGCCACCAGCCGCGACGAGGCCAAGCGCAAGCGGGCGCTCGAACTGGGCGCGGTGGAGGCCCTGGAGTCCGGCGCCCGGCTGCCGCAGCGGGTGGACGCGGTGATCGAGACGGTCGGCGCGGCCACCTGGTCGCACTCCATCAAGTCCCTCAAGCCCGGCGGCACCGTGGTGATCTCCGGCGCGACCAGCGGCGACCGGCCCTCGCACGCCGAGCTGACCCGGGTCTTCTTCCTGGAGCTCAAGATCGTCGGCTCGACCATGGGCACCAAGGACGAGCTGGAGGATCTGCTGTCCTTCTGCGCCACCGCCGGCGTACGTCCCGTCATCGACGAGGTCCTTCCGCTCGACCGGGCCCGGGAGGGCTTCGAACGGATGGCTGCGGGCGGGCAGTTCGGGAAGATCGTGCTCACGGTGTGACAGCTGTCGCCGCCCCCCTGTCTGGCCTGTCCGTCCTGGCCGTCCTGTCTGTCCAGGCCATCCCGTCCGCCCGGTCCGCCCTGCCTGTCAACGAAGGTTGACATCGGTCGAATGTCAACGTAAGTTGACGTCATGACCGAGGCAACGGATCTCGCGGAGCGAGCCGGAGATCGCGATCCACGCGTAGGGCTGCGGGCGGTCGCCGCACTGCGGCGGCTGCTCGAACAGCTCGAAGCCGTCCAGGTGCGCAGCGCCCGCAATCAGGGCTGGTCGTGGCAGGAGATCGCCGCCGCGCTCGGAGTGAGCAGACAGGCCGTGCACAAGAAGTACGGGAGGCAGTGATGTTCGAGCGGTTCACGCAAGGGGCCAGGGCTGCGGTCAAGGGGGCGGTCGGGCACTGCGAGCGGGCCGACGCCGTGACCGTCACCGAAGAGCATCTGCTGCTCGCCCTCCTCGACGCCGAGGGCACGAAGGCGGCGTTCGTCTTCAGCGCCCTCGGTGTCGCCGAGCGGCGCGAGGCGGTGGCCATCGCTCTGGCCGAGGCGCGGCGGCGCGGGGGAGTGTCACCGGCCGACGAGGAGGCCCTGGCCGGCCTCGGGATCGATGTCGGGGCGATCGTCTCGCGGATCGAAGAGGCGCACGGGGAAGGGGCGTTGGCGCGGGACGGCAAGCGACGGCGCCGGCTCACGGGGCACCGCCCGTTCACGCCCGGGGCCAAGGGCGTCCTCGAACAGTCCCTGCGGATCGCGCTCGCCCGCAAGGAGAAGTGCATCGGCGACGAACACCTGCTGCTCGCGCTTGCCGCCAGGCCCGGGGTCGTACGGGATGTGCTGGCGGCGCACGGTGCTTCCTACGACGCGGTGACGCGGGTGGTCGGGGCCGGGTGAGTCTCCCCGGGCCCCTTCGGTTCACCTGACCCCGTGGTTCAGCCCTTTCCGCCGCCTCGCAGGGCCGCGCCGATGTGGGCCGCGGCGGTGGACAAGTGGCGGCGGGCATCGCGGAGTTGGGACTCCGTCACGCCGTGGTCGCGGGCCGCGTCGCGGATGTCGTCGCGGAAGCGGTCCAGAAGGCGCTCCAGGTCGCGGGCCGGGTCGCCGGTGGAGTCCTCCTTGGCCCACTCCGGCTCGGTCGGCGGCTCGGCCGGTGTCCCGGTGTCCGCCGTCCCGGTGTCCGCCGGGGCGGCGTTGGACGTCTGCGCGTCCGTGCCCGCGCCCTTCGGGGCCGCGCCGGTGGCGCCGCCCTTGCCGAACCGGGCGAACTCCTTGGAGATCTCCGCGAGGCCCTCCCGCAGCCCCGTGGGCCAGTCGCCGCGCGTGAAGTGGTCCTGCACCTGCTCCTGTACGCGTTTGGCGATGCGCTGCACCTCCTCGCGGGCCTCCTCCTGCGCCTCCTTGGCCTGGCGGCGGGCGCGCTGTGCCTCGTCGCGGGCCCGGCGTGACTCGTCCTTGGCGCGGCGGGCCTGCTCCTTCCACTCCTGCTTCGCGCGGCGCAGTTCCTCCTTCGCGACCCGCCAGGCCTCCTTGTCGCCGAAGCCGCTCTCCCAGTCGCCCGTCGCCGACGACGACGGCTTGCGCCGGGCCTCGCCGGCCGCCGCCCGCATCTCCCGCCGCAGATCTCCCGCCGCGCCACGCACGTCGTCACGGATCTCGGCGGCCAGCTCGGCGACGGACTCGCGGATCTCCAGCTCGAGGTCGGCCAGCTCGCCGCTGCGGTCGGCCAGTTCGGCACGGCCCGCGTCGGTGATCGAGTAGACCTTGCGGCCGCCCTCGGTGGCGTGGGTGACCAGGCCCTCGGCCTCCAGCTTGGCGAGGCGCGGGTAGACGGTGCCCGCCGAGGGTGCGTACAGGCCCTGGAAGCGCTCTTCGAGAAGCCGGATCACTTCGTACCCGTGCCGGGGGGCTTCGTCGAGGAGCTTGAGGAGGTAGAGGCGCAGGCGCCCGTGGGCGAAGACGGGGGGCATGTCAGAGCACCTTCCCGGTCGTGCCGTCGCCGGCGGGCGGGGTGTCCGCCGGCGGATTGTCGGAGGGGTTGCCGGGAGGGCCGTCCGGCTCGTAACGCTCCTCCTGCGGGCGGCGCAGCAGAGCGATGGAGCCCGAGACGGTGGTCGCCTTGAGGACGCCGGTGCCCGCGCCGAGCTTGCCCGTGATGCGCTTCGCGCCCCACTCGCCGCCGACCCGCAGATCCTCGAACGCGTTGGAGACCGTACCGCTCGTGGTGTCGGCCTCCACCACCGCGTCCGCCGGGTGCGGGAGCCGGATCGCGATCTCGCCGGAGACGCTGGTGAGCTTGACGTCGGTGGACCGGCCGGAGGGGCCGAGGTCGACGATCATGTCCCCGCTGACGGAGTCCGCCTTGACCGAGGGGCCGGTCGCCTCGACCACGGTCAGGTCGCCGGAGACCGAGTGGAAGCGCAGCTCGCCGGTGACCGCCTGGGCCTCGACATTGCCGCTGACCGTCTCGGCGCGGACGCTGCCGGAGAGCCCGACGAGGGTGGTGTCGCCGGCCACGCCCTTGACCGTGGTCCGGCCGTCGATGCCCGAGACCATGGCGCCCGCGCCGACCGTGCCCACCTCGACCGCGGTGCCCGACGGCACGGCGAGGGAGACCACCGCGTGGCGCCGCCAGCCCTTGCGGTCGAGCCACTTGAGGAAGCCCTTCCAGGGCAGGTCGTCGTAGGCGACGGTGAGGGTGCCGCCCTCCTGGGTCACGATCAGCGGCGGGCCGTCGAGCTGGGTCACTTCGAGGCGGGCGGCGTCCTCGTCGGTGCCCATCACATTGACCGTGCCGTTGACGACGCGCACATGGAGCGCGGTCACCGGTTCGTCGAAGGCGAGCTTCTGCGGCTCAGCGATTTCCCACGTGGACTCTGCCGACTCTGCCATGGTGCTGACCTCCTCCGGCCGGTCTTGACGCGCCATATCGCGTCTTCATTCAATACACGATATATCGCGGATGCCCCAAGTCAAGGCCGGGCGGTGACGTCAGGGCCGGGCGGTGACCCGGTACGCCCGATGTGCGCGATACGCATGAGCCGATATGGGCGAATTGACCTAGCGTGGTGCTGTGCTGACACCGCCCGACCCCGTCCCCGCAGCCACCGGCGGGCTGCTGTTCTGCCGTGCCGAACCCGCGGCCGTCGGCCCCGCCGCCCAGCTGCTGCGCGAACGGCTGCTGCTCGCCGCCGCGGGCCCCGAATGGAGCGTCCTCGTGCCGGAGGGCGCGCTCTGGCTGCACGGCGAAGAGCCCGTCGACCGGGTGCTGTCCGGCTGGGCCACCGCCCTCGCCGTCGGCGCACCCTGGCCGGTGCTCGCCCTGTGGTGGGACGCGGACCGCGGCGGCTGCACCCTGGCGTCCGGATTCCGGCGCGGTGTCGGCTACGAATGGCTGGCCAACGGCACGCCCGTCGGCGAGGACGAGGCGATGCGCACCTTCGCCGCCCGCCTCGGTCTCGACCCGGTCCTCGACATGCAGTCCCTCGAATCACTGACCCGGCCCGACTCGGGTGCCGACGCCAGGGCCCGGCTGCTCGGACTGGTCGCGGTCCTCACCCGCGCCGGACTCACCGTGCCCGCGGGCCTGGCCCCCGGCGCCGGCGCGGACCGGCTGCGCGCCGCCGCGCAAGCGCTGCCCGCGGTCGAGGAGGTCGAGTGGGCGGGCTGGCGCGAGGTCGTACGTGCCGAACTCGACGCCGACAGCGGCCGGTTGGGCCCGCGCACACTGGCCGTGGCGCAGCTGACCGCGGGTCTGCCGGTCACGGTGTGGGGGCTGCGGCGGCGCAGTGCGGGCTGGATCGCCGCGGGGGCGCTGCTGCTCGCGTACGGGGCGGCGGGCCTGGCCCGTGCCCGGTTCCCGGCGAGCGACTAGTCCTCGTCCTCGTCGTCCAGGCGGGCCAGCCAGGTGGCGAGGCGCTCGACCGGCACCTCGAAGTCGGGGTTCAGATCGACGAACGTCCGCAGCTGCTCGGCAAGCCACTCAAAGGTGACCTCCTCCTCGCCCCGCCGCTTCTCCAGCTCTTCGATGCCACGGTCCGTGAAGTACATGGCTCCAGGATATGCGGGGCCGCCTCGTCAGCCCGCCCCGGAGCCGGAGCTGCGGGCCGTGCTCCGAGGGGCGGTTCCCCCAGCAGCCCGTCCGGCGTTTGAGGACGAGCCCGCAGGGCGATTGCGGAGGCCGCACGCCGGGTGCGATTCACACGGGCCGCACGCCGGGTGCACCCCCACGCGCCGCACGCCGGGTGCGACCCGCACACCCCACGCGCCGCACGCCGGGTGCGACCCCCACGCCCCACGCGCCGCGCGCCGGGTGCGACCCCCACGCCCCACGCGCCGCGCGCCGGGTGCGACCCCCACGCCCCACGCGCCGCACGCCGGGTGCGACCCGCACACCCCACGCGCCGCACGCCAGGTGCGACCCCCACGCCCCACGCGCCGCACGCCAGGTGCGCATGACAGTGGGCCCGCACCCCCTGGGAAGGGGGGCACGGGCCCACCGAAGAACTGAGCCGAGCTCAGCGCAGCGTCACGCGTCGAAGACCTCGGCGATCAACTGCTCCTGCTCCGCCTGGTGCCGCTTCGCGGAACCCACCGCCGGCGAGGAGCCGTGCGGGCGCGAGATACGGCGCAGGCGCTCGTCGTGCGGGACGTCGGCGCCGACCGCCAGGTCCAGGTGGTCGATCAGGTTGAGCGCGATGAACGGCCACGCGCCCTGGTTCGCCGGCTCTTCCTGCGCCCACAGGTACTTCTCGGCGTTCGGGAACTTGGCGAGCTCCTCCTGGATCTCCTGACCCGGCAGCGGGTACAGCCGCTCCAGGCGCAGGATCGCCGTGTCGTTCGCACCGCGCTTCTGCCGCTCGGCCTCCAGGTCGTAGTAGACCTTGCCCGCGCAGAAGACGACCTTGCGGACGGCGGCCGGGTCGACCGTGGCGTCGCCGATGACGGGACGGAAGCCGCCCGTCGTGAACTCCTCCGCCTTGGAGGCCGCGGCCTTCAGGCGCAGCATCGACTTCGGGGTGAAGACGATCAGCGGCTTGTGGTGCGGGTTGTGCACCTGCCACCGCAGGAGGTGGAAGTAGTTCGACGGCAGCGTCGGCATGGCGACCGTCATGTTGTTCTGGGCGCAGAGCTGCAGGAACCGCTCGGGGCGCGCGGACGAGTGGTCCGGGCCCTGGCCCTCGTAGCCGTGCGGAAGGAGCAGGGTGACGCCGGAGTGCTGGCCCCACTTCTGCTCGGCGGACGAGATGAACTCGTCCACCACCGTCTGCGCGCCGTTGACGAAGTCGCCGAACTGCGCCTCCCACATCACGAGCGCCTCGGGACGGGCGAGCGAGTAGCCGTACTCGAAGCCCATCGCCGCGTACTCGGAGAGCAGCGAGTCGTAGACGTTGTAACGCGCCTGGTCGTCCGAGAGGTACAGGAGCGGCGTGAAGTCGTCGCCCGTCTCACGGTCGATGAGGACCGCGTGGCGCTGGCCGAAGGTGCCGCGGCGCGAGTCCTGGCCCGCGAGGCGCACCGGGGTGCCCTCGAGGAGGAGCGAGCCGATGGCGAGGGTCTCGCCCATGCCCCAGTCGATCGTGCCGTCCTCGACCATGGCCGCGCGGCGCTGCAGCTGGGGCAGCAGCCGCGGGTGCACGGTGACCCGGTCGGGGATGTTGACCTGGGACTCGGCGATCCGCTTGACGACCTCCTGGGAGACGGCCGTCTTGACCGCCACCGGGAACTCGGCCTCGGCGTCCGGGACATGGCCGGGCGCGGACTGCGAGGTGGCCTCGCGGACCTCCGTGAAGACCTTCTCCAGCTGGCCCTGGTAGTCCTGCAGGGCCTGCTCGGCCTCTTCGAGCGTGATGTCGCCACGGCCGATGAGGGACTCGGTGTAGAGCTTGCGCACCGAGCGCTTCTTGTCGATCAGGTCGTACATCAGCGGCTGTGTGAACGCCGGGTTGTCCGACTCGTTGTGGCCGCGGCGGCGGTAGCAGATGAGGTCGATGACCACGTCCTTGTTGAACGCCTGCCGGAACTCGAAGGCCAGGCGGGCCACGCGGACCACGGCCTCCGGGTCGTCGCCGTTCACATGGAAGATCGGGGCCTCGATCATGCGGGCCACGTCGGTGGAGTACATCGACGAGCGCGAGGACTCCGGGGCGGCCGTGAAGCCGACCTGGTTGTTGATGACGACGTGGACCGTGCCGCCGGTGCGGTAGCCGCGCAGCTGCGACATGTTGAGGGTCTCGGCCACGACGCCCTGGCCCGCGAAGGCCGCGTCGCCGTGCAGCGCGATCGGCAGGACCGTGAAGTCCGTGCCGCCCTTGCCGATGATGTCCTGCTTGGCGCGGGAGACGCCTTCCAGGATCGGGTCGACGGCTTCGAGGTGGGACGGGTTCGCGACCAGGCTCACCTTGATCTGCTCGCCGTCCAGGCCCGTGAAGGTGCCGTTGGCGCCCAGGTGGTACTTCACGTCGCCGGAGCCGTGCATCGACTTCGGGTCGAGGTTGCCCTCGAACTCCCGGAAGATCTGGGCGTACGACTTGCCGACGATGTTGGCGAGGACGTTCAGGCGGCCGCGGTGGGCCATGCCGATGACGACCTCGTCCAGGCGCGACTCGGCGGCCGAGTCGATGACCGCGTCGAGCAGCGGGATGACGGACTCGCCGCCCTCCAGGGAGAACCGCTTCTGGCCGACGTACTTGGTCTGCAGGAAGGTCTCGAAGGCCTCCGCGGCGTTCAGCCGGCGCAGGATGCGCAGCTGCTCCTCGCGCTCCGGCTTGGCGTGCGAGCGCTCGATGCGGTCCTGCAGCCACTTGCGCTGCTTCGGGTCCTGGATGTGCATGAACTCCAGGCCGGTGGTGCGGCAGTAGGAGTCGCGCAGGACGCCGAGGATGTCGCGCAGCTTCATCATCGACTTGCCGGAGAACCCGCCGACCGCGAACTCCCGCTCCAGGTCCCACAGGGTGAGGCCGTGCTCGGTGATGTCCAGGTCGGGGTGCTTGCGCTGGCGGTACTCCAGCGGGTCGGTGTCGGCCATGACATGGCCGCGGACCCGGTAGGAGTGGATCAGCTCGAAGACGCGGGCGGCCTTGGTGACGTCGTCGTCGTGCGAGGCGTCGATGTCCTTGAGCCAGCGGACCGGCTCGTACGGAATCCGCAGGGCCTTGAAGATCTCGTCGTAGAACTCGTCCTCGCCGAGGAGCAGGTTCGACACGATCCGCAGGAACTCACCGGAGGCGGCGCCCTGGATGACCCGGTGGTCGTAGGTCGACGTGAGCGTCATGACCTTCGAGATGCCGAGCTTGTTCAGGGTGTCCTGGCTGGTGCCCTGGAACTCCGCCGGGTAGTCCATGGAGCCGACGCCCATGATGACCGACTGACCGGGCATCAGACGCGGCACGGAGTGGACGGTGCCGAGGCCGCCGGGGTTGGTCAGCGAGACCGTGACGCCCTGGAAGTCGTCCATGCCGAGCTTGCCGTTGCGCGCGCGGCGGACGATGTCCTCGTAGGCCTGCCAGAACTCGAAGAAGTTCAGGGTCTCGGCCTTCTTGATGCCCGCTACAACCAGCTGCCGGTCGCCATTGGGCTTGACCAGGTCGATCGCGAGGCCGAAGTTGATGTGCTCCGGCTTGACCAGGGTCGGCTTGCCGTCCTTCTCCGCGAAGGAGTAGTTCATCGACGGCATGGCCTTGATGGCCTGCACCATCGCGTACCCGATGAGGTGCGTGAAGGAGATCTTCCCGCCGCGGGCGCGCTTGAGGTGGTTGTTGATGACGATGCGGTTGTCGAAGAGCAGCTTCACCGGGACCGCGCGCACGGACGTGGCCGTGGGCACCTCGATCGAGGCGTTCATGTTCTTCGCCACGGCGGCGGCGGGGCCGCGCAGGGTGACCAGCTCGGGTCCTGCGGGGGCCTCGGCGGCCGGCTCGGCCTTCTTCGCGGGCGCCGCGGCGGCCGGCTTCGCGGCGGGCGCGGCCTGGGCCGCGGGCTTCGTCTGGGCGGGGGCCTGGGCCGGAGCGGCCGGAGCAGCGGCGGCCGGCGCGGCCTGCGCCGCGGGCTTCGCCGGGGCGGCGGGGGCGGCCTGGGCCGGGGTCTGCGTCGAGGAGCCTGCGGGAGCGCTCGGCGTGCTGGTGCCCGCGGCCCCCGCGGCCGCGGTACCGGAGGAGGCGGGAGCCTGCGTCGGCTTGGCCGGAGCGGCTACGGCGCCCCCCGGCTTGTAGTCGGCGAAGAAGTCCCACCAGGCTCGGTCAACCGAGTTCGGGTCCTGGAGGTACTGCTGGTAGATCTCGTCGACGAGCCACTCGTTGGGACCGAAGGCTGCGGCGGGGTTCTTCTTCCCCTGGCCGTCTTGGTCGGTCTCGGTCGAGATGCTCGAGTTACTGGGGGACTGTGGCGACACGGCGGTAACCGCCCTCTTCCGCTTCACAAGGTGATGGACAGCGGGAATAAAGGCTACGCCTCCGGGGCCGAGAGGTGCAGACCGGGCGGGCCTTTGGTCGCGTAAGTCACATCGGATCTCGTGTTTCGGGGCCGGAAATGGCGGGAAACAAGCGAGGTTCCGCTGTGGCCGGGCAGGTCGCCCCGCGGCTGCGGCCCGTCGGAGACCCGCACCCTTGGCTCAGAGCACGTAGATCCTCGTGGCATCCCCGCTTGAGGATTCGAAGAGTCGAAGATCTTGTGCTTCCGTTTCGAACCCTACGTCAACGCCAGACGTCACGGGATGCCCGGAAGGGTTACTTGGATCCGGCAGCCACGAGTGGATTCGGCCACCCCGATCCGGCCGCCGTGCAGATCCACCGCCCAGCGGGCGATGGCCAGGCCGAGACCCGTACCGCCGTCGCTGCCAGGACCGTGCGGAGTGGAGGCCGAGCCGCGGTTGAAGCGCTCGAAGACGCGGTGCCACTCCGACTCCGGGATGCCGGGACCTTCGTCCATGACCTCCAGGTCGAGGGACTCGGGGCCCTCGCCGCGGCGGGCCCGGACCGTGACCCGGCCGTGCGGCGGCGAGTGCTTCACGGCGTTGTCGATGAGATTCGCCACTACCTGGTGCAGGCGCTCCGCGTCGGCGTGCGCGGTCAGCTCCGGCGGCGATACGTCGAGATGGAGATGGACGTCCGTACGCGTATGCCGTCCCGAGCCCGACGGCATGCCCTGGCGCTGCGCCGCGGCCGCGCCCGACAGCTGCGCTTCCTTGAGGACGCCGGAGAGATAGGGCCACACCTCGAAGCGGCGGGCCTTCAGCGGGACGACGCCGTTGTCCAGGCGGGACAGATCGAGCAGCGTCTCGACGAGGCGGCCGAGGCGCTCGGTCTGTTTCAGGGCCGTGCGCATGGTCTCCGGGTCGGCGGCGGACACCCCGTCCACCACGTTCTCCAGGACCGCTCTGAGCGCCGCGATGGGGGTGCGCAACTCATGCGAGACATTCGCCACCAGCTCCTTTCGGTGCTGGTCCTGCGCCTCCAGGTCGTCGGCCATGCGGTTGATCGTGGTGGCCAGGTCGCCCAGCTCGTCACGCCGGTCGGCGCCGCTCACCCTGCGGGTGTAGTCGCCGTGCGAGATGGACCGGGCCACGGTGCTCATGTCGTCGAGCTGCGCGGTCAGCGAGTGCGCCACGAACTGCGTGATCAGCAGTGTCGCGATGATCGAGAAGACCGTGATGAAGCGCAGCTCGGTCCTGGTGCGCACGGCGATCATCAGCAGGCCCGTGGTGATGAAGACCGAGACGACCACCAGTGCGCCGAGCTTCGTCTTGATCGAGAACGGGCGCAGGTCCTGCAGGTCGTACAGCTTCTGCAGCACCTGGAGGCGCTGCCCGAGCGGGCCCTGCGCCCCCGTGCCCTTCTGCGGCAGGGCGTTCTCCTTCGGTTTGCGTGGCGGCACACCCCACAGGCCGCCGCCGCTCATGCCGGCCCCCTCACGGAGTCGGGGTCTCCAGGGCGTACCCCACCCCGTGCACCGTGCGGATCCGCTCCGCGCCGATCTTCCGGCGCAGCGCCTTGATGTGGCTGTCGACCGTCCTGGTGCCCGACGCGTCCGCCCAGTCCCACACCTCGGCGAGGAGCTGCTCGCGTGAGAGCACCGCCCGCGGGGTGTTCGCCAGGCAGACGAGGAGATCGAACTCGGTCGGTGTGAGGTGGACGTCCTCGCTCCGTACCCGCACGCGCCGCTGCGCGTGGTCGATCTCCAGCTCGCCGAGCCTGAGGATGCCGCTGCGCGGAGTCGTGGCGGCCAGGGCCGCCCGCTCCACCCGGCGCAGCAGTACGTGCACCCGGGCCGCCAACTCCCGCATCGAGAAAGGCTTCGTCATGTAGTCGTCGGCGCCGACGCCGAGACCGACGAGCATGTCGGTCTCGTCGTCACGCGCGGTCAGCATGAGTACCGGTACCGGCCGCTGTGCCTGGACCCGGCGGCAGACCTCGAGTCCGTCGAAGCCGGGCAGCATGATGTCGAGGATCATGAGATCCGGCTGCCACGCCTCCGCGGTGTCCACGGCGGCCGGTCCGTCGACCGCGGTCTGCACCAGGAAGCCCTCGGCCCGCAGCCGTGCCGCGATGGCGTCGACGATCGTCGGATCGTCCTCGACCACCAGAACCCGGCGCTGGGCACCCGGCGTGGGCGCCGTGCCGTTGTGGGAGGTGTGTGTCTGCTCCATGGCCCCGCCCCTGAAGATGCGCCTTGAATGCCTTCGGTGGATCTGCAGTAAAGATCCCGCGTGTTCGGTCAGCAGAGTACGGGCAGTGACCGCACCTCGGCTACGCAGCCCTGACGCCGAGATGCACCACGTCAGGAACGCCACGGACAACGGGGACTTCCTCTGTACGTACCCTCTCGAAACCGGCATTGCGCAAAGCCTTCTCGAATCCGGCAGAGGGCTGCGCGGACCACACGGCAAGCACACCACCGGGGTTGAGGCGCTCGGCGCAGGCGGCGAGACCGGACGGTGAGTAGAGGCTGTCGTTGCCCTCGGTGACGGTCCAGTCCGGGCCGTTGTCGATGTCCAGGCAGAGCGCGTCGTAGGTCCGCGCGGCCGGATCGTGGACGTGGGCGAGCAGGTCGGCGTGCAGGATCCGGGTGCGGGGGTCGGCGAGTGCCGTGGCGGAGAGGGGTTTCAGCGGGCCGTCGCGGTGCCAGTCGATGATGGCCTCCTCGCGTTCGACGACGGTGATACGTCCCCATCGGGGGTCGGCGGCGGCGTGCGCCAGGGAGAAGCCGACGCCGAGGCCGCCGATCAGTACGTGCGGCGCGGGCCGGTCGTCCAGGGCGTCGCGGGCGGCGTCCACGAGCAGCCGCTCCGAGCGGCCGTCCGAAGTGTCCATCAGGAACGTGCCGTTGGCGATGATCTGCAGCAGGTCGCCGTGCTTGCGGAGGACCACTTCGCCGTGGGGGCCGGTGCGGCGGTCCAGGGTGACGGGGTGCTCTGGGGTGTGGCGGTCGTGCATGGCCCCCATCCTGCATCAAGGGCGGACCGGGGGCGGGAGTGGTCTTTCCCGGGACTCGGGGGCGGTTTTTCCGGGACCGGGGAAGAGGAGGCCCGGCCCCCCACGAGCCGGGTCCTCCTCCTCGCGGGGCGGATCAGGCGCCCCGCGGCTCCTGCGCGGCCAGCCCGTGGCCGTGCGCGAACACCGGGTCCTCGGTGTCGTTGGGAACGTCGGGGCGCGAGGCCCTGACCGCAGCCATGGAGCGCGGCAGCTCGAAGGGCAGCCGCCCCTCGCCCGCCGCCCGGCCGAACGCCACATCGAGCAGCGCGGCGTCACTCGCCCCGTACTCCGCCACCAGCGCAGCCGCCCGCGCGGCGATCTCCGGGAGCACCGCGGCGCGCTCCAGGTTGATGCAGACCAGCGTCGGGACGGTCTCCAACAGGCCGAGGATTTCCTTGAGTTCCGGCTCGGGGAACTCCAGGGAGCCGGAGTGGAAGAAGGCCTCGAACGCGCCGGGGCGGTCCTCGTAGGGGGTACGGAGCCGGAGTACCGCGAGGTCGGCCCGCTCGGGTTCCGTGACGACCTCGCCGTACTCCGCGGCCACCGCCACGTCCACGTTCTCGACGTAGAGCCGGGGCCGGCCGGAGAGCGGCAGCAGGGACTCCGTGTTGGTCAGGACCGTGAACGAACGCCGCTGTGCCGCCGCGCCCGCCGCCGTGAACTCGGCCGCCCCGACGGTCTCTTCGGCGAGATCGGGGTCGACACGGCGCCGGTCGAAGAGGCCGAGGACGAACTTCTCGCGCAGCAGACGGCGTACGGAGTCGTCGATCCGGGACTCCGGGACCAGGCCCGAGCGGACCAGGTCGACGATCACCTCGGGGCACTGCTCGCCGCCGAACTGGTCGGCGCCCGCGGCCAGTGACTTCGCGGCGCGCTCGGCGACCGTGAGGTGCTCACAGCCCCAGGCGCGGGCCGCGTGCGGCTCCCCGAAGATCGGCAGGTCGTTGAGCAGGCCCCAGTCCGTGCAGACGATGCCGTCGAAGCCGAGCTCCCCGCGCAACAGGCCGGTGATCACACCCTTGTTGAAGCCGAAGCCGACCTCTTCCCAGTCGGTGCCGACCGGCTGGCCGTAGTACGGCATCATCTGCGAGCAGCCGGCCGCGACGGCCGCCCTGAAGGGTTCGAGGTGGTGTTCGCGCAGGCCACCCGGGTAGATCTGCTCCTTGCCGTGCGGGAAGTGCGGGTCCTCGCCGTCCTTCTGCGGGCCGCCGCCGGGGAAGTGCTTGACCATCGCGGCGACGGACTCGGGGCCGAGCTCGTCGCCCTGAAGTCCGCTGATGTACGCGGCGGCCAGCTCGGCCGTGAGCCGGGCGTCCGAGCCGAAGGTGCCGGACTGGCGTGACCAGCGCGGCTCGGTGGCCAGGTCGATCTGCGGGTGCAGGGCGAGACGGAAGCCGACGGCCAGGTACTCGCGGCGGACCGTGTCCGCGAACCGGTGCACAAGCTCCGGGTCGCCGATCGCCGCCAGACCCAGCGGCTCCGGCCAGGCCGAGAACGCACCGGAGTTGAAGGACGCCCCGATGTTGTCGGTGAACGAGTGGCGCGGGTCGGTGGAGAGCGTGACCGGGATGCCGAGACGGGTGCCCTCCGCCATCTCCTGGACCGCGTTGTGCCACAGGGCCATCTCACGCGGGCCGTACTGGCCGAGCAGGTTGAAGTGCGTGAGCTGTTTGCGCTCGATCAGCTCGCTGGTGCTGGAGGGCAGCAGGGCGCCGTCGGTCTCCTCGACGGGCGAGCCGTCGGGGTTCATCGTCAGCATGTCCTGGAACAGCTGACCTGCCTTCTCCTCCAGGGTCATCCGGGCCAGCAGATCCTCGACGCGCTCGGCGACGGGGAGTTCGGGGTTCTGGTACGCGGGGGTGGTGCTCATGGCCGTACTCCTGAATGCGCTTGCCGGGACGGCTGCCCGGCCGGCTGCTTGATGGGCTGCTCGACCGGCTACTTGACCGAGCGGATCAGCTGGACCAGGACCGCGCCGAGCGCCGCCGCGATACCGCCGAAGAGGAACAGTGCGCCGTAGTTGCCGCCGCCGCCCAGGGCGAGCAGGAACGGGGCGACCATCGGGACCAGGGACTGCGGGAAGGCGTTGGCGATGTTGAGGACGCCCATGTCCTTGGCCGAGGTCTCCGGGTCGGGCAGGACGGCCGCCGCGAGGGCCAGGTCGACCGCGAGGTAGAGGCCCTCGCCGAAGCCGAAGACGACCAGGGCGAGCAGGAACACCGTGAAGGACTGCGCCATCGCGATCAGGAACAGACCGAGCGCCATGACCGCGGCCGCACCGAGCACAAACGGCTTGCGGCGGCCCGAGCGGTCGGAGAGCTGGCCGCCCAGGAGGGAGCCGGCGATGACGGCGGCGACCATCAGGAGGGTGCCGGTGAACATCTTCGAGGCCACGTCGTCGGCGGCGATACCGATCCGGTCCGTCAGGAAGTACACCTGGTAGCTGGTCACGCAGGCGGCGCCGGTGAAGACCAGGAAGCGGCTGGCGAAGTTCCAGGCGAAGTCGGGGTGCTTGACCGGGTTGACCCAGAAGCTGCCGAAGAACTCCTTGACGCCGTACGGCGCGAAGGCGCCGGCCCTGGCGGGGCGGTCCTTCATCACGGCCGCCAGATAGCAGACGGCGATGACGCCGATCAGGCCCGGCACGACGAAGGCCAGGGCGAGTGACGAGCTGAAGGCGTGGGCGAGGAACGAGCCGATCACCATCGACACCGAGATCATCATGCCGACGACGCCGGAGACCCTGGCCCGCTGGTGGTCGGGGATCAGATCCGGGATGCAGGAGGTCACGGCGGCGAGCGCGGCGTTGCAGCCGAGCTGGGCCAGGGACCAGCCGAGTGTGAGGGTGAGCACCGAGGTGCCGGTGGCGACCACGAGGAGGCCGCCGAAGCCCACCACCATGCCGCCGATCAGCCAGGGCCTGCGACGCCCGAAACGACTGGTGGTGCGGTCGGACAGGGCGCCGAAGAGCGGGTTGCCGATCATCGCGAGAACGGCGCCGATGGAGAGCACCTTGCCGAGGGCCGCGCCCTTCTCGGCCTCGGGGACGATCTGCGCGACGCGCAGGGCGAGCGTGACGATGACCGGGGTGAGTACGGCCAGATAGACCCCGAGCTGGGCGAAGGCCAGACCGAAGACGAGCTTGGCCGGGGCGTTCTCGGGGGCGTTCTCGGAGGCGTGCGAGGGAGCGGAGGACTCGGGCTTCTCGGCGCCGAGCGGGGCGTCGTGCGTGACGGCCATGGCGGCTCTCCAGGGGACGGGGGCGGCTTCCTTGCCGCACCTGCGGCCAAAGGTTAAACGCGAAAACCGAGTGGGTGGTAGGTATTGGAAATGTGGCCTGGGTCACAGCCAACTTCCGCGTCCCGCGCGCCGATTAGAGTGGTCGCCATGGCGGCTAATCCAGGGCAGAAGAGCCAGAAAACAGCAGGTCGAGGTACCTATGCGGTGGGGGACGAACGGCGCGCGAGGATCCTCGACACGGCCGTCGAGCACTTTGCGCAGTGGGGGTTCCATGCCTCGTCGCTGGCCCGGATCGCGAAGGATGTCGGAATTACCCAAGGTGGGCTGCTGCATCACTTCCGCAGCAAGGAAGATCTGTTGCTTTCAGTTCTTGAACGCAGCGAACAGCACGATGTGGAGCGACTCTTCGCCGACGAACTCGACTGCGCGCGCGAACTCTTCACCCGCCTGCTCGACCTCGCCGGGGTCAACAGCCGCCGTCCCGGCCTTGTGCGGATGTTCAACGTCCTGGTGGGGGAGTCGGGCAACCCCGGCCACCCGGCCCACTCGTACTTCAAGGTGCGCTACGAACGCGCCCTCGCCACCACCGCGGAGATCCTCCAACGGGCCGTCAGGAGCGGTGAGTTGAAGGCCGGAACGGACTGCGAGGCGAGCGCGGGCGAACTGCTCGCCGTCATGGACGGGCTGCAGATCCAGTGGATCCTCGACCCGGACGGCATCGACATGGTCGACCGCTTCCGCCGCTACCTCGACCGCACCCTGCGCACGCTCACCGTCGACGGATCGGGGCTGCCGGACGACGCGTGACGCGGTGCGCGGCGGGCGGGTTGCCTGTCGTGGTGCACGTCACAGCAACTGATTGCCCCAGGCGCAGGTTCGATACGTACGCTTCGACCGAAAGGTTCTGGGAGAGGCGGTGCGGCAGGCGTGACGACGCTGACGAACACCCGCCGCGCCTCGGCCAGGGGCCGTGTGGCCTGGCTGCTCCCCACCCCCACCGGCACGCCCTTCACCTTCGGGTACGCGGTCGTCCTCGTCCTCACCTCGACGTTCGCCGCGTACGCGGACCCCCAGGTGCTCGACGCGGTGCTGCAGGGTTCGAGCACCGATGTGGCGCATCTCGCGGACCGCCCCGTGTTCGTCCTGGTCGCCAGCGCCCTGTGGATCGCGGGCGGTGTCACCTCTCCGTACGCGCTCGGCTTTCTGCTCGTACTCACCGCCCTGGAGCGCCGCGTCGGCTCCTGGCGGGCCGCGGGCGTCTTCCTCTCGGGCACGGGGTGGCGACCCTCGTCACCGAAATCCCGGTCGGGCTCTCGGTGTTGGCGGGCCATCTGCCGGAGAGTTCCCTGCACCGACTCGACTACGGCATCAGCTTCGGTGTCACGGCCGCGGCCGGCGCGCTCTCGGGACTGCTGAGGCCCTGGCTGCGCTGGCTGCTCCTCGGCGGGCTCGGCGCGTTCCTGGTCGACGACCTGATCGCCTTCACCGACCCGATGACCAACTGGGGGCATCTGCTGTCCCTGGCGATCGGGGTCGCCACCTGGCCCCTCCTGCGGCGCGTGCCGCGCGACTCCGGGTTCGCCGCACAATAGGGCTGTGCAAGCAGCCGATACGCAGGTCATGCAGTGGACGGAAGGCGCCGAACAGCGCTCCGCGAGGTGGTACGCGCAGAACGGGACGCCGCCGCCGCGCCGGGTCGTGCCCGCCGACAGCCGGATGGGCGTCGCGGCCGCGTACCGCCATGTCTGCGAGGGCACGGCGCTGCTGTGGCGCGGCGACTACCAGTCCGCGCGACGCCTGCTCACTTCGCTCGGGCGCCGCGCCGAGGGCCGCGGACGGTCCGCGCCGCAGGCGGGTGCGCAGGCCGGTTCGCCGGGTGAGGCCTTCCATCTGCAGCGGCGCGAACAGGCCCGCAGGACAAGGATTCTGGGCCTGCTCCTGATTCCGTACGAGAACGGCTGGACGGTCGCCCTGCGCGGTGCGCCCGAGGTGAGCGAGGCCTGCACGCACGCGTACGGGCCGCCGGCGCAGGGCCCGGGAGCGGGTTCGCTGCGGGAACTGCTCGGGCTCGTGGGCGCGTACGAATGGCACCGCAAGGGCGTGGAGATCCCCGCGCTCGGCCCCGGCGGGCGGATCCATCCGCACTACGGGGTGTTCTCGCCGGTGCGCGGCGAATACGTCGACCTGGTGGCCGAGGCGCCGCTGCCCGCGTCGGCGGCGACGGCCTTCGACCTCGGCACGGGCACCGGGGTGCTCGCCGCGGTGCTCGCCCGTCGCGGTGTCCGCAGGGTCGTCGCCACGGACCTCGACCCGCGCGCGGTGGCCTGTGCGCGGGACAACGCCGGGCGGCTCGGTCTGAGCGAGCGCATCGACGTACAGGAGGCCGATCTCTACCCGCAGGGGCGTGCGGACCTGGTGGTCTGCAACCCGCCCTGGCTGCCCGCCCGGCCCCGCACCGCACTCGACCGCGCGGTGTACGACCCCGAGAGCCGGATGCTGCGCGGCTTCCTGGACGGGGCGGCGGACCATCTGCTGCCGGGCGGTGAGGCGTGGCTGGTGCTTTCGGACCTGGGGGAGCGGCTCGGCCTCCGGGGGCGCACGGAACTCGTGGACCTGATCGCGGCCGCGGGCCTGCGGGTGCTCGGGCGCCTGGACACCGCGCCCCGGCACCCGCGTGCGACGGACCGCTCGGATCCGCTGCACGAGGCCCGGTCGGGCGAGGTGACGTCGCTGTGGCGGCTGGGAGTTGAGGCCCCTTCCGGGCGGTGAGGCCCCTTCCGGGAGGTGCCTTCCGGGAGGTGGCGCCCTTTCCGGGAGGTGCCTTCCGGGAGGTGGGGCCCTTTCCCGGAGCCGTCAGTGGCGGAACAGGGTGTGGGGTTCGGGCCGGCTCTCCTGGCGCAGCAGCATCGTCACGAAACCGAGCGTGCCGCGGTAGCCGCGCAGCCAGTCGGTGCGGTGCTGGGCGGCCGTCTGCAGCGCCTCGGCGCTGTCCGGGTCGTCGGAGTGGTCGAGGGCCCAGCGGGAGAGCGAGCCGGTCCACGACCACTCGTAGTCGTCCCACTCGTCGAGGGTGCTCACATGTCCGTACACCGGGATCCACTGGTCGAGGACGACCTGGTCGACGGTGTTCGGCAGATCCATGAACTCCTCCTCGGAGAAGCCGACCCGGAGCGTCTCGGGCCCGGGGGCGCGCTCCCAGAAGCCGTCGCCGATCAGCACGGTGCCGCCGGGCGCGACATGCTTGCGGCACGCCTCCAGGGTGGGCAGGAGCCCGCCGAAGGCATGCGTGGCGCCGACGCACACGACCAGGTCGTACTGGTGCGGGGCGCGGTAATCGGCGGCGTCCTGCAGATGCAGCGTGACGCGGTCGCTGAGGCCGGCCGCCGCGATGTGCTCGCGGCCGCGGTCGAGGGCCGATTCGCTCAGGTCGACACCGTCGGCCCGCACCCCGGGGCGCCCGGCTGCCGCGCGCACCAGCCAGGGGGCCTCGCCGCAGCCGAGGTCGAGGACGTGCTCGTCGCCGCGCGTCAGCGCCCGGTCCAGGAGTTTGTCCACCTCGGCGTCGTGCAGCGGTGCGGCGATGGGGTGGTCGCCGTGCGCGATCGTGCTGATCTTCTGTCGCAGTCGGTCCATGGCCGCATCATGCCCAAGCCGGGTGCGGTGTGTCGCGGTGCCCCCGGGTCTCTTCGCGGCGTGCTCCCGACTGTTTCAACTGCCGTTCACGGAGGGCACGTACGTGCTCACCATGGGTGCGTGGGTGTGCCAGCCGATCGACTCGTACAGGGCCCGGCCCTCCTCGGACGCGACCAGGACGCCGGTGCGGGCGCCGTGTTCCAGCGCGGTGTTGTGCAGGGTGCGCATCACCAGGGAGCCGAGGCCCTTGCGGCGGTGGTGAGGTGAGGTCCAGATCTGGTCGGCGACCGCGGTGGGGCCCGTCGGCGCCATCTGGCCGCGGGCGGCGAGCGAGCCGTCGGGGGCGAACACCGCGGTGCGGATGACGCCGCCGCGCAGCCAGGTCCGCTGCCGGTAGTCATCAGGCACGCGCGCGTGCGTCTGCTCAAGGGGCGTGTGCACGAGGGGCGTGGTCATCAGGAACCCGATGATGTCGAGCTCCCACTCGGGGCCGAGCCAGGGGCCGACGAGGCGCTCGGGGGCGCCTCTGTCGCCGGGCCCGACCGGAACTCCGGGCAGGAACACCTTCAGCCAGCGGCCGGGCGCCGCGCAGGTCTCGGCGGCCTTGCGCACGGTCGCCTCGTCGCCTGCGGGCAGCAGCTGCCGGTCCACTTCCTTCGGGGTGCCGACGTCGATGCTCCAGCCCCAGGGCGCCTCGACGGGGTCGGCCGCCTGCCGTGAGACGACCCAGCCGTCGATCCAGGACCGTACGAGATCGGCGACGGGAGCTTCGGGAGCCCCGGCCCGGTCTCCGGCTTGACCTCCAGCCGGACCTCCGGCCGTACCTGGGCCCGTACCATCGGCCGCGCGCGAGTTAGTAATAGGTGAATCCGTCATAGGGGTATTACAGCGCAGCGCACAGGCCTGGAGAATCCCTGATCGCTCATAGCGAACGCGGCCCGGGGAACAACTCCAGGCTCACCAGCATTGAGTGCGTATAACTCAACTTGACTGCCGAAGGGGAGATCATGGCATCGACGTCCGCATCGCTCACTCTGCCCGTGCTGCCGCTCGACGACGAGGTCGTGCTGCCCGGAATGGTCGTTCCGCTCGACCTCAACGATCCCGATGTACGAGCCGCGGTGGAGGCCGCACAAGCGGCCGCGCGCGGTTCGACCGGAAAGCCCAGGGTGCTGCTCGTGCCCCGGATCGACGGCACCTACGCGGGCACGGGCGTCCTCGGCAGCGTGGAGCAGGTGGGCCGGCTCGCCGATGGTGACCCGGGCGCGCTCATCAAGGGCCGCCGCCGCGTGAAGATCGGCGCGGGCACCACCGGACCCGGTGCCGCCCTGTGGGTCGAGGGCATCGAGGTCGACGAGACCGTGCCCGACCCGCTTCCGGGCGCAGTGGCCGAGCTGGCCAAGGAGTACAAGGCGCTCGCCACCACCTGGCTGAAGAAGCGCGGTGCCTGGCAGGTCGTGGACCGCGTTCAGCAGATCGACGACATCTCCCAGCTGGCCGACAACTCCGGGTACTCGCCGTTCCTGACCACCGAGCAGAAGGTCGAACTCCTGGAGACCGCCGACCCGGTGGCCCGTCTCAAGCTCGCCGCCAAGCTGCTCAGCGACCACCTCGCCGAGCAGGACGTGGCGGAGTCCATCGCCAAGGACGTCCAGGAGGGCGTCGACAAGCAGCAGCGCGAGTTCCTGCTGCGGCGCCAGCTGGAGGCCGTGCGCAAGGAGCTGCGCGAGCTCAACGGCGAGTCGGAGGGCGAGGAGTCCGACGACTACCGGGCCCGGGTGGAGGCCGCCGACCTGCCCGAGCACGTGCGCGAGGCCGCCCTCAAGGAGGTCGACAAGCTGGAGCGCTCCAGTGACCAGTCGCCCGAGGGCTCCTGGATCCGCACCTGGCTCGACACCGTCCTCGAACTACCGTGGAACGAGAGGACCGAGGACGAGTACGACATCCAGGGCGCCCAGAACGTCCTGGACGCCGAGCACGCGGGCCTGGAGGACGTGAAGGAGCGGATCACCGAGTACCTGGCGGTGCGCAAGCGGCGCGCGGACCGGGGGCTCGGCGTGGTCGGCGGGCGGCGCGGCGGTGCCGTGCTCGCCCTGGTGGGCCCGCCCGGCGTCGGCAAGACCTCGCTCGGCGAGTCCGTGGCGCACGCGATGGGCCGCAAGTTCGTGCGCGTCGCACTCGGCGGCGTGCGCGACGAGGCGGAGATCCGCGGGCACCGGCGTACCTACGTGGGGGCGCTGCCCGGCCGTATCGTCCGCGCCATCAAGGAGGCGGGCTCCATGAACCCCGTCGTCCTGCTCGACGAGATCGACAAGGTCGGCTCCGACTTCCGCGGCGACCCGGCCGCGGCCCTGCTCGAAGTCCTCGACCCGGCGCAGAACCACACCTTCCGCGACCACTACCTGGAGGTCGAACTCGACCTGTCCGACGTGGTGTTCCTCGCCACGGCGAACGTCCTGGAGGCGATCCCCGAGGCCCTGCTCGACCGGATGGAGCTGGTCCGCCTGGACGGCTACACCGAGGACGAGAAGGTCGTCATCGCCCGGGACCATCTGCTCCCGCGCCAGCTGGAGCGGGCCGGACTCGGCGAGGGCGAGGTCACCCTGGAGGAGTCCGCGCTGCGCAAGCTGGCCGGCGAGTACACCAGGGAGGCCGGTGTCCGTAACCTCGAACGGTCCGTGGGGCGGCTGCTCCGCAAGGTCGCGGCGCAGAGCGAACTCGGCGAGCGGGAGCTGCCGTTCACCGTCAGGGACGAGGATCTGCGGGGCCTGATCGGCCGGCCGCACCACGTACCCGAGTCCGCCCAGGACCCGGCCGAGCGGCGCACCGCCGTGCCCGGCGTGGCCACCGGGCTCGCGGTCACCGGCGCGGGCGGCGACGTCCTGTTCGTCGAGGCGTCCCTCGCCGACCCGGAGACGGGTGCGTCGGGACTGACCCTGACCGGTCAGCTCGGTGATGTGATGAAGGAGTCGGCGCAGATCGCGCTGAGCTTCCTGCGCTCCCACGGCGCCGAGCTGGAACTGCCCGTCGCCGACCTCAAGGACCGGGGTGTGCATATCCACTTCCCCGCGGGCGCGGTGCCGAAGGACGGCCCGAGCGCGGGCATCACGATGACGACGGCGCTCGCGTCACTGCTCTCCGGCCGTCTGGTCCGTACGGACGTGGCGATGACCGGCGAGGTGTCCCTGACCGGACGCGTCCTGCCGATCGGCGGCGTCAAGCAGAAGCTGCTCGCCGCGCACCGCGCCGGGGTCACCACGGTGATCATCCCGAAGCGGAACGAGGCGGACCTGGACGACGTACCCGCGGAGGTCCTGGAGAAGCTGGAGGTCCACCCGGTGAACGACGTCCGCCAGGTACTCGAACTGGCCCTCGCGAGAGCCGAGGTGGAGGTGCCGGTCGCGGCGTGAGCGGTGCGGTTCCGGTCGCGGCGTGAGCAGCGTGACTCCGGTCGTGGCGTGACGGACGCGACCGGTGAGTGAAGGCCCGGGCCCGTGGGGGGCCCGGGCCTTGCTGTGTCCTGCTGTGTCTTGCTGTGCTGTGCGTACGGTCAGCCGTTGGCCAGTGCCACCACTCGGTCGAGCGCGCCGTTGAACTTGTTGTGGTCGCCCACGATCGGCCCCGACGAGGTGTACTGCCACATCGTGTAGAAGCCCCAGCCGGCCGGGAGCTCGCCGGGCGTCGTGTTGTACCGGGCGACCCACAGCGGGTGGTTGGTGGCGAAGCCGGCGTAGTTGCCGGTGCAGGTCTTCCACCAGCTGGTGGCCGTGTAGATCACCGGGTAGCGGCCGGTGCGTGTCTTGTAGCGGTTCACGAAGTCCCAGATCCAGCTCACCATCGCCGACTGCGACTTGCCGAAGCACTGGTTCCCGTACGGATTCCACTCGATGTCGAGCGCACCCGGCAGCGTCTTGCCGTCGCGCGACCAGCCACCGCCGTTGTTCACGAAGTAGTCGGCCTGGGCGGCGCCGCTCGTGGTGTCGGGGGTGGCGAAGTGGTACGCCCCGCGGATCATCCCGACGTTGTACGAGCCGTTGTACTGCTGTGCGAAGTAGGGGTTCTTGTAGTACGTCCCCTCGGTGGCCTTCACATAGGCCCACTTCACGCCGCTGCTCCACAGCGACGCCCAGTTGACATTGCCCTGGTGGCTGGAGACGTCCACGCCCTCGGTCTGCGCGGCACGGCTGTCGGGCGGCAGCGGGCCCTCACCGTCGTGCTCGACGACGCCCATACCCATGTGGGCGGAGCCGCGCGGCGGTATGTCTTCGGCCGCCTGGGCGGTGGCGGGGTAGGCGACCAGCAGGGAGAGAACGGTGAGAAGGACGGCGATCACCGTCCGGCGTGAGGGGCGCGTGCGGCGCGATCTGCCGGATCTTTCACGGGGTTCGGGTCTGTGCACGGGCATTGCGTGCCTCCGAAGGCCTCAGTGGTGCGCTGGGGGGACCTTGCGTGTGCATGTCACCTTAGAAGCTACGCACGTAGACGAGGGCGAGGGAAGAGGGCCTGAAGGCTGCCGTTGGTCTACTCCTGCGAAATACTGGCCCAGCTGCGGCAATGGCGGCGGCTGGAAGAAACTTTCAGGAACGGGAAAGCGTGTCATGGGTGCTGACGTGCACGAGAGCGACGGGGCGACCGGCGAGAGGCTGTCGCCCGGAACTGGTGTGGACCACGAATTCCTCGCTCTGGAAAGGGAGTTGACGGTCTTCCTGCGCCGCGCCCGGGCCTCGTCCGGCGAGATGGCCCGTGCCGTCCACCCCGATCTCGAACCGGCCGCGTACGGCCTCCTCGTCCGGCTCGAAGAGGCCGGGGTGCAGCGCGCGACGGAACTGGCCGCGTACATCGGCGTGGGCAAGGCCACGATGAGCCGGCAGCTGCGGGCTCTCGAAGAGCTGGGTCTCGTCGCCCGCGAGCCCGACCCGATGGACGGCCGGGCCTCCCTCCTGACGCTCACGGAAGAGGGGCGGGCACGGTTTCGCACGGTACGCGACGCCCGGCGCGAGCAGTACGTGCGGAAGCTGGCCGGCTGGGACCGCCGCGAGGTCGCGGAACTGGCTCGGCTGCTGCGGCAGTTGAACGGCAGCGGAGAGAGCTGACGGCCACCTCGGAGCCGGGCTTCGCCTGCGCCGCCCGGCGCTGACAGCTTGCCGTGCTCCTGACGGCGTCACGGCACCTCGTGCTCCTGACGGGGTCACGGCTCCTCGTGCTCCTGACGGGGTCGCAGCTCCTCGTGCTCCTGACGGGGTCACAGCTCCCCGTACCCCTGACGGCGTCGCAGCTCCTCGTGCTCCTGACGGCGTCACGGCACCTCGTGCTCCTGACGGGGTCACAGCTCCTCGTGCTCCTGACGGCGTCACGGCACCCCGTACCCCTGACGGCGTCACGGCACCCCGTGCTCCTGACGGCGTCACGGCACCCCGTGCTCCTGACGGCGTCACGGCACCCCGTACCCCTGACGGGGTCACAGCTCCCCGTACCCCTGGCGGAGTCACAGCTCCACGAACACCACCGCCGCGTCGTCGTGCCGCTTGCCGCGCGGTGCGGAGCGTCCCTGGGGGTCCGAGGTCTCCAGGGCCCGCACCCGGTCGATCAGTTCCTGCGGCCCCTCCTTGCGCAGCAGCGCGAGGCAGTCCGGCCAGCTGCCCGCACCGAACTTCTCCACCCAGCGCGTGGCGCCGTCGGTCAGGGCGGCGAGCGTGCGCACCTGGTCCCGCGGCCGCGTCCCGCACACCGCCCGCGCGGCCACCTCCGGGTCGGCCGCCGCGGTGAAGAAGCCGCCCTCCGCGTTGCGCAGGGCCTCGACACCCGCGATGTACTCCCGTACCGCCGCGGCCCGTTCGGGTGCCTCTTCGGGCAGGGAGTGGACGGCGGCGCGCAGCCGCTCCACCTCCGGGGGCAGTCCGCCCAGACGCTCGTCGAGTACGGCCCTCACCGTCCCGTCCGTCTCCTCCACGAGCAGCGCCGAGTCCGAGAGCACCAGGTGCTCGACCCGCTCCTGGTCCCACCGTGCGAGGACCGCCGTTGCCTGTGGCGTACGTGGGTGAGAAAGGTCACAGGTTTGCCGATGGGCCTCGGCGGTACGCGCGATGGCCTCGCTCAGCACCTCACGCAGGGTCAAATCTCGCCGCGAAACGGACAGTTCACCCAGTGCGCCACCGAGTCGTGCCGTGAACCACGGCACGGAATGCAGACAGCCGTCGTCGCCGGCCGGTGGTGTGACGCCGTCGAGAAGGACGAGTGAACCGCCCTTGCCTGAGGCGGGAAGTGCTACCGACGCGTAGTCCTCGTTGGGGCGTTGCGGGTCACCGGGGTCCGTGGCGAGTTCGATGCGCATTCGGCCAGTCTGCACGAGCTCTTCACAAGGCCGGGTGCGGGCCGTGACACCCCCTGCGGGCCGCCTGTTTTCCACCGGATTGATAGCCTCCGGTAGCGAGCGGCGGGGCATCCTGCCAAAGCGGGCGCGGCCCGTCCAACCGGCGCTCCGTGTGCGGTTGGTGCGCATGCCGGAGGAACTTGCTCGGCCACCCCGGCCGATGTTCACTCCTTCGGGTGGCCCGGCAGAGGATGGGCGACCACTGCTCAACCGCACTGGAATGGTCATGAGCCGTACCAGAGGGGCGCTCGTGTTGACCCGTCGTCACCTGGGCCCTCGGTGAGGAACGAGAACTTCAAGAATGCGAGCACCGGTGCAGATGAAGCGGCCTCGGGGCAACGGCGGCAGCGGCAATTCGCGGCCCGAGAGCGCCGCAGGCGCGGCCCCCGAGGGGCGCTCCGAAGGGACCGACGGGGCAGGGGCCGAAAGTGCAGGAACCGCTGGTGCAGGGACCGCCGTTGCGGGAACCGCCGGTGTGGCGCACGGCAGCAGGCCGCACGACAGCAGGCCGCACGGCAGCAGGCCGGATGACACCGGCTCTCCCGCGGGCCGTCCGGCACGGGTGCGCAACCGGCTGATCATCGCGGTCGCGGTGGTGGCCGCCACCGTCGTGGGCGCCGGCGCACCCGCCATCGCCGGGGCCTCCTCACAACTGGCCGAAACCCAGCGCCTGGTGACTCTGTCCGAGCTCACCAAGAACGCCGTTTCGCTCGCCCACTCGCTCGCCGACGAGCGCGACGAGGTCACCTCGTACATCGCCGCGGGCCGCCCCCGGGGACATGGTCTCGCCGAGTCCCGCAGCGGCCGCGTCGACCGGCAGATCTCCGAAGTGCGGGCCGAGGCACCCGCGGGCCTGCGCCGCGACCTCGCCGCCATCGCGGACGTACGCCGTTCCGCCCTGGCCGGCAAGGGCACCGCCCTCGACGCGCACAAGGCGTACACCGACGCCATCGGCGAACTGCACGCCCTCGTCGAGGACCTGGCCGAGCGGCTGCCGCCGCGGGCCGGCTCCGGGGCCCGCGCCCTCGCCGATCTTGACCGGGCCGTCGAGCAGGCGGGCGCCGCCCGCGGACTGCTGCTCGCCGCGCTCGCCACCCCGCGCGACGCCGTACCCCCGGTCGACCCCGTCACCGGACTCCCCCGCTCCACCGGTACTGGCGCCAACTCCCGCAGCCGCAACGACCTGGTGGCCGCCGCACAGCAGGCCCGCGTCAGCGAACAGGCCGCGCGCGCCGACTTCGAGCGGGCCGCCCCCGCCGCCGACCGCGCCAAGCTCAGCTCCACGGTCACCGGGCCCGAGGTCGCCACCGCCGAGCGCTATCTGGCCCGCCTCACCGACCAGCCGACCCTCTCGGCCGCCGAACTCCGCTACGACCGGGCCCGGATCGACGCGGTGCTCTCCGCCCGCGTGGAGCAGCTCCGCAGCGTCGAGAACACCCTCGGCGCCGACCGTATCGAGCACCTCTCCCTGCTGCGCGACGACGACGTCACCGCCCTGGAGCTGCGGATCGCGCTCGTGGGCGTGCTCCTCCTGGTCGCGGTCGGCGTCTCCATGGGGGTCGCCCGCACCCTGACCCGGCCGCTCGCCGTTCTGCGGATCGGCTCGGCCCGGCTCGCCGAGCATCCGGCCGAGGAAGAGCCGGTCCGGTTCACCGGCCGCAACGACGAGTTCGCCGCGGTCGTACGGTCCGTCAACGCCCTGCACGCCCACGCCCTGCGACTGCAGGACCGCCTCGGTGTCCTCGAAGGCGACCGCAAGCACCTGGTCGGGCAGCGCGAGCAGCTCGCCGACGAGCGCGAGGAGCTGCGGGAGCAGCTCACCGAGGCGCTCGCCGAAGTGGAGCGCGCCGGACGCGGCACCAGCGCCACCTACGTCCAGCTGGCGCTGCGCACGCTCGCCCTGGTCGAGCGGCAACTCGCCGTCATCGAGAGCCTGGAGGAGCGCGAGCAGGACCCCGACCGCCTCGCCACGCTCTTCAAGCTCGACCACTTCGCCACCGTGATGCGCCGCCACAGCGAGAACCTCCTGGTCCTCGCGGGCGCCGAGCACCGCGGCAGCCAGCCGGGCCCGGTGCCGCTCGTCGACGTCCTGCGCGCGGCGGTCAGCGAGATCGACCGGTACGAGCGGGTGCGGATCGCCTCCCTGCCGCCGCACGCCCATATCGCGGGCTTCGCCGCCGACGACATCAGCCACCTGGTCGCCGAACTCCTGGAGAACGCCACGTCGTTCTCGCCGCCCGACGCCTCCGCGGAGGTCTCCGGCTGGCTCCTGGAGAGCGGCGAGGTGATGCTCTCCGTACAGGACGAGGGCATCGGCATGACCGCCGAGCGACTGCGGGAACTCAACTCGCGCCTCACGGACTTCGACCCCGAGCAGACGTACGCGGGCCCCGAGGGCGAGGGCGCGGAGGGCCTCGGCCTCGGCCTGTACGTCGTCGCCCGGCTCGCCGCCCGGCACGGCGCCCGGGTCCAGCTGCGCGAGCAGAAGCAGGGCGGCGTCGCGGCGGTCGTGGTGCTGCCCAAGCCGATCCTCGCCGCCGCCCCGGTGGCCGCGGTCGCCCCGCAGCGCAGCGCACCAGTGGCGGGCGGAGCACCGGCGGTTCATCTGCCGGGCTCCGAGGCGGAGGCCAACTCCAATGTCCTCAGCGGCCGTTCACGCGAGTCGGGCAACGGAGCCGATCCGTTCATCAGCGCGGCCGAGCGCGCGGTGGCGGCGACCGAGGCGGGCGAGGGCGTAGACGACGTAGACGGTGCGGACGACGTAGAGGCCGAGACCGCGCCCGAGCCGGAAGCGGTTGAGGAACCGGGGCTTGAGCTGGAGTCCTCGCTGGAGTTCGGGACGAAGCCCTCGTCCGAGGCCGGGGCCGAGTCCGGGGCCGGGGCCGAGACGAAGCCCGACCCTGCCCCCGAGTCCGAGTCCGAGTCCGAGTCCGAGTCCACGCTCGAACTCGCCGTATCCGAGACGGACTTGCTCGCAGACCAGTCCCCGGCCCCGGCCGCCCGGGAAGCCGAAGCGGATGCGGACCCGAACCTCGAAGCGGGCACCGCCCCGGAGCCCGAAGCGGACCCGGACCCGGAGCCCGAAGCGGACCCGGACCCGGAGCCCGAAGCGGGCACCGCCCCGGAGCCCGAGGCCGGGTCCGGCCCGTCACCAGTGCCCGCGCCCACCTCTGCCCCCGATCCCCTCCTGACCTCTGCCCCTGATCCCCTCCTGACCTCTGCCCCCGACCCTTTCCCGACCCCTGACCCCGACCCCCTCCCCGCCCCCATCCCGGATTCCGTCCCCGTCGCGGAGCCGGAGGACTCCCATGAGCGTGCCGGGGACGGTGAGGGTGAGTCGCGGCCGCCCAAGTGGGAGCGGGTCACGGACAAGGGGCTGCCCAAGCGCACCCCGAAGATCGCCGCCCCCGCCCCGGCGCCCGCCCAGCGCAAGGGTTCCGTCGACGCCGACGCCCTGCGCAGGCGGCTCGGGGGCTTCCATCAGGGCGCACAGGCCGGCCGCCGCGACGTGGCGGCCGAACTGGAGGCCGATACCGCGGAAGAGACCGCCGCGACCCCGGCCGCAGACCGGACTGACCGCACCGACCAGGGGGACTCAGTCGAGGAGGCACGCAGTTGACCGCGCCCAGTACGTCCCGTGCGTACAGTCTCAGCAGCGAAGCCCGCAACCTGCACTGGCTGCTGACCAATCTGGTCGAGGAGGTGCCAGGCCTGCACTCGGTCGCCGTGGTCTCCTCCGACGGCCTGCTCCTGCTCTCCTCCGACCCGGGCCAGAACGCCGACCGCGCCCCGCGGCACGCCGAGGGCCCCAAGGGGTCGAGCGCCGACCTCGCCACCATCGTCTCGGGCATCGGCAGCCTGACCATCGGCGCGGCGAAGCTGATGGACGGCGGCGGCGTCAAGCAGACCATGGTCGCCATGGAGGAGGGCAGCCTCTTCGTGATGTCCATCAGCGACGGCTCGCTGCTCGGGGTGCACGCCACCCCGGACTGTGACATGAGCGTGGTGGCGTATCACATGGCCCTCTTCGTGGGCCGTGCCGGACATGTCCTCACCCCCGAACTCCGCAGTGAACTGCGCCAGTCGATGGAGAGCGTCCAGTGACCTCGGCCAAACTTCCGGTACGCGGCGGCGACCGCAAACCCGCCCGCGTGCGCCCCTATTCGCTCACCGGCGGCCGCACCCGGTTCGGGCATGTGCTGCTCGTGGAGACCTTCGTGGCGGCGCTCGAAGTGCCCGCGGAACGGCGGGAGTTGCCGCAGGGCCAGCTGCAGACCCGGGTGATGCCGGAGATGCGGGCGATCGTGGAGATCTGCCGCCGGATGCGCACCGTCGCGGAGATCGCCGCCCTTCTGAAGATGCCGCTCGGCGTGGTCCGCGTACTGCTCAGCGACCTCGCCGACCAGGGAAAGATCCGTGTGTACGGAACCGGTCACGGCCCAGGACAGCCGGACCGCGCACTGCTGGAAAGGGTGCTGAGTGGACTCCGCCGCCTCTGACACGCTCGTCTCCACCACCACGTCGGCCACCTCCCCGGCCACCTCCCCGGCCACCGGCTCTGGCTCTGGCTCTGCGAGATTCGTCCAGCCGACCGCGGTCGACGCCGTCGACGCCCTGCCGGCCGAAGAGGGCGCGCAGCCCTGGCAGACCGACCGCACCCGGGCCCCCATCGCCACCAAGATCGTGGTCGCCGGCGGCTTCGGTGTCGGCAAGACCACCCTGGTCTCCGCGGTCTCCGAGATCACCCCGCTGCAGACCGAGGCCCTGATGACCTCGGCGAGCGCGGACACGGGCGACGACGACCTGAGCGCGACGCCGGACAAGACCACCACCACCGTCGCGATGGACTTCGGCCGCATCACGCTCGACGACGACCTGGTGCTCTACCTCTTCGGTACGCCGGGACAGCAGCGGTTCTGGTTCATGTGGGACGACCTGGTGCGCGGGGCGATCGGCGCGGTGGTGCTCGCGGACACCCGGCGGCTCACCGACTGCTTCCCCGCCCTCGACTACTTCGAGAGCTGCGGACTGCCGTACGTCGTGGCCGTCAACCACTTCGACGGCACCGAGCGGTTCGAGGCCGAGGATGTGCGCGAGGCGCTGACGGTGCCCGCGCACATACCCGTACTGATCATGGACGCGCGCCGCCGCATCACGGTCGTGGAGACCATGCTCACGCTGGTCGCCCACGCACTCGACGTCGCCCCCGAGTAGACGTCACCTCCGCGTCACCTTTGAACGAACGCTGCTAGGAGAGAGCCGCCATGCGGAAGATACTCATCGTCGGAGCCGGCCAGGCCGGACTCCAACTCGCCCTCGGCCTGCAGACGCAGGGCTACGAGGTCACCCTGATGTCCAACCGCACGGCCGACGAGATCCGCGCGGGCCGCGTCATGTCGACGCAGATGATGTTCGCCACGGCGCTCCAGCACGAGCGGGACCTGAAGCTGAACTTCTGGGAGTCACAGGCCCCCCGCGCCGAGGGCCTCGGCGTCTCGGTCGCCGCCCCCGGCTCGCACGACCCCGGCCCCTCGCAGCGCGCCATCGACTGGGTCGGGAAGCTCGACGGCTACGCCCAGTCCGTCGACCAGCGGGTCAAGATGGCCGGCTGGATGGAGACCTTCGCGCAGCGCGGCGGCCAGCTGGTCATCCACGGTGCGGCCGTCTCCGACCTGGACTACTTCGCGCGCACCTACGACCTGGTGCTTGTCGCCGCCGGCAAGGGCGAGCTGGTGTCGATGTTCGGCCGGGACGCCGCCCGCTCGCCGTACGCCGAGCCGCAGCGCGCCCTCGCCGTCGCCTACGTCCACGGGCTCGGCCCGCGCCCCGAGCACCCCGACTTCGACGCGGTGCGCTGCAACCTCGTGCCCGGCGTCGGCGAGCTGTTCGTGATGCCGACCCTGACCACGTCGGGCCGTGCCGACATCCTGTTCTGGGAGGGCATCCCCGGCGGGCCGCTCGACGCGTTCAAGGGCATCAAGGACCCCTCCGAGCATCTGTCCCTGACCCTGGAGCTGATGGAGCGCTTCACGCCCTGGGAGTACGCGCGGGCCACGAAGGTGGAGCTGACCGACGAGAACGGCACACTGTCCGGCCGTTACGCCCCCACCGTGCGCAACCCCATCGGCCGGCTGCCCTCCGGCGGCCTGGTCCTGGGCGTCGGCGATGTGGTCGTGGCCAACGACCCGATCACGGGGCAGGGCTCCAACTCGGCCGGAAAGTGCGCCGCCGCGTACCTCGCCGCCATCGTCGAGCACGGTGACAAGCCGTTCGACGAGGAGTGGATGCAGTCGGCGTTCGACCGCTACTGGAACACCGCGCAGCACGTCACCAAGTGGACCAACGCGATGCTGGCGCCGCCGCCGGAGCACGTCCTGAACCTGATCGGCGCGGCCGGCGAGCTGCCCCCGATCGCGAACCGCTTCGCGAACGGCTTCGACGACCCCTCGGACTTCGAGAACTTCTTCTTCGACCCGCAGAAGGCGGAACAGTACGTGTCGTCGGTGGCAGCGGGCTGATCTCTCAGCCGCGTAAAGCCACGCAAGGCACGCAAAGCCACGCAAGGCACGGCAAGCCGCGCAGGTCACGGAAGGGTCGGGCAGAGGAAAACTACGCCGGAGGCGCCCCCACCTCCCCGTACCCCAGATCCGACCCTTCCGTCGCTCCCTTGGGCAGCCTCGGGGGCACGTAGTCCGGGACCGGTGCGGCAGCGGGATCGGGCCGGACCGCACCGAGCAACGGATTCGCGGCGATGGGCGACACCTTGACCCGGCTGCCCGGCCGGGGTGCCTGCACCACCATCCCGTCCCCGAGATAGATCGCCACATGCGTGGCCTTCGGGAAGTACACCACCAGGTCGCCGGGGCGCAGTTCGCGCAGCGGCACCTTCGGCAGGCGGGCCCACTGTTCCTGGGACGTCCGGGGGATGGCACGGCCCGCACGCGCCCACGCCTGCGACGTGAGCCCCGAGCAGTCGTACGCCTTCGGGCCCTCCGCGCCCCATACGTACGGCTTGCCGATCTGCCGTACGGCATGGCGCAGGGCCGCTTCGCCCGCCCGCGACGGCACCCGCGCGGCGGTGGCCCGACCACGTGCGCCCGCTCCCGCTGCCGGAGGGCCGCTCAGCGCGCCGGACGCCATGAACTTCCGCTGTGCGTCGGCCATGCCCTGTTCCTCCAGGCGCCGCAGCTCGGCCAGCTGGTCCGTGCTCAGTCCGGCGAGCAGCTCCTCGACCTCCTTCAGGCGCCCCACGACCTGGTCGCGCTGTTTCTTCTGCCGTGCGGCGAGGGCGAGTTGGGTGTCGAGGGCCTTGCGCGAGCGGTCGGCGAGCTCATCGGCCCGCTTCTCGCCGCCGACGAGGCGCCCCACCGTCTCGACCCGCTCCGTCGCGAGCCGCCGCACCAGGTGGCTCTGGTCGAGGGCGTGCCGGGGGTCGCGGGCGAGCAGCAGCTTCAGATACGGGGAGAGCTCGCTGTCGCCCTGGTACTGCTGCCGGGCGAGGCGCCCCGCGGCGGCACGTGAGTCGTGCAGGGCGAGCCGCGCCCTGGACAGTTCGGCGCCGAGCTTCTTCGCCTCCGCCTGCTGTGCCTTGAGCTTCTCCTCGGTGGCGTTGTACGTCTCCGAGGCCTCCTCGGCCTTGCGGTACAGCTCCTGGAGATCCGTGAGGAGCCGGGTCACGGAACGCTCGCCGGGTCCCGGTACGGCCGCCGCCCGCGGGACCACCGCCTGGGGGCCGGTCACCAGGCCCGCGGCCACCGCGGCGGCGCAGACGACCCGGCCGACGCGCTGTGCCGACAACTGTGCTGACACACCATCACCTCCGCCGTGAGCATGCAGCGCAGATCATGGGACTACCGCACGAAAGGGGCCCTACGGCCGAATCCGACCACTCGTCCCGGGCGGCTGTGCGCCGCCCCGGTGCGGCACGGTTGACAACCCGTCAGTTCTCCTCGCCCGTCGCCCGCTGCTCATCGGTCCGCCGCTCGGGCTTGGACCAGGGCCACTTGAGGCGGCGCTCGTCGCCGCGGCCTTCGGGGTCGAACTCGTAGCGCCAGCCCTGCTGGAGTCCGAGGCGGCGGCTGTGGCCCGCGGCCGTCCTGCGGTACACGAGGACCGTCGGCTGCCCGCCGTCCTCGTCCGGCACCGGTACCTCGTACACCTTCGGCGGCTGCCCGGTCGGGCCGAGCAGGACCGGCAGGACCCGGCCGTCCAGGGGGCCGCCCACGAAGGGGGTGTCTTCGCTTCTCACGTCACCAGTGTCACAGCAGGTGCGCCGCGTCGCTCACCACGGGCAGGACGCGACGGGCGAGCGAGCCCGCGACGCCGTCCGGCTCCTCCATTTCGAGGGCGGCGCGCAGCACGTCCGCGGTCTGCGGGTCGGAGGCGGCGGTGGCGGTGGCCACGGCGACGAAGTGGTCGAGGAGCCAGTCCCGAAGCTCCACCAGAGGCGGCTGCTTGTCCTCGTCGAGCCAGATCAGGGAGGCGGCCTCGACGGCGGAGATCCAGGTGCGCACCATCATGTGCAGCCGCGGCCCCGGGTCGGTGACCGGGAGATGGGCCAGGATCTGGGCGGCCGCGACCCGGCGCACCTCGTCGACGATGGCGGTGGTGCGCGAGGTGGACACCACGCTGCCGCCCTGCAGGAGGGCGCTGAACCCGGTGTCGTGCTCGTCGACGAACGCGAGATAGCGGGTCAGGGCCCGCGAGAGCCGAGCGGTGAGCGGCCCCTCGGGCGGCTCGTCGAAGCACTGCTCCAGGGCGTCGGCCGCGGTGCGCAGGGCGGCTTCGTACAACTGCTGCTTGCCGCCGGTGAAGTAGCGGTACACCAGGGGCCGGGAGACCCCGGCGGCCTCGGCTACGTCGTCGAGCGAGACATCCTCCGGCGCGCGGTGCGCGAAGAGGGAGAGCGCGGCCTCGAGGAGCTGGGTGCGACGCTCCTCGACGCTGAGTCTGCGGTACGCGGGGGTCGTCGCTGCGCGGGGACTGGCTGCCGGGGACATGCTCGCAGCGTAACCGTAGTCCCGTACGACAGGACCGGAAGTACCGTCAGGGGGCCGGAAGTACCCGGGGGCCGGGAACACCCTGCGGCTGCAAGCACGCCCAGGGCCGGCAGCACCCCCAGGGCCGGGAACGCCCTGCGGCCGCAAGCACGCCCAGGGCCGGCAGCACCCCCAGGGCCGGAAATGCCCTGCGGCCGCAAGCGCACCCAGGGCCGGAAGCGCCCCGGCCGCCCGCGGTGTCAGGCAAGGAGACCCGAGCTGCGCCACAGCTTGCGGCCGATACCGCGCATCACGCCGATGTCGTCCAGGAAGTCCGTGAGCCGCTTCGCTCCGGTCTGCATCACCTCGCGGCGGTGGGCGCTGGCCTTGACCTGGGCGAGGGCCTCGCGCCTGTCGAGCCCGACGTTCTCGTACACCTGGGGATTGACCAGGGCGAGGGCGAAGACACGGGCCGCCTCGCCGGAGGAGATCCGGGTGAACTCCTTCTCCCAGCGCGGCGCGGTGATCATCTGGCGCCGCAACTCCTCGCGGGCGTACCGCACATGGCGCGCCTCCTCGACCACATGGATCCGCGTCACGCCGCGCACCAGGGGCTGCACCCGCTCGTCGGGGAAGGTCAGCCGCTGCATCCAGTCCAGGATCTCCTCGCCGAGCAGGGTGGCGGTGAAGGAGCCGGGAGTGGTGGAGACGGTCTTCAGGAGGCGGGCCAGATTGTGCTGGAACCAGGTCACTTGATACATCGGCGCCCCGCCCTTGTGGATCATGCGGGCGAACATCATCGAGTGCCGGCACTCGTCGGCGATCTCGGTGAGGGCGTAGCGGACATGCGAGCTGCCCAGGGGCTTGTCGTAGATGTGCCGGACGAGCAGCTGCATGAGGATGATCTCGAACCAGACGCCGATGGAGGCGAGTGACGCCGCCTCGTGGCGGGAGAGCTCGATCCGCTGCTCCTCGGACATCCGGTGCCACATGGGGGTGTCGTAGAGGGAGAGCAGCTCCGGCGGCCAGAACCACTTGCCCTCTTCGAGCGGGGCGTCCCAGTCGAGCTCCCGGTCGGGGTCGAAGGAGTGCTTGGCGGAAGACTCGAGCAGTCGCTCGGCCACCTGCTCGCGCCCCTTGAGCAGGCCGAGCGCGTCGCGGAGCCGTTGCAGCTCCAGGTCGTCCGTCAGGGTCGTCATGGCCGATCCCACCTCGTCGTCATCGGATACGTCGGAAAGGGGAGCCCTCGGGGTGGTGCCCATGGGTTACCAGGGGTCACCACTTATGAGACTGCTTGTCAGTAAGGCCGTCAATCCCCTGTGCGCGAGTTGTTGACCGCTCGTCTATCACCGTGTGAATCTGCGAACTGCCCAGTGCTGTAAGGAAGTCCGAGGCGAAGGAGGCGTCGGGTGTCGACGCGCGAGCTCTACAGCAAGGACCCGGGAGAGCCGTCCTGGCAGGTGCCGGCCACGGGGGCGGCCCGCTTCAGCTGGGAGTACGACGAGGGCCGCGAGCGGCTTCTCGCCCTGTACCAGAAGGGCAAGGACAAGCAGTGGGACGGCGCCACGCGGATCGACTGGGATCTGGAGGTCGATCCGCACAACGCGCTCGGCACCCCCGACGAGGCGCTCACGCTCTACGGCACCCGCCACTGGGCGAAGATGACCGGCAAGGACAAGGGCGAGCTGCGCCGGCACTACGCGGCCTGGAACTTCAGCCAGTTCCTGCACGGGGAGCAGGGCGCGATGGTGTGCGCCGCCCGGATCGTGGAGTCGGTCCCCGACCTGGACGCGAAGTTCTACTCCGCGACCCAGACCATGGACGAGGCCCGGCACGCGGAGATCTTCGGCCGCTTCCTGCACGAGAAGATCGGTCTGCTCTATCCGATCAACGACAACCTGCAGTCGCTGCTCGGCGACACCCTGCGCGACTCCCGCTGGGACATGCCGTATCTGGGCATGCAGGTCCTCATCGAGGGCCTGGCCCTCGCCGCCTTCGGCATGATCCGCGACACCACGGACAAGCCGCTGCCCAAGCAGATCCTGGCGTACGTCATGCAGGACGAGGCCCGGCACGTGGCCTTCGGCCGCATGGCCCTGCGCGACTACTACAAGCAGCTCTCCGACACTGAGCTGCGCGAGCGCGAGGAATTCGTCATCGAGGGCTGCTACTTGATGCGCGACCGGCTGCGCGGCGTCGAGGTCCTGGAGAACCTCGGCATCCCCAAGGCGGAGGCCCAGGAGTACAGCGAGAACAGCGAATACCTCGCGCTCTTCCGCAAGTTGCTCTTCTCCCGCATCGTCCCCTGCGTCCGCGACATCGGCCTGTGGGGCAAGCGCCTGCAGGAGGCCTATGTCGACATGGGCGTCTTCGAGATGGGCAACTCCAACCTCGACCTCCTGATGGCGCAGGACGAGGAGATCGCCGAAGAGCTCGACGCGGAACGCTTCGCGGCGGAGGAGGCGGAGCGGGTCGCGGAGGTCGAGGGGGCGATCGAGGCGGGCGCGACGGGCCCGGCGTAGCGGCCCGGCACATCAAGGGCGGGCTCGCCGGTCACCCCTTCGCGGGGCGCATTGGCATATGCGCTGGGTACGCTGGCAGCACCAGGCAGACTCCGTCGCATGGAAGCAATCATGAGCGCCGCGCGGGACTACGGGCTTGACGACGATTACGAGTGGGCTCGCCCGCCCGAGGGCGGCTGGACGGCGGATGACCTCGACGATCTTCCGAATCTTCCGCCGCATACCGAGCTGCTTGACGGGAGCCTCGTCTTCGTGAGCCCGCAGACCCGCTTTCGCTCACAGGCCATGCGTCTGCTGGAGAACACCCTGATGGATCAGGTCCCGGACGAGCTGGACGTCATCCGGGAGATGACCATCAAGCTCAACGAACGCAACCGGCCGGAGCCCGACGTCCTGGTGTTCCGTGCGGGCGCGGACACCGGACCCCGCCAGACCTGGTACAGGCCCGAAGACATGGTCATCGTCGTCGAGGTCGTCTCCGAGGACTCGGAGGACCGAGACCGCGAACTCAAGCCCCGCAAGTACGCCCACGCGGGCATTCCGCACTTCTGGCGGGTCGAACAGAACGACGGGCTCCCGGTCGTGTACGTCTACGAACTCGACCCGGCCACCCGCTCGTACACCCCCACCGGCATCTTCCACGACCGCCTCAAACTCGCCGTCCCCTTCCCCATCGACATCGACATCGATCTCACCGCGATCAACCGCCGTCGGCCCGCGCCCCCCGCCGGCAGCTGACGCTACGGCGCGAGAGCCGCCCGCATCACGGACCGTGCGATCGGGGCCGCGCTGCCGCCGCCGCTGATGTCGTCGCGGTCGGCCGCCGCGTCCTCCACGACCACCGCGACCGCCACCGCGGGCTCGCCCGCGTCCTTCGCCTGGGCCCAGGAGATGAACCAGGCATACGGCAGGCCCGCGTTGCCGATGCCGTGCTGTGCGGTGCCGGTCTTGCCGCCGACGACCGTGCCGGGGATCGCGGCGTTGGCGCCCGTGCCCTCCTCGACCACGTTCACCATCATCTCCTTCAGGAGCGAGGCCGTACCCGGGTTGAAGGTCTGGCGCAGTGAGTCGGGATGCGTACGGGACACCGTCCGTCCGGCCGCGTCGGTCGTACGGTCCACCAGGCGCGGCTTCTTGAGGTCACCGTTGTTGGCCACGGCCGAGGCGACCATCGCCATCTGCAGCGGCGTCGCCGTGGTGTCGTACTGCCCGATCGCGGAGAGCGCGACCTGGGCCTGGTCCATGGACGTGTCGAAGTTGCTCCTGGCGACCGGCGAGGGGATCCTCAGGCCGCCGTCGTTGAAGCCGAAGCGCTCCGCCGTGTTCGCCAGGGAGGCCAGGCCCACCTGGGAGCCGAGGCTCGCGAACACCGTGTTGCAGGACCATTCGAAGGCATGGCGGAGCGTGGCGTTCTCGCAGCCGTCGACCTCGTTGGTGAGCTTCGTGGACGTGCCGGGCAGCGTGTACGGGTCGGGGGAGTCCGTCTTCGTGTCGATATCCGTGACCACACCCGTGTCCAGGGCGGCCGCCGCGGTGATCACCTTGAAGGCCGAACCGGGCGGATAGGTCTGCCGGATGGCCCGGTTGAGCATCGGCTTGCTGGCGGCGTTGTTGAGGGTGGTCCAGCTCTGCGCGACCGAAGTGCCGTTGCCGGAGAGGAGTTCGGGGTCGTACGAGGGCGTGGAGACCAGGGCCAGGATGCGCCCGGTCGTCGGGTCGAGAGCGGCGACGGCGCCCTGCTTGTCGCCGAGCGCGGCGTACGCGGCCTGCTGCACGGACGGTTCGATGGTGGTGTGGACCGTGCCGCCGGGCTGCTGCTCACGGGTGATGTCGTCGATCAGCGGGAAGGGCGCGAGCATCGGATCGGTGCCGGAAAGCAGCTGGTCCTCGGCGTTCTCAAGCAGGGTCGTGCCATAGGTCTGGGAGGCGTAGCCGGTCACCGGGGCGTACAACGGACCGTTCTTGTAGGAGCGTTCGAAGCGCAGCTGCTCGCCGGTGTCCTCGGAGCCGGTGATGGGGCGGCCGTCGACCATGATGTTTCCGCGCGCCTGGCCGTAACGCGCGATGGTGGAGCGGCGGTTGGCGGCGTTGTCGTCGTAGTGCCCGGCCTGGAAGACCTGGATCCGGGTGGCGTTCACGATCAGGGCGAGCAGCAGGAGCAGACAGAAGGCGGCGGCGAAGCGGATATGACGGGTCAAGCCTCAGTCCTCTCCCGGGAGTCGGCCGCTGTCGGGCGGCTGGCTGCGGGCCGAGTCGCTGACCCGGACGAGCAGCGCGACGATGATCCAGTTGGTGACGACGGACGAGCCGCCCTGGGCCAGGAACGGCATCGCCATACCGGTGAGCGGGATCAGCCCGGTGACACCGCCCGCGATCACGAAGACCTGCAGGGCCAGGATCGAGGCGAGGCCGGTGGCGAGCAGCCGTCCGAACGGCTCGCGCAGGGCGAGGCCCGCACGGAAGCCGCGGGCCACGAGCACCGCGTAGAGCAGGAAGATCGCGGACAGTCCCGACAGACCGAGTTCCTCGCCCGCCGTGGCGAGGATGAAGTCGGACTTGGCGGCGAAGCCGATCAGGATGGAGTGGCCCTGGCCGAGGCCGGTGCCGAGCAGGCCGCCGGCCGCGAACGCGAAGAGTGACTGGGCGAGTTGGTTGGGGCCCCGGCCGGCGTCGATGGTGGCGAAGGGGTGCAGCCAGTCCTCGACGCGGGAGTGCACATGCGGTTCGAGGGAGCCGACGGCGAACGCCCCGAGTCCGGCGAGCAGCAGGCCGACGGCGATCCAGCCGGTGCGTCCTGTGGCGACATAGAGCAGCACCACGAAGAGCCCGAAGAAGAGCAGCGAGGTGCCCAGATCGCGCTCCAGGACGAGCACGGCCACACTGATCAGCCAGATCGCCACGATCGGCCCGAGCACCCGCCCGGTGGGCAGTTGGAGTCTCCAGAAGCGGCGGCCCGCGTAGGCGAGGGCACTGCGGTTGGCCGCGAGATAGGAGGCGAAGAAGACGGCGAGCAGGATCTTCGCGAACTCCGCCGGCTGGATCGAGAACCCGGCGATCCTGATCCAGATACGGGCGCCGTTGACGGCCGGGAAGAAGATCGGCGCGACCAGCAGAAGCAGCGCCGCGACGACGAAGAGATAGGCGTAGCGCTGCAGGACGCGGTAGTCGCGAAGGAGCACGACCACCGCGCCGAACAGCGCCACTCCGGCCGTCGACCAGGTCAGCTGGGCGAGGGCCGCCTGGTCCTGCGGGGTCTCCTGGTCGAGGCGGTAGATAAGGACCAGGCCGAGGCCGTTGAGCAGCACCGCGATGGGCAGCAGCAGCGGATCCGCGTACGGGGCGCGCAGACGTACCGCCAGATGGGCGACGAGCGCGAGCACTCCGAGCCCGGCGCCGTAGCCCGCGGCGCCGGGGGGAGCGACGCCGTGCTTGGCCAGGCCGACGTCCAGGTAGCCGTAGACGCACAGCCCAACGGCCAGGACGATCAAGGTGAGTTCGGTGCCGCGGCGCCGGGGGACACGGACCGCCGGAACGGGAGCTTCCGCCCTGTCCTTCACATCAGCGGTCGTTCCGGTCATGCCCGGCAACGTAGCAAGCGACCGCCGCTTATCGGCTGATTTGCGCGGTGCTCAGCACCAGCGCGGTGCCGCCCCCACATTGGCGATGTAGGAGGCGGCGCCCCAGGCCCAGGTGCCGTCGGTGAGCAGGTACCAGAGGTCGCTGTTGTGCACTCGGTCACCGCGGCTCTTGCAGAAGATATGGACGTACGCGCCATACGGCTCGGTGCGCACGATCCTGCTGCCGCGGTTGGGCGCGTCCCGAAGGAGCAGACCCGACTTGGCGGTGACGCGGCCGGTGTAGCGGGGCGGCGGATTGCCCGCCGCCGCGTCGTCCGCGAGTGCGGTGGCGGGGGCGGCGAGGGCGGCGGTGAGCGCGCCGGTCGCCAGACAGATCCCCATCCGGGTGGCGGTGGACCGTATTCCCGGCCGGGTGGCAGTGGACCGCAGAGACATCGAGCCTCCTGAGCGAATCCCCGAGTGTGCGGATCCCCGAGCGATCGTGAGCTCTCAAGCTAAGGCCTTCCGGCAGGCCCGCGCATCCGCACCGTCGGCCTCGTCGCCGCTATCCCGAGCTGCCCCCGGGCGGGCCGGGAGTGCCGCAGCCCTGCTCGTCCTCGGCGTACGGCAGCCGCACCCTCGCCACCGCCCCGCCGTCCTCCGCGTTGGTGAACTCCAGGCGGGCGCCGAGCACCAGGGCCTGGCCCGCCGCGATGGTCAGGCCGAGGCCGTGGCCCTTGGCGCCGCCCTCGGTGCGGAAGCGCTGGGGGCCGTGCTCCACCAGATAGTCCGGGTAGCCGTCGCCGTGGTCGCGTACCGAGATCTCCGGGCCGTCGACGGTCAGGACGACCGGGGCGCGGCCGTGCTTGTGGGCGTTGGCGATGAGATTGCCGAGCACCCGCTCCAGGCGGCGCCGGTCGGTCTCCACGCAGACATCGCGTACGACACGGACCTCGGTGTCGGTGCCCGAGGCGCGTACCGCGCGCTCGGCGAGCGGCGCCAGCGGATGGCAGTCGAGCTCGACCTGTTCGCGGCGCGAGTCGAGCCGGGAGATCTCCAGGAGGTCCTCGGTGAGTGTGCGCATCGTCTGCACCCGGTCCCTGACCAGCTCGGCCGGACGGCCGGGCGGCAACAGCTCGGCGGCCGCGTGCAGACCGGTCAGCGGGGTGCGCAGCTCGTGCGCCACATCGGCGGTGAACCGCTGCTCGCTCTCCAGCTTGCCCTGCAGCGACGAGGCCATGGTGTCCAGGGCGCCGGCGACGGTCGCCACCTCGTCCTGGGCGCGCGAAGGGTCTTTGGTGCGGGGGTCGTTGACGCGGGCGTCGAGGTCCCCGGCGCTGATCCTGCGGGCCACCGTCGCCGTCAGATGCAGCCGCCGGGTCACCCGGGTCACGGCGAACGCGCCGACCAGGAGGGTGGCGCCGATGGCGAGCACCGAGGATCCCGCGATGGCGCGGTCGAGGCCGTCGATGGTCTTGGCGCTCTGCGAGTAGTCGATCTCGGCGGCGATGGCCCGGTCCCCGTCGACCGGGCCCGCGGCCCACATCGTGGGGCGGCCGTCGTGCTCGGCGACCATCGTGGCGCGCTTGCCCCGCACCGCCAGGTCGCGCAGCGACTCGGGCAGGCCCGGCGGGTCGACGCCCGAGCCCGGCGGCAGCCGGTCCCCGGCTTCGTACAGACGGGTGACGTCCTGCAGTTTCGTGAGCGCCTTGTCCCGGGCGTTGCCGACGGTCTGGCCGGTCACCGCGACATGCACGAAGGCACCGAGCAGGGCGGCGAGCGCACAGCACATGACCGTGATGAAGACCGCGGCCTTCCAGGTCAGGGTCGCGGTCCAGGCGGGCAGACGCAGCTTCACGACGGGTCCGCCCCGGGGGCGCGGGACACCGAAGGGCGGGCCTCATCGGGCGTGGGGGCGCCGCTGTGCGGAACCCGGACGATCTCCGTCCGGGTGGGCAGCATCGCGTGCTGCTGCGCGTCCCAGGACCAGGAGTCGCGGTACTCATAGCCCGGGCTCTGCGCGGGCGAGCGGATGATGAGATCGCGTCCGGCCAGCTCCACGCTGGTCACCGGCTGCGAGGTGGACATGATCCGGATCAGCTTGCCCCCGTCGAGGCTGTAGACGCGGATGCCCAGGCTGCCGTCAGAGAAGGTGATGCCGACGATCAGCTCGTCCATGCCGCTGCCGGTCAGATCCCGGTAGTACGCCTGCTGCACCGGGCAGCCCTTGACCGTCTGGCCGGGCTTCTTGTCCGGGCACTCCTTGATGGCCTTCGCGGTGTCCTCGGGCAGCGCGTCGGCCCCGGAGTAGGTGTCCGGGTGCGCCTCGACCTCCGCCTTCACGACGGCGAGCGGATCGACCTTGTGCAGATCGCCGTCCGGGACCTTGACGCCTTTGACCACCTCGATGGTCACCTCGGCGCCGTCGGGGTAGTCGGGCTTGGCCGGTGGCAGCTGCGGCCACAGGCGGGCCGGGCCCACCGCGCTCGGCGTCGGGCCCGCGCTCTTGAGGCCGCCCGCGGAGCCGCAGCCCGTCAGGGCGCCGCAGCACACGACGAGCAGGGCCGCGGCGGGCGGCAGCACTGCCGCGCGGGACGGGCGGCGTCGGGTCACGGCACTCCTCGAACCTGCCGCCGCAGTGCGACAGGCGTCAGTTCACCAGGTCGGCGAAGTAGATGATGTTGTTCGTCCGGTGGCCGTCCTTGATCGGGCCGCCGCAGGTGAGCAGCCGCAGCTCGGGCCGGTCGGTCTGCCCATACACCTTATTGGTGGGGAAGTCCTTCTTGTTCACATCCTGAATCTCGCGGATCTTGAACTTGGCGGTCGAGCCGTCGGCGCGCGGCACCTCGATGGTGTCGCCCAGCTTGATCTTCTTGAGGTCCTTCATCAGGGCCGGGCCGTGCGCGGTGTCGTAGTGCGCGACCACGACGGAGACGCCCTTCTCGCCGGGGGTGACGCCACCGGTCCACCAGCCCGGCTTGTTCGCCTCGGTGTCCGGGTTCGGCACCTGCAGCTCGCCGTTGGCGTCCGTGTCGAGGTCGATCATCGACTTGGAGTCGACACCGGCGGACGGGATCCGCAGACCGGTCGGCTTGGACCTCTGCAGCGCCTGGGCGGCCTGCTTGGCCTGCGTCGTGGCGGTGCTGCTGACGTTCACGTCCGGGGCCGGCTTCTCGTTGCCGCCACAGGCGATGAGGCCGCCGCCGAGGGCGATGGTCATCGCGGACGCGGTCGCGATACGCGCGGTACGGGACAGGGTGGGCGTGCTCACGGGGACTCCATGGGGGCCAGTGGGGTGGGGGGAAGAGGACGGCAGCGGTAGCCGCCGGACGGACAGGGAGGTCCGTACCGGCGGCCACGAGCGAGGGGAAAGAGGGGAGGGGGCGGAGGCCTGTGACCGGGCCCGGAGGGGCGGCGGGTCAGCAGGCCGGCGGGCCGGCGCGTCAGCTGTCGGTGCGGCCGCGGCGCAGCATCGCGAAGCCGAGGCCCGCGGCACCGGCGGCCGCGATACCGCCGCCGGCGGCGAGAAGGGCCGGGCTCTGACCGGTCTCGACACCCTCGGCGCCGGCCTTGACGCCGCCGCGCGGGGTCCTGGTGTCGTTGCCGTTCGGGACGACCTTGTCCTTGTGGCCCTTCTTGTCCTTCTTCTTCTCGTCCTTCTTGCCGCCCTCGACCCAGGACTTGATCTGGCCGTCGGGCTGCAGGGCGACGTGCAGGCCGTTGTTCTGGCCGTAGGCGGCCTTGCCGTTGGCGACGAGGGTGTCCAGCTTGGCGCCGTTCGCGAAGATGTCGGCCTCGTAGTGGTTCTGGCCGAGCTTGTAGATCTTGGCGGTGGAGGCCTTGTCGGCGAGCTTGACCGTGTTGACCAGCTTGCGCTGCCCGGTCTTCTCGTCCTTCTTCTTCTCGTCCTGCTTCTTGTCCTTGGCGTCCTTGGACGGCTCGGGGCTCGGCTTGGTGGTCGCCGTCTCGGACGGGGCCGGCGTGGGCGAGTCCGCGAAGGCGGCGGAGGCGGGTATCAGCAGCGCGCCGCTGACGGCGGTGACGGCGGCGGTGCGGACGAGGGTGCGGCGACGAGTGCTCACGGTGGATCCCTTACGGCTCAGTGCTGGCTGGTCGTGCCACTGGTGCTCTGTGCGGTGCCCTGCGCTGCGTATCGCTGCCTGCGTGTGACTGCCTGCTGCAAGCCTGCTGGTGCGCTTGTGCTCCGTGTTCCGTGCTCCGGCGACGTAAATAAAGCTATGTGTCCGCCATTGCGGCAATTCGGCGGCTGTGTAACAGCGGTCCATAGCTGTGCAGACAGTGCCGTTACTGGTTCAAGCTTCAACCCGGCCCGTCGTCGGCGGAGCGGCGTCAGCCCAGCTCACCGGCGCGCAGATAGCCGACGAAGACGTCGTTGTGCAGGGCGTACGGGGAGCGGCGTGCACGGATGAGCCGGATCGCCTCGTCGGCGGTGTGCCCGTCCGCGATCAGGGCCGCCGCGATCACCAGGCCCGAGCGGTTGTAGCCGCTGTAGCAGTGCACCAGGACCCGGCGCCCGTCGGCCACCGCCGCTCCCGCGATCCGGGCGAGACGTCCGACCCCCGCCAACTCGCCCTCGTCGAGCGGACCGTCGGGGATCGCGTGCACATGGTGCTCGACGCCGGGCGCGGGACCGTGGCCCGGCAGCGAGAGCAGGCTCAGGACGACGTCAAACTCGTCGCGCACGACGACGCGTTGCACCGTGCCGTGTTCCGGTGCGGCCTCGTGGCCGCCCATCCACAGTCCGGGACTGATCTCGTCCCATGGCTTGCGCGGCACCGGAACCTCCCCCTCCGACCAGCCGTTCCGCACCCGCGCGACCCCCCGTCGACCGGCCAACTCGCGTCCACCGTAACCCGGTTATTGCCCGCGCGCGCCGCACCTGTTCCCATGGTCGTGGGGGTGAGGCGGCATGGCCGGACTGCGCGTCGTACCGACCTGGCGGCATGGCAGGGAGCGCTATTACGTGCTGCTCCCCGACGGCAGGAACCTCGCCTGGTACGACCGCGAGGCGGGCCGGGTGAACCTGCTGCGCGAGGAGCGGAGGCAGAGCGTCCTCACGGCACTCGCCCCGTATCTCACCGGCCCCGTCACGGTCGGCCCGCCGCCCGTGCCCACCCCCGCCGAGCTCGCCGGCCTGAGCCTGCACCCGGACGACGACCTCGCCCCGAACCGTCCCGGCGAGGCCCTCCTCGTCGCCCTGGACCGTGATCCGACGCCGGTGCGCCGGCTGCGCGCCGATCCGCGCCGCCACGGCGTCATCGCCGAACAGGCCGTCGGTGACGCCCTCGACCGGATGGAGGGCGCGGGCTGGCGCACCCTGCACTCGCTCCCGCTCCCCGGCGGCGGGCGCCTGCACCATCTGCTGATCGGCCCCGGCGGACTGTTCTGCGTCCACTCCCTGTACGCGCGCAAGCAGCGGGTCCGGATCGCCGACCCCCGGCTCTCGGTGGGCCGGGCGGCCCCGGAACCGCTGCTCCGCACACTCGCGCACGACGCCGACCGGGCCTCCCTCGCCCTGACGGCCCAGGTGCGCCCGGTCCTCGCCGTGTTCCGGGCCGCGCGCATCGACGTCACCGTTCCGCCCCGCGAGACCCGGATCCTCACCGACGAGGACCTGCCGTCCCTCGCCTCGCTCGGCGGTGCGCTCAAGCCCGCCGACGCCGAGGCGCTGTTCGCCGCCGCCCGGGACCGGCGGACCTGGGCGAGGGTGTGAACGGAACGGCCCCTACAAGTTGTCTCCCCAGCCGCCCTGGATCATCGTCTGGAACGCCCACTTCCCGTCCCGGCGGACCAGGATGTCGGCGTACCGGAGCTGCTGGCTCTGTCCGTCCATGGTCATCGTCGAGTCGGTGAAGACCACGGCCATGGCGGGGGAGAGGAACACGGGAGTGCGGACGGACTCGAAGGTGATGTCCTGGCTCCCGTCGCCCATGACCCGGGTCATGGTCTCGACGAACTGCTCACGGTCCCACTGTGCCGACCGGCCGTTGCCCGCGGAGTCGTCGCTCACGAGATTGAGCGGGAACACCGCCAGGTCGGCCATGCGCTCGATGTTGCGCTTGCCGCTCTCGGCGTCGTACTCGGCGAACCAGGCGTCCAGGCTCGCGCGGTCGTCGGCGGTGGGGGTGTATCCGGTGTCGGGCAGGAAGGTCATCCACGCTCCTCAAGTTTGACTACTTGAAGAAAGGTATGCCGCGTGAGGACATTAGTCAAACTTGAATAGTGGTGACGCCGGTCACCCTGACCTTCGGGCACCGGGCCGTGGCGGCCGCGCTCACTCCGGTGCGCCCCGCTTCGGTACGCCTCACTCCGGCACTCCCCGCTTCGCTACGCCTCACTCCGGTACGCGAAAACGCACGACCGTCGTCGTCCGGTGCCGCGTCACCTGCTCGCGCACCTCGACCGTGAGGTCCGGTGGCACGGTCCGGTATGTGATGTCGCCGAGGCCGATCGCGTTGATCGGGACCTCGTCGCCGGGCGGCGGAAGCAGCGCGGCCGCCCGGGCGCGGACCGCCGGGGTCAGCGGGCTCGACAGGAGCGGGGTGTCGTCACCGGGCAGCACCAGGACCAGCGCCTGCGGACGGGCCGGGGTCCCGGTGAAGCCCACCACCACCGCGTCGCGCGTATCGCTGTGCCGCAGCTTCAGCCAGGAGCGGCGCCCGGCCCGGTAGCCCTGGTCGAGCCGCTTGGCCACCAGGCCCTCGATCCCGGTCGCGCGCAGCGACTCGTACCAGGTCGTGGCGAGCGCCCGGTCCGTCGTCATCGGCACCGGCTGCAGCGGCGGGCCGAGGGGTTCGAGCAGGGCCACGAGGCGGTGGCGGCGCTCGGTGTAGGGCCGGGTGCGCAGATCGGTGCCGGCCTCGGCGAGCAGATCGAACGCGGCGTACGAGGCGGGCAGGGTCCGGGCCAGCTCACCGGCGCGCGCCGGGGTGGAGGCGGCGCGCCGCTGCACCGCCGCGAAGTCGATCCGGCCCGCCGTCCACACGACCACCTCGCCGTCCACGACCGTGCCCTCCGGCAGGGCGCGGGCGGCCTCGGCGAGATCGGGGAAGGCGCTGGTGACGATCCGGCCGGAACGCGCCTGCAGCAGCACCTTGCCGCCACTGCGCAGGATCACCAGGCGGTGCCCGTCGAACTTCGGCTCGTACGCCCAGACACCGCCCTCGGGCAGGGCGTCGACGGACTCGGCGAGTGCGACCCGGACGGGCGCCCTCAACGGTGCCCCCGCGGCAGCCGCCCCGCGCGGTTGAGGTTGATCAGCGGGCCGAGGAGGTCGCCGTACTCCCGCAGCCGCGGCGCGATGTCCGTGGCGAGGAAGACCAGATCGCCCTGCTCGCCGCAGCCCTCGACCTCGTCCCAGGTCACGGGCGCCGAAACGGTCGGCTGCGGGCGGGCGCGCAGGGTGTAGGGCGCGGCGGTGGTCTTGGCGGCGGCGTTCTGGCTGTAGTCGACGAAGACCTTGCCGGGCCGCAGGCTGCGCGTCATCCGGTGCAGGGCGAGCCCCGGCAGCTCCCGCTCGGCCTCGACCGCCAGCGCCTTCGCGTACGCGGTGACCTTCTCCGACGGGGTCGGCTCCAGGGGTACGAGGACATGCAGGCCCTTGGAGCCCGACGTCTTGGCGTACACATGCAGGCCGTCCGCCGTCAGGCGCTCGCGCAGCCACAGCGCCACCTCGCAGCACTCCACGATCGTGGCGGGCGCCCCCGGGTCCAGGTCGAAGACCAGCCGGTCGGCGCGGGCCGGGGCGTCCGCCTGCCACTGCGGGGTGTGGAACTCCGTGACCAGGTTCGCCGCCCACATCAGGGTGGCCATGTCCTGCACGAGCACCTGTTTGGCCGTACGCCCGCCCGTCTCGCTTCCGCCGCTGCGCGGCACCTCCGCCGTCCGTACCCAGGCCGGGGTGCCCGGCGGCACGTTCTTGGCGAAGAACTGCTGGCCGTCGGGTCCGTCGGGGAAGCGCAGAAAGGAGATGGGCCGGTTGTAGAGGTGGGCGAGCAGCGAACCGGCGCAGGTCGCGTAGTAGTGCAGCACCTCGCCCTTGGTGAAGCCGCCGCCGGCCGGATACAGCACCTTGTCGAGATTGCTGAGCGCCAGGCGCCGCCCCTCCACCTCTGTGATCGGCGTCATACCATGAGAATCCCACGTAATAGCCGCTCTTCCGACTTAAGGGGCGAAACGTGCGATCCATATGGAACGGCGCCATCTCCTTCGGCCTGGTCAGCATCCCGATCAAGCTCGTGAACGCCACCGAGAACCACAACGTCTCCTTCCGGCAGATCCACACCGCCGACGGCGGCCGGATCCGCTACCGCAAGGTCTGCGAGCTGGAGGAGAAGGAGGTCACGGCGGCCGAGATCGGCAAGGGGTACGAGGACGCGGACGGCTCGATCATCCCGATCACCGAGGAGGATCTGGCCTCGCTTCCGATCCCCACGGCCAAGACCATCGAGATCGTCGCGTTCGTGCCGGAGGAGCGCATCGACCCGCTCCAGATGGATGCCGCGTACTACCTGGCCGCGAACGGCGTCCCCGCGGCCAAGCCGTACACCCTGCTCAGAGAAGCGCTGAAGCGCAGCCAGAAGGTGGCCGTCGCGAAGTTCGCCCTCCGTGGCCGCGAGCGCCTCGGGATGCTGCGGGTCGTGGACGATGTGATCGCGATGCACGGACTGCTCTGGCCGGACGAGATCCGCGCCCCCGAGAACGTCGCCCCCGACACCCATGTCACCGTGCGCGACGCCGAGTTGGACCTCGCGGACGCCCTGATGGAGACCCTCGGCGAGGTCGATATCTCGACCCTGCACGACGACTACCGTGCCGCCGTCGAGGAGATGATCACCGCGAAGACCGACGGCGGCGCCATCGCCCCGGCACCGGTCGCGCCCTCGGGCGGCGGCAAGGTGATCGACCTGATGGCCGCCCTGGAGAACTCGGTCAAGGCGGCGCAGGAGGCGCGCGGGGAGGCCCGGGCGTCCGGTGGTTCCGGTGACTCCGGGAAGGATGCCGAGGTCACTCCGCTGCGCTCGCGCAAGAGCACGGCCCGCAAGTCGGCCCCGGCGAGCCCCAAGCCGGTGGGCGGCAAGAAGTCGACGGCCGGCGCGGCGAAGAAGAGCGCGGCGTCCTCGTCCGCGAAGAAGTCGACGTCGACGGCGGCCAAGAAGAGCACGGCCCGTACGAGCAAGAAGACCACGGCGACGAAGAGCTCCGCCAAGAAGACGAGTGCGAAGAAGTCGACGGCCAAGAAGAGGGCTTCGTAGAGAGATTCGTAAGGGGAGTCGCTGGTGCTACGCCCCGTCCGCGGCGGGCGGTGCGTCCCGTACGAACAGCGTGACCGTCACGCCCTCGCGGAAGCCGTGCCGTTTCATGAGCGTCGCGGACGCCGCGTTACGGGACTCCACGTCGGTGACGACCGCCGTCGCGCCCGCCTTGACCAGGCTCTCGCAGCACGCCTCGACGAGCCGCCCGGCGATGCCCCGGCCCCGGTAGTCGGGGTCGGTCGCGATCCACTCGAGGTTGCCCCAGTCGGTGCGCTGGTCGAAGCCCATCGAACCGAGCACGAAACCGGCGAGCCGGGCTGCGTCGACGTCACCGTCGAGCGCCGCCCAGCAGGCCGGTTCCGTGGAGTCGAGGTGGTGCGCCATGGCGGACAGGGACCAGGAGGTGTACGGCTTCACGGACGTGTCGTAGACCCGGTAGCCCAGGTCGAGCACTGCGGCCACGTGCTCCATCCGCAGCGGTACGAGCGCTATGTCGGCCATGCACTCAAGCTAGGCCGCCGTATGCCCGCCCGCACCCGGAGCCGTCACCGGAGCCGAAGCCGTCGCCGAAGCTGTGCCCTGAGCCGTGCTCCGATCCGGCTTCGCGCCGATGACGACCGTGGCGCCGAGCTCCTCACACGCGGCCACCCGCGGTTCCAGGCCGCCGCGGGCCACGGCCGCGACCGTGCGTGCCGCCTGCCGCTCACTGGTCTCGATCAGCAGCTGCCCGCCGGGCGTGAGCCAGCGCGCCGCCCCCTCGGCCACCCGCCGCTGCACATCGAGGCCGTCGGCCCCGCCGTCGAGCGCCACGAGCGGCTCGTGGTCGCGGGCCTCGGGCGGCAGCAGCGCGATGGCGTCGGTGGGTACGTAGGGGGCGTTGGCGACCAGGAGACCGACCCTGCCGAGGAGTTCGCGGGGGAGTGCCGCGTAGAGATCGCTCTCGTATACGCGTCCCCCGGCGGCGGCGAGATTGCCGCGCGCGCAGGCGACCGCGACGGGGTCGATGTCGGCGGCGTGCAGCTCGCAGGAGCCGGGCCCGAGCGCGGCGGCGACCGCGACGCCCACGGCGCCGGTTCCGCAGCAGAGGTCGAGGACGATGCCGGCGTGCGAACCGTCGGTGCCATCGGTGCTGTCGCCGCCGTTGGCCTCGCGGAGGAGCGCGGTGGCCTGCGCCACCAGGAACTCGGTGCGCCGCCGTGGCACGAACACCCCGGGCGCGACCGTGACGCGAAGACCGCAGAACTCGGCCCAGCCGAGCACCTGCTCAAGGGGGAAGCCGCGGACGCGCCGCCCCACCATGGCGTCGAGCTCGGCGGGGCCGCGGGCGGTGGAGAGCATCAACGCGGCCTCGTCCTCGGCGAATACGCAACCGGCGGCGCGCAGCCGCTCGACGATGCCGGCGGTGACGGCGGGGGAGGCGGCGGAGCGGGAAGAGGCGGAGAGGGGAGCGGGAAACGAGGAGGTCATGAAAGAAGGGGCACCTTATGCGCGAAACGGAAGGGCGCCCTCAGGTCACCGTGGTCCGGCGACCGTACAACCGTGAGGCAAGAGCACCCCGCTTGCTGCAGCGGTAATGGTTCTCACCTCCTCCTCGGCACAAGCACTGCGTGGACCCGCCACCCTACCCGAGCGGCACGCGGCGGGATCAGGTGCGGGCCGCCCTCGCGGAGCCGAAGAGGACCAGGCCGGTCACGAACATGAGGCCGGCCGGCTTGTCGAGGCCCGCGGCGCCCCAGAGATCCGCGACGGCGAGGGCGAGACCGACGGCGGCCGCCGCAAGGCCGATGCCCTCCGCCGGGTGCAGCTCGTGCGACTCGTCCCTGTCTGCGGGAGAAATCACGGTTTCCCTTCCTCGTCTGCTGCCCGTGAGTGAACGGTTCATGACCGACCGTACCTGCCGAAGGAGTGCGGGAGGGGCGGCCATTGGCCGGAAACAGTCGCAAGCGGTCGGAAACAGCCGGGCTTGGCCCGGCTCAGCCGTCGTGAGCCGGGATGGCACCATGGCGATCATGTCCGACATTAGAACAGCAGAGCGGTTTGCGCCGTATCAACTCCCCCTGCCCCTGCGGTCGCTGGCCCTGTGTCTGCAGGAGGCGCGGCCCTCGGTTCAGGTCATCTTCCTGCTGCGGTTCGCGGCCGCGTACCTCCTGGCCGCGGGGGTGTCCGCGGGTTCACTCGCCGCGCTGCCGCTGCCCGCCTTCGCCTGGCTGTGCGCCACGTTCTACGTGTACCTGGTCAACGGCGTGCACGACGCACCGGAAGACCGGGTGAACGGCTCGGGCCGGCCCATCGGGCGCGGTGCGCTGCCCCCGCGCACGGCCCGCCGGGTGGCACGGGCGGCGGCCCTGCTCGCCGTGGCGGCCGCCGTGTTCTGCCCGCAGCCGGTGCTGTTCACCGCGCTGGTCGTCGTACATCTGGCCGCCGGGCATCTCTACTCGGCCCCGCCCTTCGCGCTCAAGCGGAACAGCCTCGGCGCGATAGCCGTGGTCCTGGTGCTCGGCGGTGCGACGTTCGCCGCGGCGTGGGTGAGCGCGGGCGCGGCGGGACGCGGTGTGCACGTGGCCGTCATCGGTGCGGCGCTGACGCTGTGGATGGGCCTGGTCGGAGCGCTCGTGAAGGACCTGTCAGACCGCAGGGGCGATACGGAGGCCGGGCGCAGGACCGCGGTGATCGTCTGGGGCGAGCGGCGCACCCGGGCCGTGTGCGCGGTGAATCCCGTCCTTCTCGGCGCCCTGTTCGTGGCCGCCGCCCTGGCCCTGGCCCCCGAACTGCTCGCCGCCGCCTGCGTCATGCTCGCCGGCGGCATCGCCACCGCCGCGCTCACCCTCACCACGCACTCGGCCGAGCCGCGCCACCGCAGCCGGCTGCCCTACCGGGCGTTCATGCTGACCCAGTACGGGGTGTGCGTGACCCAGCTGGGCCAGGTGCTCGCGGTGTGACATCCCAGGACGGGTCGGCCACGCTCCGGGGCGCCGTCCAGGTCACCGCGCCGGCACCCTGTTCACCGCGCCGGCCACCGGCTCACCGGACAGGGCGGCCCGTACCGCGGCCACCGCCTCCAGGCCCGCCCGGTCCTGGGCCTGGGCGGTGGAGGCGCCGAGATGCGGGGTCGCCACGACCGTGTCGTACGCCAACAGCGGGGAATCCACCGCGGGTTCGACCTCGAAGACGTCCAGGGCGGCACCGGCGATCCGCTGTTCCTTAAGGGCCGTCTCCAGGGCGCTCTCGTCGACGATGCCGCCCCGGGCCGTATTGATCAGGCGCATCGTCGGCCGGGCGAGCCGCAGCTCCCGCTCGCCGATGAGGCCGAGGGTCTCGGGAGTGCGCGGCAGATGTACCGTGACGAACTCGCTCCGCGCCATGAGCTCGTCCAGGCCGACGAGTTGCGCACCGGCCGCCGCGGCACGGGCCTGCGGGACGTACGGGTCGTACGCCACGATCCGCATGTCGAACGCGGCGAGACGCTCGGCCACCAGCGTGCCGACATGCCCGAGCCCGACGATGCCCACGGTGCTGCCGGCGAGTTCGGTGCCGGTGAACGCGGCCCGCTCCCAACGCCCGTTCCGCAGCGCGGTGTTGGCGGGAACGATATGGCGTACGGAGGCGATGACGAGCCCGACGGTGAGCTCGGCGACGCTGAGTACGTTGGAGAGCGGGGCGTTGGCGACGATCACCCCGGCCTCGGTGGCGGCGGCGACATCGACGTTGTCGAGGCCCACTCCGGCGCGGGCGACGATCCGCAGCTCCGGTGCCGCCGCGAGCGCCTCCCGGTCGACCCGGGTGCCGCTGCGGATCAGCAGCGCGTCGGCGTCGCGCAGCGCCGCGTGCAGGGCCTCCGGGTCCTTGCCCGCGCAGTGGCGTACGTCGTAGTCGCCGAGGCCGGCCAGTGCGCTCTCGGCCAGCGGATCAGCGACGACGACCTTGGGCTTTCCCATACGGGTCCTTTCTCTTTGCGTATATGGGGCTTAGGTGTACGGGGCTTACGTGTAAGGGGCTGCGGGTACGGGTGGTCAGGCGCCCGGCGTCGGGGTCGTCTCCGCGATGGCGCCCGCCTCGTCCAGGCCCTCCGCCTCGGCCGGTGTGAGGCACAGGCGGGGCAGCCCGTGCCGGGTCCAGATGGCGTCCAGGGCCTGTGCGAAGGCCACGATCTCCGCGTCGGTGTGCTGGGGCGTGGGCGTCACCCGGAGCCGCTCGGTGCCCACCGGCACGCTCGGGGAGTTGATCGGCTGGACGTAGAGGCGGTGCTGGTCGAGGAGTTCACCTGCGACCTGACGGCATGCGTCGGCGTCACCGACGAGTACCGGCACGATGTGCGCGGCGTCGGAGACCACCGGGATGCCGCGCTCCTGCAGCAGCTCGTGCAACAGCCGTGACTTGGTGCGCAGTTGGGCGCGCTCCCGGTCGGAGTGCTTCAGGTGGCGGATCGCGGCGAGCGCCCCGGCCGCGACCGCCGGCGGCAGCGACGTGGTGAAGATGAAGGCCGACGCGAAGCTGCGCACCGCGTCGATCACGACGGCGGGTCCCGCCACGTAGCCGCCGGCCACGCCGAAGGCCTTGGCCAGCGTGCCCTGGATGATGTCGAAACGGTCCGCGAGACCGAGATCGGCGGCGAGACCTGCACCGCGCGGCCCGTACATCCCGACCGCGTGCACCTCGTCCAGGTAGGTCAACGCCCCGTAGCGCTCGGAGACTTCGAGGAACTGGGCGAGCGGTGCCCGGTCGCTCTCCATCGAGTAGATGCTCTCCAGGGCCACTATCTTCGGCAGCGCGGGATCCGTGCCGGCGAGCAGCTCTTCGAGGTGGTCGGGGTCGTTGTGCCGGAACACGTGCTTGGCCGCGCCGCTGTGCCGGATACCGGCGATCATCGAGGCGTGGTTGAGCTCGTCGGAGAAGACCACACAGCCAGGCAGCCGGCCGGCGAGGGCGGTGAGCGCGGCGTCGTTGGCCGAGTAGCCCGACGGGAAGATCAGGGCCGCCTCGGTGCCGTGCAGATCGGCCAACTCCTGTTCCAGGAGCACGTGGTAGTGGTTGTTGCCCGAGATGTTGCGCGAGCCGCCGCTGCCCGCGCCCGACTCGTCGACGGCCTTGTGCATGGCTTCGAGCACGAGCGGATGCTGCCCCATGCCGAGGTAGTCGTTGCTGCACCAGACGCGGATGCGGCCGCCGGCTCCCGGGCCGTGCTGCTGCGCCTGCGGGAACGAACCGGCGATCCTTTCGACATCCAGGAAGGTCCGGTATCCGCCACTCTCCTTGAGTTTCTCGATTTCCTGGGAAAAGAACTCGATGTAATTGAACACTGAAACCTCCGCGAGGAAGAAGTGGGCGGGCCGCACACGGTGAACGCAGGCCCGTTCGCCGGAAGATAGCCGCTTCCCGGGGTTCGAGAGAAATGCCGCCGGAGCCCGCCTATGGAAAGCGCTCATAAATGTGTGGCAGTGGCCCTGCGGGCATTTATGACGGATGTGCATAGATGTGCGCCGGGGTCATTTCACTTCCGGTCGCGCCCTGGCTAATGTTCCGGAACGTGATCGGCACAGGGAATCCACGGCCGGCCGTAATGGCGGACACCGAAGAACTCGTACGACTGCGCGCGTTCCTGCTCGGTTCGGGACCGGGCTCGGGTTCGGGCCACTATGTGGCGCGTACTTCCGAAGAGGCGGCGGCGTGGCGGCACAACTACCGCGCATGGCTGGCGAAACTGCTGCCCGGCTCCGATGCGGTGCACGTGGCGGTCATCGACGGGACGGACGGCCTGGCCGCGTGTGCCATCGCCGTGGTCGACCAGCGGGCCCCGACCCATCTGTGCCCCGACGGCCAGGTCGGCTGGGTGCAGACCGTGGTGGTGGACCCCGCCATGCGCCGCCGCGGCCTCGGGCTTCGCGTCATGGGTTACGTCATGGACTGGTTCCAGGAACGGGGCATACGGACCGTCTTTCTGCAGACGACCAGTGCGGCCGCCGATCTCTACACCCGGATCGGATTTCAGCCCACGGGCGAGGACACGATGATCGCCGTGCTTTCACCACCATTGAACGATGACCGAGAGGCGCTCACTTCGTGAAGATCCTCATAGTTGGCCTCGGCTATGCCGGAGGCCGCTTCAAGAAAGCTTTCCAGAATGCCATCGAGGCCACCGGAAACGGCTCGGAACCCCACTTCGCGTACGTCGGCCGTAAAGATCTCGACAATGGCCTGACCTACTATGCGTCGGTCGCCGCCGCCCTCACGGGTTTCACCCCCGACATCGTCGTGGTGACCGTGCCCGACGAGGCGCACGCCGAAATCCTGGAGCAGCTGGCCGGATTCCGCGGATTTGTGATCGCCGAGAAGCCCCTGGCCACCTCGCGCAACGACCTGGCGCCCATCGAGAAGAGCCTGGAGAACATCTCCGGCTTCTGTATGGACCTCGTGGAGCGCTACTCCGACGCCACCGCCTTCCTGCGCGCCCATGTCCGCGACCAGGGCCTGGAGTTGGTGCGGGCCCACTTCACCTGGGGCAAGGACCGGATCAACGACCACCGCCCCACCAGCGGGGTGCCGAGCGAGGTGATCCACCCCCTCGACCTGGTGCAGTGGATCTGCGGCGCGGACCTGAGTCTGGACACGGTCATCGGCACCCGCTCCGACTTCTCCGTCTCGGGGCCCGAGGTCCTGGACAGCGTCGCCCTGTCGGGCCGGATCGGATCCGGTGTGGTCACCGGCTACAGCAGCTTTGTGAACATCACCCGCAAGCGCGAGGTGGACTTCGTCTTCCGCGACGCCCAGGGCGAGTTGCTGTACGCGAGCGCCGAGTACGACAGCCCCGCCTGGGACGCCGACCGGCTGCGCGTCTGGCGCCGCCACTCCCACGGCGACGAGGAGATCCACCGCCTGGACACCGGCGGGGTCCCCGTGCCGCCGGAGCAGCGGACCGTCGTCAAGCTCGGCCGCCTGGTCGAGGACGTCGTCCGCTTCACCGAGTCCGGCGAGCGCCCCGCGACCCCGTTCGCCGGACTCGACCAGGCGCTCGACCTCCAGGAGCTGCTGAACCTCATGGAGCACCGGGCGCGCACGGTCGGCCCGGTGGCGTACTTCCCCCACGGCCGGACGGTCCTGCAGGAAGCCGACTGGGAGCGCCTGGGCTGACCGCCCGGGCACCAGCGAACAACGGGCGCCACAAGCGCCCGAGAGCAATGAGTCTGAGGAGAAAAGAAATGTGTGGTCTTGCCGGATGGGTCGACTTCGCCCGTGACGTGACCGGACAGCGCGACGTGCTGTCGGACATGACGGAGACGATGATCTGCCGTGGCCCCGACGCCGGTGGCATGTGGTTCGACCAGCACGCGGCACTCGGCCACCGCCGCCTGTCCATCATCGACCTCGACGGCGGCCGCCAGCCCATGACCGCCGAGGAGGACGGCCGCGAGCTGGCCTGCCTCACCTACACCGGCGAGGTCTACAACTTCGAGGAGCTGCGCCGCGAACTGGAGTCCCGCGGGCACCGCTTCCGTACCCGCAGCGACACCGAGGTGGTCCTGCGCGGCTACCTGGAGTGGGGCGAGGACCTGGTCTCCCGCCTGAACGGCATGTACGCGTTCGCCCTGTGGGACGTACGCAAGCAGGAGCTGCTGCTCATCCGCGACCGCATGGGCGTGAAGCCGCTGTTCTACTTCCCGCTGCCCGAAGGCGTCGTGTTCGGCTCCGAGCCCAAGGCGATCCTCGCCCACCCCGCCGTGCCGCGCCGCGTCGACGCGAGCGGCCTGCGGGAGGTCCTGGAGATGGTCAAGACGCCCGAGCACGGCGTCTTCGCCGGTCTGCACGAGGTGCGCCCCGGCCAGCTGGTCAGGGTGGGCCGCCAGGGTCTGAGCAAGCGGCAGTACTGGTCCCTCGAAGCGCGTGAGCACACCGACGACCTCGACACCACCGTGGGCACGGTGCGGGAGCTCCTCGAGGACATCGTCAGCCGCCAGATCGTCGCCGACGTACCGCTCGGCTCGCTGCTCTCCGGCGGCCTGGACTCCTCGGTCATCACCGCGCTCGCGGCCAAGGGCCTCTCCGCCCGCGGCGAAGGCCCGGTCCGGTCCTTCTCCGTCGACTTCGCCGATCACGGCGCGGGGTTCGTCGAGGACCCGGTGCGCGGCACCTCGGACGCCCCCTTCGTCCGTGACCTGGTGAAGCACGTCGGCGCCGACCACCGCGAGATCATCATCGACAGCAAGGAGCTGGCCGACCCGCAGCTGCGCGCCTCGGTGCTGCGCGCCCTCGATCTGCCGCCGGCCTACTGGGGCGACATGTGGCCCTCGCTGTACCGGCTGTTCCAGGCGGTCCGCGGCGAGTCGACGGTCGCGCTCTCCGGAGAGTCCGCCGACGAGGTCTTCGGCGGCTACCGCTGGTTCTTCGACCAGGAGGCGGTGCAGGCCCAGACGTTCCCGTGGCTGACCTCCGCCACCGGCAAGTACTTCGACGGGAAGTCGCTCTTCGACCCCGGCCTGATGCAGAAGCTGGACATGCCCGGCTTCCTGCGGGACAGCTACGCGCAGGCCATCGGGGAGACCCCGCGCCTGGTCGGCGAGAGCGCGCAGAACCGGCGTATGCGCGAGATGAGTTACGTCAATCTGACCCGGTTCGTCCAGACCCTCCTGGACCGCAAGGACCGTATGAGCATGGCCGTCGGCCTCGAAGTGCGCGTGCCGTTCTGCGACCACCGCCTGGTCGAGTACGTCTTCAACACCCCCTGGGAGATGAAGTCGTTCGACGGCCGCGAGAAGAGCCTGCTGCGGGCCGCGACCGCCGATCTGCTGCCGCAGTCGATCGTCGAGCGCGTCAAGAGCCCGTACCCGACCACGCAGGACCCGGCCTACGAGCAGGCGCTGCGCGACTCCCTGGCCGCGGTGGTCGACGACTCCGGCTCTCCGGTGCTGCCGCTGCTCGACGCGGCGGAGGTCAAGCGGCTGCTCGCGACGCCGGTCGGCGCGATGAGCGCGCAGTACGAGCGCTCCGGCCTGGAGATGGCGCTCGGGCTCAACTCCTGGCTGTCGTCGTACGACATCACGCTGGACATCTGAGCCGGTGACCACGGCAGGGCCGGCCACGGACGCCGGCCCTGCCGCCGCTCACCGGTACTCGCGTTCCGCCAGCGGCAGCACATGGCCGAGCAGTCCCGGAAAACGCGCTTCCAGGTCCTCGGTCCGCAACGAGTTGTAACAGCGGGGCCCTTCGGAGCGCACGAAGATCACGCCGGCTTCGCGCAGCACCTTCAGATGGTGGGCGACCGTCGACTTGGCGATCTCCCCGCCCAGTTGGCCCGCGGTGCGCTCCACCCCGTCGGACAGCTCGACGACCATGCCGAGCCGGGTGGCGTCACTGAGCGCGAACAGCACTCCGGGCAGCTCGATGTCCTCGGTCTCCGGGTGAACGTAGCGGCGCACACCTCCAGGGTCGCACAGGTCACCCGAGGTCAACGGCTGAATCTTTGGCATCGACTTGCACAGGTGCCCCGTACACCCGACATCATTGGACCAATGAACTACGACTATCGAACAAAGGGGTTCCGGTGAAGCTCGTCTACCTGTTGGGACTCGGCGCCTTCGCGCTGGGTCTGGACGCCTATGTCACAGCAGGGCTGCTCCCCGTCATCGCCGACGACTTCGACGCGTCGGTGTCCGCCACCGGCCAGATGGTGACCACGTTCACCCTGGCCTACGCCATCGCCTCGCCGATCTTCGCCACCTTGCTGTCGGCCCAGCGCCAGCGCCTCGGCCTGCTCAGCTCGCTCGCGGTCTTCACGGTGGCCAACGCGGCCAGCGCCCTCGTCCCCACGCTCCCGCTGCTCCTGATCACCCGCGCCCTCGCCGGTGTCGGTGCGGGCCTCTACCTCGCGCTCGCCGCGTCGGCGGCCGCCGCCCTCGTCTCCAAGGAGCGGCGCGGGCGCGGACTCGCGATCATCATGGGCGGCATGAGCTCCGGCACCGTCATCGGTGTGCCGGTGGGCGTCCTGGTCGCGCAGCACTTCGGCTGGCGCGCGACGCTGTGGGCAGTCTCCGTGATCGGCCTGGTGTCGTTCCTCGGGCTCGCCCTGCGGCTTCCCGCGCTTCCCGCGCCCGACGGTGCGCCGACCCTGCGCCAGCGCGTGACCGTACTGACCGACCCGCGGGTCGCCTCCATCGTGGGCGTCTCGTTCCTTGCCGCCACCGCGAGCCTCGGTCTTTACACCTACTTCGCGCCGGTGATGGCGGACGAGTCCATGGGCGGCGTCGAGAACATCACGCCGTATCTGTGGGCCTGGGGCATTGGCGGTGTGCTCGGCAGCATCCTGATCGGCACCCTGGTCGACAAGGTGCGCCGTCCCTACACGCTGGTCGTCGGGATCATGGCGCTCCTCGTGGTCGCGCTGGTCGCGTTCCGTGTGACCGCGTCGATCCACCCGCTGGTCGCCCTGCTGCCCATCGCGGTCTGGGGCGCAGTCGGCTGGGCGCTCCAGGTCCCGCAGCAGCACGACCTGCTCGCGGCCCGCGGCGACAGCGGCGGCACCACGGCGGTCGCGCTCAACGAGTCCGCCCTCTACCTCGGCAGCGCCGTCGGCTCCGGCCTCGGCGGCCTGGCGTTCTCGCTGCACTGGGACAGCTCACTGCTGCCCCTGCTCGCGGCGGGCGCGGCGGCCCTCGGCCTGCTCCTGCAGGTGACCGGCGTACGGGTGTCGACGGCGCGCGGCGCGAAGCAGCCGGCGGCCGAGACGGCGGTGCCCGCGGAATCCGCTTCGTGAAGAGCGCATTACGTTCGCGCCAACCCTTCACGGCCTGACCGGGAACCCCTGACGGCCGGGCAGGTTGCCCTCCCGCACAACGGTATACAGTGATCACGAGCTCGGATGGGTCTAGCACTCATCCGGGCTTGTGACTTGTTGCCGCGGCTGTGAGTGCAAGAGGCCCGGCAAGTGGAATGAGGGGGCAAGGTTGTGAGTACGTACTGCACAGCTGTTTCCGAAGCTCTGGCGGCGCTCGAGGAATCCGTCATCGAGGACTTCAGGAAAACGCTGCGCGAACGCCACAACACCCTTGCGGAACCACTGATGTGGGAAGAGTGCCGACGCCAGGCCCGCGCCATCATCGATGACATCGTGCAGTCGCTGCGGCAGGCCTGGGACCACCCCGACGACAAGGCCATCGACCTCTCGACGGATGTCGGCACGCACCGGGCCGAGCAGGGAGTCAACCCGGCGGTATCCATTCAGGCCTGCACGGCCCTGTTCGACGTCGCGCTTCCTTATATACGCAAGGCGATTGCCGCGGCCCCCGCGGAACAGGCCGAGGATTTCCTCGCGGTCGCCCTGCACACCTTCAACCGCAGCGTCGGCCACCGAGTGGAGGCCGCCCTGCGCGCGTACCACTCGTTTCTCCTCCAGCAGGCGGGGGAGGCGAACTGTGAAATGCGCCGCGGCATGGCCCGCGACATCCACGACCATGTGGGCAATTCCCTTGCCACGGCGATGCGTTGCCTGGAAATCGCGGAAGCGGAAGCGGAGGCGGAAGCCGTGGCCTCGGCGGAGGCGGAAGCCGTAACCTCGGGTGAAGCTGACCCCACGGCCGACGGCAGTGCAGCGGACCCGTCGAAGGACCCCTCCAAGGACCCGTCCAAGACCGTCGACAGACGCGAAAGCCCCGCGTCCCGCCGCCTCCACGCCGCCTACGACGCGGTCCAGGACGCACTCGGCTACACCCGGACCCTCGTCAGAGGGCTGCGCCTGCGGATCCCCGACACCGGCATCGAGTCGTCCCTGCGTGACTTCATGGACTCCGCAGCACCCGAGTCGACCCGCTTCGAGATCCTCGTCACCGGCGACGAGGAATGGGTGGGGACCGAACTGCGCTACGAACTCTTCATTGCCCTGCGGGAATGCCTGCGCAACGCCTTGGCGCACGCGGAGGCGGGCGCCGTGACCGTGGAACTCGACATCGCTCCCCATGAGATATCCGCCGAAGTCCGCGACGACGGCACGGGATTCGACGTATGGGCGGTGGCGGCCGCGGACTCCGCGGGCGGCGGACTCGCCTCCGTAAGGGAAAGAGTCCGGCTCATGAACGGCACGGTCAGCTGGCTGAGTTCACCCGCCGAAGGAACCCGGGTGGTGTTCCGCGTCCCCAATCTCCGTAAGGAACTCGGTAAGGACCTCCGCAAGGATGGCCATAAGGATGTCCGCAAGGATGGCCGTAAGGCGCAAGCGGCGGTATGAAAGCGGTCGGCTACGGAGAGGAAAGGGCGGCGGCGGGCGGCGAGACCATTCGCATCCTGATCGCCGACGACCACACGCTCCTGAGGGAAGCCCTCATCGGCGTACTGAGCATCGAGGACGATTTCGAGGTCGTGGCCGAGGCGTCCGACGGCCGTTCGGCGGTGGCGGCCGCCCGCGAACACCGCCCCGACATCGTCCTGTTGGACATCGAAATGCCGGAGAACGACCCCGCGGTGACCGTCCGCGCCATAGCCGAAGTGGCCCCGGAAAGCCGCGTCATCATTCTCACGATGTACGACGACTCGGCACTCGCCCAGGAATTGACCCAACTGGGAATCGGCGCCTATCTGCACAAGCAGGCCACCCGTAAAAGCCTGGCACTGGCGATCAGGAGCGTGGCCGAGGGAAACCGGCACATGGTGATCTCGGCCCCGGGCCCGGCCGCCGCGGCACACCCCGGCCGGCGCACACAGACGCCCGTACCCGCTCTGTCGGCACGGGAGTTGGAGGTTCTGCACCATGTGGGCCTGGCGCTGAGCAACCGCCAGATAGCCAGCCGGCTCGCCCTCAGCGAGGGCACGGTCAAGCGCCATCTGCGGAACATCTTCGTCAAGCTGGAGGCGGTATCACGCCTCGACGCCCTGAACCGTGCGGTGGCACACGGCCTGATGCCCCCACCGCACCGCCCGGCACGCACGCCCGCCCGATAGGGCACAGGGCGCCGGGCGGGTCCGGCGGGTCCGGCGGGTCCGGTGGGTCCGGCCACGGATGTCCCATTGGATACACAGCCCCCGACCCTTCGGTCCACAACCGGCCACGCGACCGAATCACGTGCATAAGCTCCCAACTACCCCACACGCCTTACCAAGAGCACAGGGAGTACGTGATGGCAGTGCACGATGTCGGGATCCGGCACCTGCGCGCCTTTCTCGCAGTAGCCGACACACTCAGCTTCAGCCAGGCGGCCTTGCAGCTGGGCACCAACCAGTCCTCTCTCACGCGCTCCATCAGGCGCCTGGAGGAGATGCTCAACACCCGCCTCTTCAACCGCACCACCCGCCATGTCTCGCTCAGCGAATCCGGCGAGCGCCTGCGCGACGACCTGGTCGTCCTGCTGCCCCGCCTGGAGACCGCACTCGTCCCGGACACCACGGAGACGACGCTGCGCCTCGGCTTCTCCTGGCTGCTCCCGGACGGCTGGGTGCAGGCGGCCATAGCCCGCTTCGAAGAGGAGACCGGCGTGGGCGTCGATCTCGTCCACAGGGACGAGCGGCTGGCCGGCGTCGACCGGGAGACGGTCGACGTCGCCCTGGTCCGCGGCCGCCCCACCGCCAACGGCATGCATGTGGTGGAGGTCGACTCGGAGCCCTGCGTGGCCGCGGTCCTGCGCACCTCGCCGCTGGCCGCGCACCCCCGCCTGCGCTGGGCGGATCTGGCCGACCACCCGCTCGTCCTCAACGCCTGCACGGGCTCGGTCGGCGTCGAGGACTGGCCCGAGGGCCACCGCCCGCGCAAGACGGTGACCTGCCACAACTTCGACGAATGCCTGGAACTCGTGGCCATGGGCAAGGGCATCGGCCTCATCCCCGAACTGGTTCTACGCCGCCAACTGCACCCGGCGGTCCGCTTCATCCCGATCGCGGGCGCCCCCGACGTCCCGCTGAACCTGGTCCACCCCATCCACGGCACACACCCGCTGGCCCGCCGCTTCACCACCCTGGCCACCGCGACAAAGGCGGCGGGCTACGGCACCCCCGCACTGAGACGCTCGGTGGCATGACGGCCTCTGTTACCGCTACCGCTACCGCTACCGCTACCGCTACCGCTACCGCCCGCGCAGCGCGGCATCAGCGCTATCAAGAATGCTGCCGAAGACACGGCCGATGACGGGCTTGGCGCACACCCGGGTGAGGGCCGCCGCGCCGAACGGAAGCGGCACCTCGAACCTGGTCGTCCACACGACTTCCGTTCCTCCGTCGACCTCGGTGAACGTCATCCGCCCGAGCTCATGCCGGGCGGCGGGAAAGCTCCGCTCGACGGTGTAGTCGAACTCGTACGGCGGGTTGTAGGCCGTGATCCGCTCCCGGAACCACCCGATCGTCCACGTATGCAACCGAACGGCCCCCACCCCATACGGCGCCCCCGCCCCCGGCCGAGCCAGCCGCGCCCGCAGGACGAACGGCGACCGCGTGTAGTTGCTGCTGGTGGCGCACCAATCAAACACATCCTCAACAGGCGCCCCGACAACCCGCCGCACGATCAAGGTCTCCACAGCTCTCGCCCCTTCTCCAGCCCACCGACACCGGCACGTCCCAACAACGCGCACCACCAGGTAGACCAGCGAGAACCCAATTCCGTGACACCCCGACACCACACCCCCGCCGGACCACACAAAAAGACCCCGCACTCAGCAAAAGCGCTGAAGGCGGGGTCTCAAGGCACCTCATACAGGGTGCCCCCGGCAGGATTCGAACCTGCGCACACGGCTCCGGAGGCCGTTGCTCTATCCCCTGAGCTACGGGGGCGTGCCCCTGAGGTTCAGGGGCTTGTCGGGCGCTGTGAGCGCGGCGACGGGTAGAACCCTACCAGCTTCGTGGCGGTATCCATGAACAGGTATTGAGAGGTAGGGGAGCGGTAGCCGGAGAGGTCCGGCGAGGTACTGAACAGGTGGTTCCCGGGCGGGTCCCGCGGCGGGCTGCGCGCTCCCTCGCACCCACATGCGCACCCACACGCGCACCCTCCCGTGCCCCCTCCCGAAAGCCGCGTCAGCGTGCCCGGCGCTCGCCGCTTCCTGCCCCGCACGGGGCGGAAGTGGGGAAAACCCGGACGCGGCGGTGGGCGCGGACCTACTCTCGAGTTGTGCCAGGGGCGTCCGGCCGGGTGCTTGTTGTGGACGACAACAAGGTGATCCGGCAACTGATCAGGGTCAACCTCGAGCTGGAGGGCTTCGAGGTCGTGACCGCGGCCGACGGTGCCGAGTGTCTGGATGTGGTCCATCAGGTACGGCCTGATGTGATCACCCTCGATGTCGTGATGCCCCGCCTCGACGGGCTCCGTACGGCCGCGCGGCTGCGCTCGGATCCGCGCACCCGGAACACCCCGGTCGTCATCGTGAGCGCCTGCACGCAGTACGAGGTGGAGAGCGGTCTCGACGTAGGCGTGGACGCCTTTCTCGCCAAGCCCTTCGAGCCGGCCGAACTGGTCCGGGTCGTGGGCCAGTTGAGGGCGGACGGAAGAGCGGTCCAGTTCGGCGGCGAGCACGGGGCCGGGCAGTCGGGGCAGGCCGGCCAGGCCGGACACACCGAAGGGGCCGGGCACGCCCGGGGGTGAGAGGCCGCAGGCCCGACCCTCCGTCCCCGTCCGTATGGCAAGAAGGAACCAAAACCGGTTCGCCTGCCCACCCCCCTCCTCCCATACGCTTGTCCCGTGACCCCCGCTGATCTCTCTCGTACCGTGCTGCGCGCCGTGCGCCGCGCTGTCGACGAGGGAGCGCTGAGCGTGGCGGTGCCTGCACAGGTCGTGGTCGAGCGGCCGCGGCCCGGTGGCTGCGGGGACTACGCCACCAATGTCGCCCTGCGGCTCGCGGGACCCGCGGGACGGCCCGCCCAGGAGGTAGCCCGGCTTCTGAGCGACCGGCTCGTCCGTGAGAGCGGTATCGCCGACGTCACCGTCACAGGGCCCGGGTTCCTGAACATCAGCCTGCAGCGCGAGCAGCAGGCCTCGCTCACCGCCGATGTCGTACGTGAGGTCCTCGCCCGGCAGGACGCCTACGGTCACGGCACCGCCCTGGCCGGGCAGCGCATCCGGCTGCGGATCCCGCACGAGGTCAGGGCGCAGGCGGTCGCCGAGGCCGTCGCCCGTATCGCCGCCACCCAGGGTGCGACCGTCGAGATCGGCCACGACGAGCCCTTCGACCTCCGCCCCGTACCCGCCGTGCCCGCCGGAGCAGCCGTACCCGCCGGAGCCGCCGCAGCGGTCGGCCGGGCCGCAGCCGTCGCTCAGGCCGGCCCCGGCACCCGAGCCCTCGACGTCCTCGACACCGACGCCGCCCAGTGGGGCCTCCTCCACCCCGCCCCCCACGACCACCCCCGCCTCACCGCCGCCCTCCTCGTCCAGAGCGAGAGCAACCCCCTCTTCCGGGTCCGGTACGCCTACGCCCGTAGCCGCGCCCTCACCCGTAACGCCGCCGCCCTCGGCTTCTCCGGCGCCCCCGGAGCCGTAGACGGAGACGGCGCCGTAGACGGAGACGGACCGGGAGCAGCCCCACAAGGCGCCGCACATGGCGCCGCGCAAGGCGTCGTGGACCTCGTCTCCGCCCTCACGGCCCACCCCCGCATCCTCGAAGCCGCCGCCCGGCACCGTGCACCGGACCGGCTCGCGCGGCATCTGGTCACGGTCGCCGACGCGTTGCTGACCCTTCAGTACACGGTCCTTCCTCTCGGTGACGAGAAACCCGGGGCCGCCCACCGCGCCCGGCTCGCGCTCGCCGAAGCCGCCGGGACGGTGCTCGCCGGCGGCCTGTCCCTGCTCGGCATCAGCGCGCCGGAGTACCTGTGACCGCGTATCGCAGCGCACCCGGACGTCGCGCGCCGACCGGCACCCCGACCACCCGTGAACGCCAGCACGTAAGAGAGACGCCCACGCCATGAGCCGTTCCGCACACCCCGCCGGGCCCCGTCACGCCGATGTCCTGCCCGAGGGCCACTACACCGCGCCGCCCACCGATCTGAACGCCCTGGAGGCGAAGGTCTGGTCGCGCACCGTCACCCGTGACGCCGAGGGCGCCGTGACCGTCGGCGGGATCGAAGTCGCCCGGCTCGCCGAGGAGTTCGGCACCCCGGCGTACTTCCTCGACGAGGCCGACTTCCGGGCCCGCTGCCAGGCCTGGCGGGAGGCCTTCGGCGCCGACGCCGATGTCTTCTACGCCGGGAAGGCCTTCCTGTCCCGCGCGATCGTGAAGTGGCTGAAGGAGGAAGGGCTCAACCTCGATGTGTGCTCCGGGGGCGAGCTGGCCACCGCGCTCGGCGCCGGTATGCCCGCCGAGCGGATCGCCTACCACGGCAACAACAAGTCGCCCGAGGAGATCGAGCGGGCCGTCGAGGCGGGCGTCGGGCGGATCGTCCTCGACTCGTTCCAGGAGATCGCGCGGGTCGCCCATATCGCCGAGAGCCTCGGCAAGCGGCAGCGGGTGCAGATCCGCGTGACCGTGGGCGTCGAGGCGCATACGCATGAGTTCATCGCGACCGCGCACGAGGACCAGAAGTTCGGTATCGCCCTGGCCGGCGGCCAGGCGGCCGAGGCCGTACGCCGCGCCCTCAAGCTCGACGGGCTCGAGCTGATCGGCATCCACTCCCACATCGGTTCGCAGATCTTCGACATGGCGGGCTTCGAGGTGTCCGCCCGCCGTGTGGTGCAGCTCCTTGCCGAGGTCCGTGACGAGCACGGCGTCGAGCTCCCGGAGATCGACCTCGGCGGCGGCCTCGGCATCGCGTACACGTCCGACGACGACCCGCGCGAACCGCACGAGATCGCCAAGGCGCTGACCGAGATCGTCACGCGCGAGTGCGAGTCCGCAGGGCTCTCCGCGCCCCGGATCTCCGTCGAGCCCGGCCGCGCCATCGTCGGGCCGACGGCCTTCACGCTGTACCGCGTCGGGACGATCAAGCCGCTGGAGGGGCTGCGGACGTATGTGTCCGTGGACGGCGGCATGTCGGACAACATCCGTACGGCGCTGTACGACGCCGAGTACAGCGTCGCCCTCGTCTCCCGCCGCTCGGACGCGGCGCCGATGCTGGTACGGGTCGTGGGCAAGCACTGCGAGAGCGGCGACATCGTGGTCAAGGACGCCTTCCTGCCGGCGGACCTGGCTCCTGGCGACCTGATCGCGGTGCCGGCGACGGGGGCGTACTGCCGCTCCATGGCGAGCAATTACAACCACGCGCTGCGGCCGCCGGTCGTCGCGGTCAAGGATGGCGAGGCCCGGGTCATCGTCCGCCGCGAGACGGAGGAAGATCTCCTGCGTCTGGACGTCGGCTGAAAGATGTCCGCCGGAGCGGTACAACCCGTTCCGTGAAATATCCGTCTCAGGATCCGGACCGGGGATAGAAACTCCGTTCCGGTGAGTGAGACTGGTCCCACCGTAGATGTATGAGAAGTGAGGTCGGATGATGCGTACGCGTCCGCTGAAAGTGGCGCTCCTTGGCTGCGGGGTCGTCGGCTCCGAGGTTGTGCGCATCATGACGACGCACGCCGCCGACCTCGCCGCCCGCATCGGTGCCCCGGTGGAGCTCGCCGGGGTGGCCGTGCGCCGCCCGGACCGTGTGCGCGAGGGCATCGACAAGGACCTGATCACCACGGACGCGACCGCCCTGGTCAAGCGCGGTGACCTGGACGTGGTCGTCGAGGTCATCGGCGGCATCGAGCCCGCTCGTACGCTCATCACGACCGCCTTCGAGCACGGCGCGTCGGTGGTCTCCGCCAACAAGGCGCTGCTCGCCCAGGACGGCGCCGCGCTGCACGCCGCCGCCGAGGAGCACGGCCGGGACCTGTATTACGAGGCGGCCGTCGCCGGTGCCATTCCGCTGATCCGGCCCCTTCGGGAGTCCCTCGCGGGCGACAAGGTCAATCGCGTGCTCGGCATCGTGAACGGCACCACCAACTTCATCCTCGACAAGATGGAATCCACGGGCGCCGGGTACCAGGAGGCGCTCGACGAGGCCACCGCGCTCGGCTACGCGGAGGCGGACCCGACCGCCGACGTCGAGGGCTTCGACGCCGCCGCCAAGGCCGCGATCCTCGCCGGAATCGCCTTCCACACGCGCGTGCGGCTCGACGATGTGTACCGCGAGGGCATGACCGAGGTCACCGCCGCCGACTTCGCCTCTGCGAAGGAGATGGGCTGCACCATCAAGCTGCTCGCCATCTGCGAGCGCGCCGCCGACGGCGAGTCCGTCACCGCGCGCGTGCACCCCGCGATGATCCCGCTCAGCCACCCGCTCGCCTCGGTCCGCGAGGCGTACAACGCGGTGTTCGTGGAGTCGGAGGCCGCGGGGCAGCTGATGTTCTACGGCCCCGGCGCCGGCGGCGCGCCCACCGCATCGGCCGTGCTCGGCGACCTCGTCGCCGTATGCCGCAACAAGCTCGCCGGTGCCACCGGGCCCGGCGAATCCGCGTACACCCGACTGCCGGTGAGCCCGATGGGCGAGGTCGTCACGCGGTACCACATCAGCCTCGACGTGGCCGACAAGCCGGGCGTACTCGCCCAGGTGGCAACGGTCTTCGCCGAGCACGGTGTCTCGATCGACACCGTCCGCCAGCAGGGCAAGGACGGCGAGGCTTCCCTCGTCGTCGTCACTCACCGCGCAGCTGACGCCGCCCTCACCGGCACAGTCGAGGCTCTGCGCAAGCTCGACACCGTGCGGGGTGTCGCCAGCATCATGCGTGTTGAAGGGGAGTAGAGGAACGATGGGTATGCAGCCCGCCACCCGGACCGGCGCCCACCAGTGGCGCGGGATCATCGAGGAGTACCGCGAGCGTCTGCCCGTGAGCGAGACGACGCCCGTGGTCACGCTCGGCGAGGGCGGCACTCCGCTCGTCCGCGCAGAGGTGCTTTCGGAGCTCACCGGCTGTGAGGTCCATCTGAAGGTGGAGGGCGCCAACCCCACCGGGTCCTTCAAGGACCGTGGCATGACGATGGCGATCACCAGGGCCAAGGAGGAGGGCGCCAAGGCGGTCATCTGCGCCTCCACCGGCAATACGTCGGCCTCCGCCGCGGCCTACGCGGGCAAGGCTGGCATGGTCAGCGCCGTCCTCATCCCGCAGGGCAAGATCGCCATGGGCAAGCTGGGCCAGGCCCTGGTGCACGGCGCGAAGATCCTGCAGGTCGACGGCAACTTCGACGACTGTCTGGTGCTCGCGCGCGGTCTGAGCGAGAACTACCCGGTGGCGCTGGTCAATTCGGTGAACCCGGTGCGTATCGAGGGCCAGAAGACCGCCGCGTTCGAGATCGTGGACCGCCTCGGCGACGCCCCCGACATCCATGTGCTCCCGGTCGGCAACGCGGGCAACATCACCGCGTACTGGAAGGGGTACGGCGAGTACGCCGCCGACGGCCTGGCCACGCACGCCCCGCGCATGTGGGGCTTCCAGGCCTCCGGTTCGGCGCCGATCGTGCGCGGCGAAGTGGTCAAGGACCCGTCGACCATCGCCACCGCGATTCGCATCGGCAACCCCGCCTCCTGGGGCTTCGCCGAGGCGGCGCGGGATGAGTCGGGCGGCTTCATCGACGAGGTGACGGACCGTCAAATCCTGCGTGCCTACAAGCTGTTGGCCGCCCGCGAGGGTGTCTTCGTGGAGCCCGCGTCGGCCGCGTCGGTCGCCGGTCTGCTCAAGGCCACCGAAGAGGGCAAGGTCGACAAGGGCCAGCGCATCGTCTGTACGGTCACGGGCAACGGCCTCAAGGACCCGGACTGGGCCGTCGCGGGTGCTCCGCAGCCGGTCACGGTGCCGGTCGACGCCGCGGCCGCGGCCGAGCGGCTTGGCCTCGCGTAACCCGGGGCCACCCGGGAACAGGGTCCGGGGCCACCCGGGAACGCAGCCCGGGAGCAGGGTTCCGGCACGGCAGGCGCCGGGCGGAGTCCGGCATATGCGTCCATTCCTGTTCAGGGGTGCACAGGGGGCTCGCGACACGCATCGTGCGCCTCCTGTGCGCCCTATGTCGCCACAGAACCTTCCTTCGATAGGCTGTACCGAACCCGCCCCGCCGCATATGCCGCGGTGCCGCCGGTAGCGGCCTTCGGGTGTTTACGTACTCTGTCGTTCCTCTTGCGAAAACTTCGAAAAACTCGCAGCTCAACAAGGAGAGTCATCGAGCGATGGCCGGTCCCGCCTTCCGCGCCGCCGCCGTCCGGGTGCGCGTCCCCGCCACCAGCGCCAACCTCGGTCCGGGCTTCGACGCCCTCGGCCTGGCGCTGGGGTTGTACGACGACGTCGTAGTCAGAGTGGCGGACTCCGGTCTGCACATCGACATCGCGGGCGAGGGCTCCGAGACGCTGCCGCGCGACGAGAGTCATCTGCTCGTACGCTCCCTGCGCACCGCCTTCGACCTGCTCGGGGGCCAGCCCCGCGGACTCGAAGTGGTGTGCGCCAACCGCATTCCGCACGGCCGCGGCCTCGGTTCCTCGTCCGCCGCGATCTGCGCCGGCATCGTCGCCGCGCGCGCCGTGACCATAGGCGGCGACGCCAAGTTGGACGACACCGCGCTGCTCGAACTCGCCACCGAGATCGAGGGGCACCCCGACAATGTCGCCGCCTGTCTGCTCGGCGGCTTCACGCTCTCCTGGATGGACGGGGGAGCGGCGCGGGCGATCAGGATGGAGCCCGCCGATTCCATCGTTCCAGTGGTCTTCGTGCCCGGTAAGCCGGTGCTGACGGAGACGGCCCGCGGACTGCTTCCGCGCTCTGTCCCGCATGTGGACGCCGCGGCCAACGCGGGGCGTGCCGCCCTGCTCGTGGAGGCCCTGACCCGCCGCCCGGAGCTGCTGCTTCCGGCCACCGAGGACCGACTGCACCAGGAGTACCGCGCCCCGGCCATGCCGGAGAGCGCCGCCCTGGTCGAACGACTGCGTGCGGACGGTGTGCCCGCGGTCATCTCCGGCGCGGGCCCCACGGTGCTCGCGCTGGCCGAGGACAGTGCGGCCGACAAGGTCGCACGCCTTGCGGGCGAGGGCTGGGCGGCCAACCGTCTGGCGCTCGACGCGACGGGAGCGAGCGTGCTGCCGCTTGCGCCCTGAACACGAATGCCGGAGTAAGAGAGGGGGAATGTTTGTTGGATCCGGTAGTGTTAACCTCAAGTCTGCACCCGACGTCTCAATGGCGCGGTGCTTCGTGTCCCCGTCAGGGACAGACCTTCTTCCGGGAGCCCCCCAAACTGCTTGATGCCACGCATTGAGCGGCGCTGAGCACGCTCCGGAACCGGCGTGACCGAGCCCAGTGACACAGCACGACTGGTGGCACGGCATCGGGAAACGTCGTCATCAATGAACTCTTCCGCCATATCGGCGGGACCACCGCCCCGGCAGGTCCGCACCACCAAAGCCCCGCCGGACAGCACAACCGGTCGCCGAGCCAGACAGGCCGACGTCCGCTCCAGGGAAGGACCCTTCGTGAGCGACACCACCGATCTGATGGGCGCACGTGTCGACGAGACCGCTGCCGCGCCCGCCACGGACGCCTCTGCTGCGCCCGCGTCCGGTGCTTCGGCCGGCACGCGGCGGCGCCGCGGCACCGGCCTTGAGGGCATGGTGCTGGCAGAGCTTCAGCAGGTCGCATCCGGCCTCGGGATCAGGGGCACCGCGCGGATGCGCAAGAGCCAGCTGATCGAGGTCATCAAGGAGGCCCAGGCTGCCGGGGGCGCTCCCGCGAAGGCTGCGGGGGACGCGGAGGCGAAGCCCAAGCGCCGCGCCACCTCCAAGGCCCGTACCGGTGATGCCGACAGCCCGGAGAAGGCTGCGAGCGCCGACAAGCCCGCCAAGGCTTCGAGCGCCGACAAGGCTTCCGCCCAGCAGCAGATCGACATCCCGGGCCAGCCCGCGAGCGACGACACCCCGGCCGCCGAGCGCCGTGGCCGTCGCCGGGCCACCGCCGAGGCCGGCAGCCCGGACGCCCCCGCGGACGCCAAGAGCGAGCCCAAGGCGGAGGCCAAGAACGACGGCGGCGACGCCAAGGCGGAGAACGCCGCGGACAACGCCGAGGGGCGGGGCCGTGACCGCGGTGACCGCAACAACCGCCGCGACCGTGGCCGCCGCAACAAGGGCGACGACCAGGGCGGTCAGGGCGGTGGCCAGGGTGGTAACCAGGGCCGCAAGGAGCAGGGCGGTGGTGGCCGCCAGGACCGTCAAGACCGCCAGGACGACGACGACTTCGAGGGTGGCCGCCGTGGCCGCCGGGGCCGTTACCGGGACCGTCGCGGCCGTCGTGGCCGTGACGATGTGAACGAGCCGCAGCTGTCCGATGACGATGTCCTGATCCCTGTCGCGGGCATCCTCGACATCCTTGACAACTACGCCTTCATCCGTACGTCGGGCTACCTCCCGGGCCCCAATGACGTGTACGTCTCGCTCGCCCAGGTCCGTAAGAACGGTCTGCGCAAGGGCGATCACGTCACCGGTGCCGTGCGCCAGCCCAAGGACGGCGAGCGCCGCGAGAAGTTCAACGCGCTGGTGCGTCTCGACTCCGTCAACGGCATGGCGCCCGAAAGTGGCCGCGGCCGCTCGGAGTTCAACAAGCTGACGCCGCTGTACCCGCAGGAGCGGCTGCGTCTTGAGACCGACCCGGGCATCCTGTCGAGCCGGATCATCGACCTCGTGTCGCCGATCGGCAAGGGCCAGCGCGGTCTGATCGTGGCCCCGCCGAAGACCGGCAAGACCATGATCCTGCAGGCGGTCGCCAACGCGATCACGCACAACAACCCCGAGTGCCACCTCATGGTCGTCCTCGTCGACGAGCGGCCCGAGGAAGTCACCGACATGCAGCGGTCGGTGAAGGGCGAGGTCATCTCCTCGACCTTCGACCGTCCCGCCGAGGACCACACCACGGTCGCCGAGCTGGCCATCGAGCGCGCCAAGCGCCTGGTGGAGCTGGGTCACGACGTGGTCGTCCTGCTCGACTCCATCACCCGCCTCGGCCGTGCGTACAACCTCGCGGCCCCGGCCTCCGGGCGCATCCTGTCCGGTGGTGTCGACTCGACCGCGCTCTACCCGCCGAAGCGCTTCTTCGGTGCCGCGCGCAACATCGAGGACGGCGGTTCGCTGACCATCCTGGCCACCGCGCTCGTCGAGACCGGCTCGCGCATGGACGAGGTGATCTTCGAGGAGTTCAAGGGCACCGGCAACATGGAGCTCAAGCTCGACCGGAAGCTCGCCGACAAGCGCATCTTCCCGGCTGTCGACGTCGACCCGTCCGGCACCCGTAAGGAGGAGATCCTCCTCAACGGCGAAGAGCTGAGCATCGTCTGGAAGCTTCGCCGGGTGCTGCACGCGCTCGACTCGCAGCAGGCGATCGAGCTGCTTCTCGACAAGATGAAGCAGACCAAGTCGAACGCCGAGTTCCTGATGCAGATCGCCAAGACGACGCCCACCCCGGGCAACGGCAACGACTGATCTCAGCAGGCGCACTCCGCGGAGTCCCGCCCCCGTCGCGCATCGCGGCGAGGGCGGGACTTTCTGCCTTTCCGGCGGTCACGGAACGGCCACGGGCGAGACCTTCACCACAGCTCTGGCGGCCGGTGCTCAGGGGCGGTGAGGGTGTCGCGCAGGAAGAATCCCCAGGTGAGCGCGGGTGCTCGCGCCCGGAGCGGGGGAGAGTGGGACCCTTGGGACAGACGGGCTGCGGGCTGCCTTGTCTTACGGAGCTCTTAATGTCCTGTGCAACCCTTTTTCCGGATTCGACGTCTGACTGGTCGCGATGCCGGTGAGTGGACGGCCGGTGGCGTTGAACCACGTCTGACCCTGAGAGCAGGGGGTACCCGGCCGACCGAGGACTGAGGAGCACATGCCCGAGAGCGACGAGCGCGCGAACAGCAAGCCGCAGCGGCGGCCCGGTGGCCCCACGGGCCGCAGGCGCAAGCCGCGCAGCACGCGCAAAAAGGCCCTCGTCATCACCGCGTGGGCCGCGGCGTCCGTCGTCGTCCTCGGCGGAGCGGGCCTCGGCTACGTCTACTTCAAGCTCAACGGCAACATCCACGGCGTGGACATCAACGCGGCGCTCGGCACCGACCGCCCCGACGACGTCGACAACGGCTCCATGGACATCCTCGTCCTCGGCTCCGACTCCCGGGCCGGCGACAACTCCAAGTACGGCGGCGGCGACGAGGAGTCGGCCCGCTCCGACACCGCGATGATCGTGCATGTCTACGAGGGCCACAAGAAGGCCAGCGTGGTCTCCATACCCAGGGACACCCTGGTCACCAGGCCCGAGTGCACGGCGGAGAACGGCAAGAAGGACCCCGGCGGTCCGCGCAAGATGTTCAACGAGTCGTACTCGGTGGGCGGTCCCGCCTGCGCCGTGAAGACCGTCGAGAAGATGTCCGGCATCCGCATGGACCACTATCTCGAGGTCGACTTCACCGGCTTCAAGAAGCTCATCGACGAGCTCGGCGGCGTGGAGATCACCACCAACAAGGCGATCAAGGACAAGGACAGCCACCTCGATCTGCAGGCCGGTACCCACACCCTCAAGGGAGAGCAGGCCCTCGGGCTCGTGCGCACCCGGCACGCCGTCGGAGACGGCGGCGACCTGGGCCGAATACAGCTGCAGCAGGCCTTCATCAAGGCGCTGATCAACCAGGTCAAGGACGTCGGCGTCTTCACCAACCCGAAGAAGCTCTACTCCCTCGCGGACACCGCGACCAGCGCGGTCACCACCGACTCGGAGCTCGACTCCGTCAACAGCCTGATCGGCTTCGCCAACGGCCTCAAGGGCATCGAGGCCGGCGACATGAACATGATCACGCTCCCGGTGAAGCCGGACACGCTCGACCCCAACCGCGTCGAGCCCATCGACAAGGACGCCAAGCTCGTCTGGGACGCCCTGCACGCCGACAAGCCCATCCCCGCCGAGGCCACCAAGGACTCCGCGGGCGACAAGGGCGACGCGGGCAGCTTCGTCAAGAGCAACTGAGCAACTGAGCGGCTGAGCGGCCGAGCGCTCCGCGGGAAGTCCGGTACGGCGCCCGCGGGTGCGTCGTGGCCGGTCTCGCGCAGTTCCCCGCGCCCCTCGGGGCCGCAACAGCCACCAGCGGGCCGCAGGGCCGGCGGCGCCCCGCGGGAGCGGCCGCCGACGGGCCCGGGAATACTTCCGGGCCCACCCCGGTTTTGGGGGATGCGGCCCGTCCTGGCAGACTGGTACGTCGGCCCCGGTTCACGCACCCGCATCCCGCGCGTGCGACCCGGCGCCCTCCCGAAATCTAGGAGACACCTTGAAGCGCGACATCCACCCCGAGTACGTCGAGACCCAGGTCAGCTGCACCTGCGGTGCCTCGTTCACCACCCGTAGCACCATCGAGAGCGGCTCCGTCCGCGCCGAGGTCTGCTCCGAGTGCCACCCGTTCTACACGGGCAAGCAGAAGATCCTCGACACCGGTGGCCGTGTGGCCCGCTTCGAGGCCCGCTTCGGCAAGGCCGCCGGCTCCGCCAAGAAGTAGCGAGCCACTGCGCCGGTCCTCGGTCGCTCCCGCCCAGGGGCGACCAGGGACCGGCGTTTTTGGTCGCATCCCTTCCCTTTTACGTACCCCAGGAGCCCGGAGATGTTCGAGGCGGTCGAGGAACTGATCGGCGAGCACGCCGATCTTGAGAAGCAGCTCGCCGATCCGTCGGTCCACTCGGACCAGGCCAACGCGCGCAAGCTCAACAAGCGCTACGCCGAGCTGACCCCGATCGTCGCCACGTACCGCTCCTGGAAGCGCTCCGGGGACGACATCGGGACGGCCCGTGAACTGGCCGCCGACGACCCGGACTTCGCCGCCGAGGTCAAGGAGCTCGAGGAGCAGCGCGAGGAGCTCACCGAGAAGCTGCGGCTGCTGCTCGTTCCGCGCGACCCCAGCGACGACAAGGACGTCCTCCTAGAGATCAAGGCGGGTGCGGGCGGCGACGAGTCCGCCCTGTTCGCCGGCGACCTGCTGCGGATGTATCTGCGCTACGCCGAGCGCGTGGGCTGGAAGACCGAGATCATCGACTCCACCGAGTCCGAGCTCGGCGGCTACAAGGACGTCCAGGTCGCCGTGAAGACCAAGGGCGGCCAGGGGGCCACCGAGCCGGGACAGGGCGTCTGGGCGCGGATGAAGTACGAGGGCGGGGTGCACCGGGTGCAGCGGGTGCCCGCCACCGAGTCCCAGGGCCGGATCCACACCTCCGCCGCCGGTGTCCTCGTGACGCCCGAGGCCGAGGAGATCGACGTCGAGATCAACCCGAACGACCTTCGGATCGATGTCTACCGCTCCTCCGGGCCCGGCGGCCAGTCCGTCAACACCACGGACTCCGCGGTGCGCATCACCCATGTCCCGACCGGTGTCGTGGCCTCCTGCCAGAACGAGAAGAGCCAGCTGCAGAACAAGGAGCAGGCGATGCGTATTCTGCGCTCCAGGCTGCTCGCCGCGGCGCAGGAGGAGGCCGAGTCCAAGGCCGCCGACGCCCGTCGCAGCCAGGTCCGCACGGTCGACCGCTCCGAGAAGATCCGCACGTACAACTTCCCGGAGAACCGCATCTCCGACCACCGTGTGGGCTTCAAGGCGTACAACTTGGACCAGGTGCTCGACGGCGACCTGGACGCGGTCATCCAGGCCTGTGTGGACGCGGACTCCGCGGCCAAGCTCGCCGCCGCCCAGTAGCCGCCCACTGATCAGCACGTACTGCAGCCCCGGAGGACCAGCGTGAACCTGCTGCTCGCGGAAGTGGCCCAGGCCACCCAGCGGCTGGCCGACGCCGGCGTGCCCTCTCCGCGTTTCGACGCCGAGGAGCTCGCCGCCTTCGTGCACGGCGTCAAACGCGGAGAGCTGCACAACGTCAAGGACGCCGACTTCGACGCCCGCTACTGGGAGGCCGTCTCCCGGCGCGAGGCCCGTGAGCCGCTGCAGCACATCACCGGACGCGCCTTCTTCCGCTACCTGGAACTGCAGGTCGGCCCCGGAGTGTTCGTACCGCGTCCGGAGACCGAGTCCGTGGTCGGCTGGGCCATAGACGCGGTCCGCGCCATGGATGTGGTCGAGCCGCTCATCGTCGATCTGTGCACCGGTTCGGGCGCCATCGCCCTGGCCATGGCGCAGGAGGTGCCGCGCTCGCGGGTGCACGCCGTGGAGCTCTCCGAAGAGGCCCTGGTGTGGACGCGTAAGAACGTCGAGGGGTCCCGCGTCGTTCTCACCCAGGGGAACGCGCTGACCGCGCTGCCCGACCTCGACGGCCAGGTCGACCTGGTCATCTCCAATCCGCCGTACATCCCGCTGACCGAGTGGGAGTATGTCGCCCCCGAGGCCCGCGACTACGACCCCGAGCTCGCGCTGTTCTCCGGCGAGGACGGGCTCGACACCATCCGCGGCCTGGAGCGCACCGCTCACCGGCTCCTTCGCCCCGGCGGCGTCGTCGTCATCGAGCATGCCGACACCCAGGGCGGGCAGGTGCCGTGGATCTTCACCGAGGAGCGGGGCTGGGCGGACGCGGCCGACCACCCCGACCTGAACAACCGGCCTCGTTTCGCAACCGCCCGCAAGGCGCTGCCGTGACCGGACCGCACACCACCGAGAAGTTGCACGCGTACGAGGAGGCTCGCTAAATGGCACGGCGATACGACACGAACGACGCGACCGACCGCGCCACAGGTCTGCGTGAGGCCGCGTCCGCCGTCCGTCGCGGCGAGCTGGTCGTGCTGCCCACCGACACCGTCTACGGAGTCGGTGCCGACGCCTTCAGCTCGGAGGCCGTCCACGACCTCCTCGAAGCCAAGGGCCGCGGCCGCAATATGCCCACGCCCGTGCTCATCGGCTCCCCGAACACGCTGCACGGTCTGGTCACCGACTTCTCCGAGATGGCCTGGGAGCTCGTCGACGCCTTCTGGCCCGGCGCGCTGACCCTGGTCGCCAAGCACCAGCCGTCCCTGCAGTGGGACCTGGGGGACACCCGGGGCACCGTCGCGATCCGGATGCCGCTGCACCCGGTCGCCATCGAACTGCTCACCGAGACCGGACCCATGGCGGTCTCATCGGCCAACCTCACCGGTCACCCCGCTCCGGAGGACTGTGACGCCGCGCAGGAGATGCTCGGCGACTCCGTCTCCGTGTACCTGGACGGCGGTCCCACCCCGGGGATCGTGCCGTCCTCGATCGTGGACGTCACCGGCAAGGTGCCGGTGCTCCTGCGGGCCGGGGCCCTGGACGCCGACGAGCTCCGCAAGGTGGTACCCGACCTCGAGGTGGCCAATTGACGGCCCCCGAGGGGCGTGGCATAGCGAATCTTCCCGAACCGTTTCCCGGGGCGGTCCCCGGACCGTCGGACAGTTTCCGCATCCTCCACGTCAGCACCGGCAACGTCTGCCGCTCACCGATCACCGAGCGGCTGACGCGGCATGCCCTGGCGCACCGTCTGGGCGATCCCTTCACCGGGGGCCTGATCGTGGAGAGCGCGGGCACCTGGGGTCATGAGGGCGCCGCGATGGAGACCAACGCGGCCGCCGTCCTCGCCGACTTCGGCGCCGACTCCAGCGGCTTCATGGGCCGTGAGCTCCTGGACGAGCACGTCATCCGTGCCGACCTGGTCCTGACCGCCACGCGCGATCACCGCGCCCAGGTCATCTCCATGGGGCACAGCGCGGGCCTGCGCACCTTCACCCTGAAGGAGTTCACGCGCCTGGTACGTGCCATAGATCCGGCGACCCTGCCCGACCCCCTCGACGACGGTGTGGTGGAGCGGGCCCGGGCTCTGGTGCGGGCCGCCGCGGCACTGCGCGGCTGGCTGCTCGCGCCGAGCGCGGAGGCGGACGAGGTGCACGACCCCTATGGCGCCCCGCTGCCGTTCTTCCGCTCGATCGGCGATGAGATCAGCCAGGCACTCGACCCCGTGGTCACGGCTCTGACGGGAGTCCCGGCCCCGGCCTGAGCCGTACCGGTCCGCGTCCTCGGCGCACACCGAGCGGCGGGTGGCGACCCGGCCTACATTGGATCTGGCGCCCTCACCTCGTCCTCAGCCGGAGCCGAAGATGCCGGTCACCCCCGCAGCAGATGTACGGCCCGTCGAAGCTGTGCCTGACGGCGTATCTCCCGGCGTTCTCGGTCCTGCCGTCGACGCGCTCCGCCGCCAGGACCCCGAGCTCGCCGAGATCCTCGTGGCCGAGGTGCAACGGCAGGCGGACGGCCTGCAGCTGATCGCCGCCGAGAACTTCACCTCGCCCGCGGTCCTCACCGCCCTCGGCTCCCCGCTCGCCAACAAGTACGCCGAGGGCTATCCGGGCGCCCGCCACCACGGTGGCTGCGAACTCGTGGACATGGCCGAGCGGATCGCCGTGGACCGCGCCACGGCTCTGTTCGGCGCCGAGCACGCCAACGTCCAGGCGCACTCCGGGTCTTCGGCCGTGCTCGCCGCGTACGCCGCGCTCCTGCGGCCGGGCGACACCGTGCTCGCGATGGGCCTTCCGCACGGCGGCCACCTCACCCATGGCTCGCCCGCCAACTTCTCCGGCCGCTGGTTCGAGTTCATCGGCTACGGCGTCGACGCGGAGAGCGGACTCATCGACTACGAGCAGATCCGCACCCTGGCCCGTACGCACCGGCCCAAGGCGATCGTCTGCGGTTCGATCTCCTATCCGCGCCATCCCGACTACGCCGCCTTCCGTGAGATCGCCGACGACGTGGGCGCGTATCTGATCGCCGACGCGGCCCATCCCATCGGCCTGGTCGCCGGGGGAGCGGCACCGAGTCCGGTACCGCACGCGGACGTGGTGTGCGCGACCACACACAAGGTCCTGCGCGGCCCGCGCGGCGGTCTGCTGCTCTGCGGGGCGGACCTCGCCGAGCGCATCGACCGGGCCGTCTTCCCGTTCACGCAGGGCGGCGCCCAGATGCACACCATCGCCGCCAAGGCCGTCGCGTTCGGCGAGGCGGCGACCCCCGGCTTCACCGCGTACGCCCATCGGGTGGTCGCCAACGCCCGGGTCCTGGCCGCCGCCCTCGCCGACGAGGGCCTGGCCGTCACCACCGGCGGCACCGACACCCATCTGGTCATCGCCGACCCCACCCCGCTCGGCCTCGACGCCCGCAGCGCCCGCGGCCGGCTGGCCGCCGCGGGGCTCGTCCTCGACACCTGCGCCCTGCCCCACGGCGACGTCCGCGGACTGCGCCTCGGCACGGCCGCGGTGACCACGCAGGGCATGGGAGAGGCGGAGATGGCGCGGATCGCGGCCCTGTTCAAGGCGGCGCTGCGCGAGGACGGCGGGGGCGGCGGGGAGCACGCGGTGCGCGCCGACGTGAGGGATCTCGTCCGCAGATTCCCGCCCTATCCGCCGTCCGCGACCCTGCGATGACGCGTCAACGGCCCGGCCCGGGGTAGCCGGGCCGGGCCGTCGGTCAGCCGCTGCGCTCAGGGACGTCCGTCAGCACTTCTTGACGGAGCGCGGGGAGTCCGGCCCGAAGTGGCCGGTCCTGTGGTGCCACTTGGCCGTCTTGCCCGGCTTGATCTTCTTGCACACCAGGTCGCGGCCGAGCTTGATGTCCACCTTGCGCTTCTTCGCGCTGCTGGAACAGTTCTTGTAGTAGATGTTCCAGCGCTTGTTGCCCAGCGGGCCCGGGCCGTTGCTCAGCCGCTTGATGGTCGCCCCGCACCGCAGGCGGTTGGCCTCCATGTTCCCCGAGGCCTCGGCCGAGGTCGTCGAGATCTGCTGTCCCCTGGTCTCGGCCGGGCTGCTAGCCGACGCCGTTCCGGCGGCGCCGAGGGTGCCCAGCATGACCGCCACAGTGGCGGCGGTACCTATTGCCTTGCGCATTCTGCTCCTTCAGACGGACCCAAAGGAGTGCCGGCGCTTGGTCAGTGGCGCCGGCCCCCGATTGCCCGGACTTTCTATCGCGCAGGAGCAAATCGCGGCAGTGTACGAACGGGTGACGCCCTGATGTACAGGCCTTGATACCAGCCGATATCAGGGCCTGTTTCGAGCCGCCCGCCCGCTTCTTGCATCGGTTGCTGTTGCAATAACCACAGGTCCCAGGGCTTGCCGGGGAGGGTGCCGGGAGCCGAGGGGGTGCGCGGCAGGGCGGTTTTGCGCCCCGAGGCGGCCGATGAGCCGGTGTCAGGGCCTTGCTACAGGCACTCTTGAACCATGGTGACCGTGTCACAACGCGCTTACCCTCGGCTGAGGGACAGACGGCGAGTGCGCTCACTTCAGCCCGGCACGGCTAGGGTGTGGGGCTGAGATGGCCAGCGATACCTGTGGGGAAGCCCGTGCGTGAATATCTGCTGACGCTCTGCGTCACGGCAGCGGTCACCTATCTGCTGACCGGGCCGGTGCGGAAGTTCGCCATCGTCGCCGGGGCGATGCCGGAGATCCGTGCGCGTGACGTGCACCGGGAGCCGACGCCGCGGCTCGGCGGGATCGCCATGTTCTTCGGCCTGTGCGCGGGTCTGCTCGTGGCCGACCACCTGCAGAACCTCAACGAGGTCTTCGAGAACTCCAACGAACCACGGGCGCTGCTCTCCGGGGCCGCCCTGATCTGGCTGATCGGTGTCCTGGACGACAAGTTCGAGATCGACGCCCTGGTGAAGCTGGGCGGCCAGATGATCGCCGCGGGCGTCATGGTCATGCAGGGCCTGACGATCCTGTGGGTGCCCATCCCCGGCTTCGGCTCGGTCTCCCTCACGCAGTGGCAGGGCACGCTCCTGACCGTCGCCCTCGTCCTGATCACCATCAACGCGGTGAACTTCGTGGACGGCCTGGACGGCCTGGCCGCGGGCATGGTGTGCATCGCGGCGGCGGCGTTCTTCTTGTACGCCTACCGCATCTGGTACAGCTACGGCATCGAGGCCGCCGCCCCGGCGACGCTGTTCGCGGCGATCCTGATGGGCATGTGCCTGGGCTTCCTGCCACACAACATGCATCCGGCCCGGATCTTCATGGGCGACTCGGGGTCGATGCTGATCGGCCTGGTGCTCGCCGCCGGCGCCATCTCCATCACCGGCCAGGTCGACCCGGACGCGATGAACCTCTTCGCCGGCTCGGAGCGCTCCGCGGTGCACCAGACGGTGCCGGTCTACATCCCGCTGCTGCTGCCCCTGACGATCATCGCGGTGCCCGCCGCCGACCTGGTGCTCGCGGTCGTACGCCGCACCTGGCGCGGTCAGTCGCCGTTCGCCGCCGACCGCGGCCATCTGCACCACCGGCTCCTGGAGATCGGGCACTCGCACAGCCGCGCGGTCCTGATCATGTACTTCTGGTCCGGCCTCATCGCCTTCGGCGCCCTGGCCTACTCGGTGCACTCGGCGTCCATGTGGATCGTCCTGGTGGTCGTCGCGCTCAGCTTCGTCGGCCTGGTGCTGCTGCTCCTGCCCCGCTTCACCCCGCGCACCCCGCGCTGGATGGAAGCCTTCGTACCGCCGCGCTACCGGCACCGCAGGACCGACGCGTCCCCCACGGCCGGCGAGAGCGTCTCCGCGGCGGGCGAGAGCGTCCCCGCGGAACCGGTCGTGGCCGCGGCCGCCCGGGGCAACGGCGCCACAGCCGTGGGCGGCAGGGCGCGCTTCGCCGAGCGCGGCACGACGGACCACACGCGGGTCTAGCGATTTCGCTTCTGTAAAGCGGAGTCCGGATTATTCGGGCCAGGGCGAACCTGCCCGTTCGTTCCATGCCCTTGGGGCCGGTTCGGCACATCGCGTTTGCGTGCTGAAAAACTCTCCGTTGGCTGCGGGGGAGCAGCGAGTGACCGCCACTGCGCGATCCCCGTTCCGCACGAAAACGGAGGAAGCGCGCGTAAGTTGATGGGTACGACCCTCGCCGGTGCGGCGCTGCTGGGGACCCTCGGTTTCTCGGGAAGCGCGATGGCCGCGACCCCGCGGACCGGCCAAGGCGACGCCGTCGTGGCCGTCACGCAGGGCGCCGGTGACGTCGAGGCGAAGGCGCGCACGTGCGTCAAGGCACTCAAGTGGTACAACAAGCGCTTCAACCGCATGGTGAAGGTCAAGAACTACTGCGGCCACAAGGTCTGTTTCAAGGTGGACCTGCCGGCCTCGCGCGAGCCCAAGTTCGACATCGCCAAGAACAAGACCGGGGACTTCCGCTACGGCGGCATCGCCTGGACCAAGGGCAGGAAGATCTACCGGGTCGGCTGCTGACCTCGTATTGACGCGTATTGACCCAGATTGATCCGTACTGACCCCGTATCGACCGCGGCTCCGGCCCCCACTCTGATCGGTGGGCGCCCGGAGCCGTCGGCATTCCCGGGTCGGCTTCCGTTATCCATGACTCGTACGATGTGCCGTGTTCGCCTCCTCGAATCCCGGACGAAAACCAGAGGATCTTCCGGTCTTCTCGGGCGTCAACGGGCGAGTGGGTGGATGCCCCTGCGGGCCCACTTGGAGACCTGGATCTCCACGGGCCGCCGTTCAAATGCCTCCAATAGCAGACAAGTTGCCCCGTCGCATGCACAGACGCGCGCGTTAACTCTCATGTGTGACAGCCAGCACACCCGACAGGTAAAGACCTCATCAAATAGTTTGTGATACGGTTCACGAGATCCCGGGGTAGGGCCGAAAGACCGTAGTGCGACGGTCTGTTGGCATCAGAAGCGCCCTGTGCCCGGGCTTACGCTCGTCCATGACGACAACTCGTCCCCGTAGCAACAAGCGGAGCTGCCGCCATGCCGTCTCTCGACGCCCGGACTCTCCTTCCCATCGCTGTGCCCACAGCCGCGGTTGGTGCGATCACCACCGTTGTCTCTGCTGTGGTCGCCGGCGGTGAGGGAGCTCTCGGTGCTGTCATCGGCACCGCCGTGGTGGTGGTCTTCATGGGAGCGGGAATCCTCGGCCTGCAGTACACGGCCAAGCACTGGCCGCATCTGTTCCAGGCCATGGGTCTGATGCTTTATACGACGCAGCTGCTCGTGCTGTTCGCTTTTGTCGCGATCTTCAAGGACACCGAGCTCTTCAATCCCAGGACCTTCGCCGCCGCCATCATCGCCGCGACCATCACCTGGGTTGTCGCTATGGCTGTGGCCTTCAAGAAGGCCAAGATCTTCTATATCGATCCGGACTCTTCCGGCCCTCGCGAGAGTGAGAAGACAGGGTCGTCGTCATGAGGGGTAGGGCCGGGATAAAGAGCCGTTCGGGACCCTGCTATCGTCCGGTGCCAACTGCGGCACTGCGGGCGCGGGCATCCGAGCTGACGCCTGTTCCATCGCGAGGCTCACTGCCTGAATGTCGCCCCTCAATCCGTAAGACCAGTCCAGTGCCGACCCGCGGCTTCCTGCCGCGCCGACACAACGAGGTTGCCGTACCTATGCGCCACGCTGAAGGAGCCCGCGGTGAGTGCTGACCAGACGCTTGCCTTCGACCCGAACTGTCACATCTTCAGCGGATGCGGCTTCCCGGCTCCGGGCCTCCACACGTTTCTTTACAAGCCGATCTTCACCGTCGGCGGCTTCGAGTTCACCAAGCCGATGCTGCTGGCGCTGCTGAGCACGGTCGTGGTCGTGGGCTTCTTCTGGGCTGCCTTCGCCAAGCCGAAGCTGATCCCGGGCAAGGCCCAGATGGTCGGTGAAGCGGGCTACGACTTCGTACGCCGCGGCATCGTCTACGAGATCATCGGCAAGAAGGACGGCGAGAAGTACGTCCCGCTGATGGTGTCGCTGTTCTTCTTCGTCTGGATGATGAACCTCTGGTCGATCATTCCGGTCGCTCAGTTCCCGGTCACTTCGCTGATCGCGTTCCCCGCCGGTCTGGCCCTGATCGTGTACGTCCTGTGGGTCAGCCTGACCTTCAAGAAGCACGGATTCGTCGGCGGCTGGAAGAACATCACCGGCTATGACAAGTCGCTCGGCTGGGTGCTGCCGCTGGTCGTGGTGATCGAGTTCTTCTCGAACCTGATCATCCGCCCCTTCACCCACGCGGTCCGGCTCTTTGCGAACATGTTCGCGGGCCACCTGCTGATCGTGATGTTCACGCTGGCTTCCTGGTACCTGATGAACGGCATCGGCATCGCCTACGGCACCGTCTCGTTCGTCATGGTCCTCGCGATGACGGTCTTCGAGCTGTTCATCCAGGCCGTCCAGGCGTACGTCTTCGTGCTCCTGGCCTCCAGCTACGTCCAGGGCGCGCTCGCCGAGCACCACTGAGCCAGCCCACCCCCAGAACCAACAGCCGTCCGGTGGCCAACCCCCACCGGTCCGTGAAAGAGAAGGAAGTAACGGCATGTCCGCTGCTCTCGAAATGGTCAACCTCGCCGCTGACGCCAAGACCAACGTCGTCGGTAACGTCGCGTCGATCGGTTACGGCCTCGCCGCCATCGGCCCCGGCGTCGGCGTCGGCATCATCTTCGGTAACGGCACCCAGGCCCTCGCCCGTCAGCCCGAGGCGGCCGGCCTGATCCGCACCAACCAGATCATGGGTTTCGCCTTCTGTGAGGCGCTCGCCCTCATCGGCATCGTCATGGGCTTCGTCTACCAGTAAGCCGGACCGACAGCCCATACCCCTTTTACGGAAGGCACTGATGTGAACCCTCTGACACTTGCGGCGGAGGAGGCCCAGAACCCTCTGATCCCGCATCTCGACGAGCTCATCATCGGCCTGATCGCCTTCGTCATCGTCTTCGGCTTCCTCGCCAAGAAGCTTCTCCCGAACATCAACAAGGTTCTGGAGCAGCGCCGCGAAGCGATCGAAGGCGGCATCGAGAAGGCGGAGGCCGCTCAGACCGAGGCCCAGAGCGTGCTCGAGCAGTACAAGGCTCAGCTCGCCGAGGCCCGGCACGAGGCCGCGCGGCTGCGCCAGGAGGCGCAGGAGCAGGGTGCTCAGCTCATCGCCGAGATGCGCGCCGAGGGCCAGCGGCAGCGTGAGGAGATCATCGCTGCCGGGCACTCGCAGATCGAGGCGGACCGCAAGGCCGCGTCGCACGCGCTGCGTCAGGACGTCGGCCAGCTGGCCACGACCCTGGCCGGCAAGCTGGTCGGCGAGTCCCTCGAGGACCACGCCCGGCAGAGCCGCACCATCGACCGCTTCCTCGACGAGCTCGATGAGAAGGCCGAGGCCGCGCGATGAACGGAGCGAGCCGCGAGGCACTGGCCGCCGCACGTGAGCGTCTCGACGCGCTGACCGACAACACGTCGGTCGACGCGGCCGCGCTCGCGGACGAGCTGGCCTCCGTCACCGCGCTGCTCCACCGCGAGGTGTCGCTGCGTCGGGTCCTGACCGACCCGGCGCAGGCCGCTGAAGCCAAGGCCGAGCTGGTGGGCCGGGTGCTCGGCGGGCAGATCTCCGCCGACGCCGCCGACCTGGTGGCCGGCGTGGTGCGCTCCCGCTGGTCGCAGTCGCGTGACCTGGTGGACGCGCTTGAGGTGCTGGCGGCCACCGCCGACCTCACCGCGGCGCAGCAGGCCGGCAAGCTCGACAACGTCGAGGACGAGCTGTTCCGCTTCGGGCGGATCGTCTCCTCGAACACCGAGCTGCGGGCCGCGCTCACCAACCGCACCGCGTCCGCCTCGGCCAAGGGCGAGCTGCTGCGCAGCCTGCTCGGCAGCCGTGCGGAGGCCACGACGGAGCGTCTGATCGAGCGCCTTGTGACCCAGCCCCGTGGACGTAGCCTGGAGACGGGACTCGAGTCCCTGTCCAAGCTCGCCGCGGACCGCCGGGACCGCATGGTCGCGGTCGTCACCTCGGCCGTGCCGCTGTCCGACGGACAGAAGCAGCGGCTTGCCGGTGCGCTGGCCAAGCTGTACGGCCGGCAGATGCACCTGAACCTCGACGTGGACCCCGAGGTCCTCGGCGGAATCAGGGTGCAGGTGGGCGACGAGGTCATCAACGGCTCCATCGCGGACCGTCTCGAAGACGCGAGCCGCCGGGTGGCCGGCTGACGGCAGCCTGCAGATCAGGTCGTCGCAACCAACTCAACAAGCATGAACAACGGCCCGAGTTGGGCCGTGCAGAGGATTCACCTCTCTTAGGGGGGAGTCCCCATCCCCCCAAGTGAAACTTCGGGCCCAACAAGGAGAGCAGGGAACCCAGATGGCGGAGCTCACGATCCGGCCGGAGGAGATCCGGGACGCGCTGGAGAACTTTGTCCAGGCGTACCAGCCGGACGCGGCCTCGCGCGAGGAGGTCGGTACGGTCACCCTGGCCGGCGATGGCATCGCGAAGGTCGAGGGCCTGCCCTCGGCCATGGCCAACGAGCTGCTGAAGTTCGAGGACGGCACCCTCGGTCTCGCGCTGAACCTGGAAGAGCGCGAGATCGGTTCGATCGTTCTCGGTGAGTTCAGCGGTGTCGAGGAAGGCCAGTCGGTCACCCGTACCGGCGAGGTCCTGTCGGTCGCCGTGGGCGAGGGTTACCTCGGCCGTGTCGTCGACCCGCTCGGCAACCCGATCGACGGCCTCGGCGAGATCGAGACGTCCGGTCGCCGCGCCCTCGAGCTGCAGGCCCCGACGGTCATGGACCGCAAGTCGGTGCACGAGCCGATGGAGACCGGCTACAAGGCCGTCGACGCGATGACCCCGATCGGCCGCGGTCAGCGTCAGCTGATCATTGGTGACCGCCAGACCGGCAAGACCGCCCTGGCCGTCGACACGATCATCAACCAGCGCGACAACTGGCGCTCGGGCGACGTGAACAAGCAGGTCCGCTGCATCTACGTCGCCATCGGTCAGAAGGGCTCGACCATCGCCTCCGTGCGTGGTGCCCTCGAAGAGGCCGGCGCCCTCGAGTACACGACGATCGTCGCCGCCCCGGCGTCGGACCCGGCGGGCTTCAAGTACCTGGCCCCCTACACCGGTTCGGCCATCGGCCAGCAGTGGATGTACGAGGGCAAGCACGTCCTCATCATCTTCGACGACCTCTCGAAGCAGGCCGACGCCTACCGCGCCGTGTCCCTGCTGCTCCGCCGCCCGCCGGGCCGCGAGGCCTACCCGGGTGACGTCTTCTACCTGCACTCCCGTCTGCTCGAGCGCTGCGCGAAGCTCTCGGACGACATGGGCAAGGGCTCGATGACCGGTCTGCCGATCGTCGAGACCAAGGCGAACGACGTGTCGGCGTTCATTCCGACCAACGTCATCTCCATCACCGACGGCCAGTGCTTCCTGGAGTCGGACCTGTTCAACGCCGGTCAGCGCCCCGCGCTGAACGTCGGTATCTCCGTCTCCCGAGTCGGTGGTTCCGCCCAGCACAAGGCGATGAAGCAGGTCTCCGGCCGTCTCCGTGTGGACCTCGCCCAGTTCCGTGAGCTGGAGGCGTTCGCCGCCTTCGGTTCCGACCTGGACGCCGCGTCCAAGGCCCAGCTGGAGCGCGGTCAGCGCATGGTCGAGCTGCTCAAGCAGGCTCAGTACCAGCCGATGCCGACCGAGGACCAGGTCGTCTCCGTGTGGGCCGGCACCACCGGCAAGATGGACGACGTACCGGTCGCCGACATCCGCCGCTTCGAGCGCGAGCTGCTCGACTACCTGCACCGCAAGGAGCAGGGCCTGATGACCTCCATCAAGGAGGGCGGCAAGATGTCCGACGACACCCTCACGGCCATCGCGGACGCCATCACGGAGTTCAAGAAGCAGTTCGAGACCTCCGACGGCAAGCTGATCGGCGAGGACGCTCCGGCGGCCCCCGAGGCGGCTTCCGTCTCCAAGTGACGACGGAAGGGACCTGACTCATGGGAGCCCAGCTCCGGGTCTACAAGCGTCGCATCCGGTCCGTCACCGCGACGAAGAAGATCACGAAGGCGATGGAGATGATCGCCGCCTCGCGTGTCGTCAAGGCACAGCGCAAGGTGGCGGCCTCCACGCCGTACGCGACCGAGCTCACCCGCGCGGTCACCGCGGTGGCCACCGGTGCGAACGACAAGCACCCGCTGACCACCGAGGTGGAGAACCCGACCCGGGCCGCGGTCCTGCTCCTCACGAGCGACCGTGGTCTGGCCGGTGCCTTCAACTCCAACGCCATCAAGGCCGCGGAGCAGCTCACCGCGAAGCTCGAGGCGGACGGCCGGCAGGTCGACAGCTACATCGTCGGCCGCCGCGGCATCGCCCACTACAACTTCCGCGAGCGCAAGATCGCGGGGGAGTGGACGGGCTTCACGGACGAGCCCTCGTACGCGGACGCCAAGACGATCGCCGGACCGCTGATCGAGGCGATCGAGAAGGACACGGCCGAGGGCGGCGTGGATGAACTCCACATCGTCTACACCGAGTTCGTCTCGATGATGACGCAGAACGCGGTCGAGTCCCGGCTGCTGCCGCTCAGCCTCGACGAGGTCGCGGAGGAGGCGGGCACCAAGGACGAGATCCGCCCCCTGTACGACTTCGAGCCGTCGGGCCAGGACGTCCTTGACGCCCTGCTTCCGCGGTACGTCGAGAGCCGTATCTACAACGCGCTGCTCCAGTCGGCCGCCTCCAAGCACGCGGCCACGCGCCGCGCGATGAAGTCGGCGACCGACAACGCGGGAGACCTGATCAACAACCTCTCCCGACTTGCCAACGCGGCCCGCCAGGCCGAAATCACCCAGGAAATCAGCGAGATCGTCGGTGGCTCCGCAGCCCTGGCCGACGCGACCGCGGGGAGTGACAAGTAATGACCACCACTGTTGAGACGGCGACGGCGACGGGCCGTGTCGCCCGTGTCATCGGCCCGGTCGTCGACGTGGAGTTCCCCGTCGACGCGATGCCGGACATCTACAACGCGCTGCACGTCGAGGTGGCCGACCCGGCCCTCGACGGCGCCCAGAAGACGCTGACGCTCGAGGTCGCCCAGCACCTCGGTGACGGCATCGTCCGTGCGATCTCCATGCAGCCCACCGACGGTCTGGTCCGCCAGGCCCCGGTGACCGACACGGGCACCGGCATCAGCGTGCCCGTGGGTGACTTCACCAAGGGCAAGGTGTTCAACACCCTCGGCGAGGTCCTCAACGTCGACGAGACGTACGAGGGCGAGCGCTGGTCCATCCACCGCAAGGCGCCGAACTTCGACGAGCTCGAGTCGAAGACCGAGATGTTCGAGACCGGCGTCAAGGTCATCGACCTTCTCACCCCGTACGTCAAGGGTGGAAAGATCGGTCTGTTCGGTGGTGCCGGTGTCGGCAAGACGGTGCTCATCCAGGAGATGATCTACCGCGTCGCCAACAACCACGACGGTGTCTCGGTGTTCGCCGGTGTCGGTGAGCGCACCCGTGAGGGCAACGACCTCATCGAGGAGATGTCCGAGTCGGGCGTCATCGACAAGACCGCCCTGGTCTTCGGTCAGATGGACGAGCCGCCGGGCACCCGTCTGCGCGTGGCCCTCGCCGGTCTGACCATGGCGGAGTACTTCCGCGATGTGCAGAAGCAGGACGTGCTGTTCTTCATCGACAACATCTTCCGCTTCACGCAGGCCGGTTCCGAGGTCTCGACCCTTCTGGGCCGGATGCCCTCGGCCGTGGGTTACCAGCCGAACCTGGCCGACGAGATGGGCCTCCTCCAGGAGCGCATCACCTCGACCCGTGGTCACTCGATCACCTCGATGCAGGCGATCTACGTCCCCGCGGACGACCTGACCGACCCGGCGCCGGCCACCACCTTCGCCCACCTCGACGCGACGACGGTGCTCTCCCGTCCGATCTCCGAGAAGGGCATCTACCCGGCCGTGGACCCGCTGGACTCCACGTCCCGGATTCTGGACCCGCGCTACATCTCGTCGGACCACTACGAGACCGCGATGCGCGTCAAGGGGATCCTGCAGAAGTACAAGGACCTCCAGGACATCATCGCGATCCTCGGTATCGACGAGCTCAGCGAGGAGGACAAGCTGGTCGTCCAGCGTGCCCGCCGCGTGGAGCGCTTCCTGTCCCAGAACACGCACGTCGCCAAGCAGTTCACCGGCGTCGACGGTTCGGACGTCTCCCTCGAGGAGTCGATCGAGGCCTTCAACGCGATCTGCGACGGCAAGTTCGACCACTTCCCGGAGCAGGCCTTCTTCATGTGCGGTGGTCTCGACGACCTCAAGAAGAACGCCAAGGAGCTCGGCGTCTCCTGAGTCCTGTGACTCCTGGCAGGGGGCGGGTGGTGCCTCGCCTCGAGCGGCACCCCCGCCCCCTGCACAACGCCCACGAGAAGCCCACTAGAATTTGACCCAACACCCGGCAGAACCCGCCGGGTGGTGACCCGAGGAGCCACCCTTGGCTGCTGAGCTGCACGTCGAGCTGGTCGCCGCCGACCGCCAGGTCTGGTCCGGCGAGGCCACCCTGGTCGTGGCGCGCACCACGTCCGGCGACATCGGCGTCATGCCCGGTCACCAGCCGCTGCTCGGTGTGCTGGAGTCGGGCCCTGTGACCATTCGTACCGCCCCTTCCGAGGACGGGGTCGGCACGATCGTCGCCGCGGTGCACGGCGGCTTCATCTCGTTCGCGGACAACAAGCTTTCGCTGCTGGCCGAGACCGTCGAGATGGCCGACGAGATCGATGTCCAGCGCGCGGAGCGGGCACTGGAGCGTGCCAAGTCGGAGGCCGACGCGGCCGCCGAACGGCGCGCGGATGTCCGCCTTCGTGCGGTGGCGGCGCGCTGAACCCAGCGCGCGACGGAGACATGTGCCTCAGCCGCGGCACGGTCCGGAATTTTCCGGACCGGGTCGCGGCTGAGGCAATGCAGGTGCAATGTCAGTTGCGTAACTGGACGATGCGAGGAGGTCGATGCCGATGATCCTCGCTCTGCTTGTGTGCGGGCTGGTAGTCGTGCTCGTGTTGCTGGGACTCTTCGTCTTCGGACTGCGCCGACGACTGATCCAGCGCTCGGGCGGAACGTTTGACTGCTCCCTGCGCTGGAACGCGCCCGAGGCCGGCGATACCTCCGGCAAGGGCTGGAGCTATGGCGTGGCCCGCTACAACGGTGACCGGATCGAATGGTTCCGGGTCTTCTCGTATGCGCTCAGGCCGCGCCGTGTCCTGGAGCGGTCCGCCATCGAGGTCGTCGACCGCCGTGCTCCCGATGGTGAAGAGGAGCTGGCGCTGCTCTCCGACGCGATCGTTCTCGGGTGTACGCACCGGGGGACGCGGATCGAGCTGGCGATGAGCGAGGACGCCCTGACCGGATTCCTGGCCTGGCTCGAGGCGGCGCCTCCCGGCCAGCGGGTGAACGTGGCATAGCGCCCGGAGCGTGGCCGGGTGCCCTGACCGTGAGCGCCTGGAGCGTGGCCGGGTGCCCTGACTGTGAGCGCCCGGAACATGCCGGGAAGCCGGACAACAGGGGGCGTTCCCGTTGCCCGGCTTCCGCGCGGAGGCTGTTATCCAAGCCCGCCGTTGATGGCGCTCACCAGCTCACCGTTGCTGGAGTCGCCGCTGAACTCCCAGAAGAACGCCCCGCCCAGGGCCTGGTTCTTGGCCCAGGACATCTTGGATGTGACCGTCGCGGGGGTGTCGTAGGACCACCAGTCGCTGCCGCAGTGGGCATAGGCGGTGCCTGCGATCGTGCCGTTGGCCGGGCACTTGCTCTTGAGGACCTTGTAGTCCTCGATGCCCGCCTCGTACGTACCCGCCGCGGGGCCCGTCGCCGTGCCGCCCGGCTCCTTCTGCGTCACGCCGGTCCAGCCGCGGCCGTAGAAGCCGATGCCGAGCAGGAGCTTCGCGGAGGGGACGCCCTTGGCCTTCAGCTTGGCGATCGCCTCGGCGGAGTTGAAGCCCGCCTGCGGGATGCCGGGGTAGGAGGTCAGCGGGGAGTGCGGGGCCGTCGGCCCGTTCTTCGCCCAGGCGCCGAAGAAGTCGTACGTCATGACGTTGTACCAGTCGGAGTACTGTGCGGCGCCGCCGTAGTCCGCCGAGTCGATCTTGCCGCCGGATGAGGCGTCGGCCGTGATCGCCGCTGTGACCAGGTTGTTCGCGCCGAACTTGGTGCGGAAGGCCTGCATCATCGTCTTGAAGACGGCAGGACCGCTGGTGTCACAGGACAGGCCGCAGGCGTTGGGGTACTCCCAGTCCAGGTCGATGCCGTCGAAGACATCGGCCCAGCGCGGGTCCTCGACCAGCTTGTAGCAGGAGTCGGCGAACGCGGCCGGGTTCTTCATGGCCTCGGTGAAGCCGCCGGACCAGGTCCAGCCGCCGAAGGACCAGAGGACCTTGATGTGCGGGTACTTGGCCTTGAGCTTGCGCAGCTGGTTGAAGTTGCCGCGCAGCGGCTGGTCCCAGGTGTCGGCGACGCCGTCCACGGACTGGTCGGCGGTGTAGGCCTTGTCGTAGTCGGCGTAGGCGTCACCGATGGTGCACTTGCCCCCCTGGACGTTGCCGAAGGCGTAGTTGATGTGGGTGATCTTCGCGGCCGAGCCGGAGGTCACCAGGTTCTTCACGTGGTAATTGCGGCCGTAGACACCCCAGTTGGTGAAGTAGCCGAGCTTGACCTTGTCGCCAGGGCCGGGGCCCGGGTCGCCGCCGCCGGTGGTGCGCACCGCGCGGGCGCCACTGACCGGTCCTGTCTGGTCGGCGGTGTCACGGGCCTGGATCGTGTACGAGTAGTCGGTGCCGGCGGTCAGGCCGGTGTCGGAGTACGAAGTCCCCGTCACCGTCGCGACCTTGGCGCCGTCGCGCAGCACGTCGTAGTTCTTGATGCCCTTGTCGTCGGTGGCCGCGGTCCAGCTCAGCTTGGCCGAGGTGTTGGTGATGTCCGAGGCAGTGGGGGTGCCGGGGGCCGATGGGGGCTTGTCGCCCGGCACGCTGGTGCCGTCACAACTGCCGCCGTTGAGCTTGCAGTTGGCGGGGGCGCCGGAGCCGGTGCCGTTGAAGCCGAAGGAGACCGAGGCGCCGGGGGCGAGCGTCCCGTTCCAGGACTTGTTCTTGGCGGTCCAGTGGGTGCCGGAGCTGGTGACATCGGCGTCCCAGGCGGAAGTGACCTTGGTGTCGGCGGGGAAGTCCCACTCGACGGCCCAGGCGTTCAGCGTGGTGGTACCGGTGTTCTTCAGCGTCCACTTGCCTTCGAAGCCGTTCCCCCAGTCCTGGGTCTTCGTGTACGTGGCGGTGGCGGACTCGGCCGCCTCTGCGGGGGACGCCAGGGCGACCAGGGTGGCCAGGGGCAGGAGCAGGGTGGTGAGCCCCGCCGTGACTTTGTGTCGCGATCTGAGCCTGAAGCGCATGGAGCGCCTCCTCGGTGAGTGCCGGACGTAAGGGGGGTGGGGGGACCCTGCGACGCCCGTGAGCACTTCATGGCGTGTGTGTGCTCACCGCAGTGCGTGCGGTGAGAGTAGAAAGGTCTGGACCTTACGTCAATAGGTCTGGACCAGTGATTACCGGTCGGTGTCCGGCGACGGCCGGTCGATGTCCGACGAGGACCGGTGAGCGCGCCCGGCCGTGGCCGTCCCGGCCGCCGGGCGCGCCGTCACACACTCAACTCCTGCGCCAGTACGGCTGCTTGCACCCGGCTGCGCAGCTCCAGCTTGCCGAGCAGCCGGCTCACATGGGTCTTCACGGTGGCCTCGGCCATGTCGAGGCGTACCGCGATCTCCGCGTTGGAAAGGCCCTGGCCGAGACAGGACAGGACCTCGCGCTCACGCCGGGTCAGTACGTCGAGGACGGCCGGGTCGGGGGCGTCCGCCGCGCGCACCGGCTTCGCCGCGAACTCCGCGATCAGACGGCGGGTCACCGCGGGGGAGATCAGGCCCTCGCCGCGTGCCACCGTACGGACGCCCTCGATGAGGTCCTTGGCGTCGGTGTTCTTCAGGAGGAAGCCGGCGGCGCCCGCGCGCAGCGCCCCGAAGACATACTCGTCGAGGTCGAAGGTGGTCAGGACGAGCACGTCCGCGAGCTGCTCGGCGACGACCTGGCGGGTGGCCGCGACCCCGTCGAGCCGTGGCATCTGCACATCCATCAGGACGAGATCGGGGCGCAGTTCACGGGCGAGCGCGAGCGCCTCCTCGCCGTCCGCGGCCTCGCCGACCACCTCGATGTCCGGGGCGCTGCCCAGGATCAGGACGAGTCCCGCGCGTACGGCCGACTGGTCCTCGGCGACCAGGACCCGGATCATTGGCTTCCTCCTTGTTCGGCGCCGCGCCCTTGCTCGGTGCCACGTACTTGTTCAGTGCCACGTACTTGTTCAGTGCCACGCACTTGTTCGGCACCACGCACTTGTTCGGCACCACGCACTGGTTCCGTGGCTCGCCCTTGTTCGGTGCCGCGCACGGCTTCGTCGACGGGCAGCACGGCCCGTACGCTCCAGACCTTGCCGTCGGCGCTGTCGCGCGGGCCCGCCTCGAACTCGCCGCCGAGCAGGGACGCCCGCTCGCGCATTCCCACCAGGCCGGCCCCCGAGCCCGGCGCACGCGGCCCCGAAGGATCACCGAAGGGGCTGGTGACCGTCACGGTCAGGGCGGTGCCGACGAGGCCGACGGCGACCCGTACCTCGCCGGGGCAGGCGTGCTTGAGGGCATTGGTCAGGGACTCCTGCACGATCCGGTACGCGGCCAGCTCGACCGGGGCCGGGAGCCGGTCCGCGGGGCGTGGGCGGCGGTCGTCGAGGGTGACCGTGAGGCCGTTGGTGCGGGCCTGCTCGGCCAGGGTGCCCAGGCCGTCGAGGGTGGGCGCGGCGGCCGGTTCGTGATCGTCGCTGCCGTCCCTGAGCAGCCCGATGAGGCGGCGCATCTCGGCCAGTCCGTCGACGCTGTTCTCGCGGATCACGCCGAGGGCCCGGTGTGTGGTGTCCGGGTCGTCGAGCGACAGTGCGGCCGTGGAGTGGATGGCGATCGCCGAGAGGTGGTTGGCGACCATGTCGTGCAGCTCGCGGGCCATCCTGGCGCGCTCGGCCGTGACGGCCTGGGAACGGTCCATCTCGGCGAGCAGGGCGGTCTGCTCGGCACGCAGCCGGGCGGCCTCGGCGGCGTCGCGGTGGTTGCGCACGATCGCTCCGGTCGCCGCGGGCGCGAAGCTGATCAGGCCCACCATGACGCCGAGCAGCACGGCCTCGGGCTGCTGGAACCAGGCCAGGAACCCGATCGTGGCGGCCACCGTGACCAGGCCCGTCGTCCAGGGGATACGGCGGGCGGCGGCCGGTGAGCCGTACAGGACGGCGGCGTAGGCGAGATCCGCGTACAGCAGCACCGTCACCAGACTGCCCGGTGTGAACTGGTCGGCGACCAGCATGAGCGTGCCCGCGGCGAGTGCGAACTGCGGCCGGGTCTGGCGCAGCAGCTCAAGGGCGGCGAGGACCACGAGCGGCACGAGCAGCCAGGCGTCCGGGAGCGAGTCGACCGGGGCCTTGCGCAGGCCGAGGCCCATCGCCCACAGGACCAGGCCGCCGAGCAGACCGGTCACGGCGATCAGCACGTCGAGGCGGTGCGGCCGTGGAAGGTTCACCCTTCCATCCAACACGGCGGGCGGCGCCGCGGCCTCCGTATGCGGACCGAAGTGGCACTGCATCCTTCGATGTACGCGCGGTTCGTCATCGGCGACGACGATCGGGCGGTGATCCGGCGGGACGCTTGAAGGGTCGTGAGAGGAGAGTCCCGTGATCGTCACGCTCATCGTCATCTGCGAGGTCGGCTTCTGGGTGCTGCTGGCAGCCGGTCTGTCCCTGCGCTACCTGGCCAGGATGCCGCGCACGGGCGCCGCGGTGCTGTTGTGCGAGCCGCTCCTGGAGGTGCTGCTCCTGGTGGTCTCGGTGATCGACCTCAGGAACGGGGCCCAGCCGGACTGGAAGCACGGGCTCGCGGCGCTGTACATCGGCTATACCGTCGCCCACGGTCATGCCACCGTGAAGTGGCTGGACTCGGTGTTCGCCCACCGTTTCGCGGGCGGGCCCGCGCCGGTGAAGCTGTACGGGGCGCGGCGGGCGAAGTACGAGTGGAAGGTGTGGCTGCGGTCCCTCGCGGGGGCGGTGGTCGCGCTGGGGCTGCTGCAGATCGCGATCTGGTACGTGGGGGACGCGTCCCGGGTCTCGTCCCTGCGGGCCTGGCAGGGGACGACGCTGCGGGCGCTCGGTATTCACGGGCTGATCGCGCTCACGTACACGGTGTGGCCGAAGAAGGCCCCGCAGGGCGCGGCGGGGTCGGGGGCGGAGGCGGCTGAGCAGCGGCCGGTGACCCGGGTCTAGGCGCTCCGCGGGAAGTCCGGTGCGTCATCTGCGGGTGCGTCGTGGCTGGTCGCGCAGTTCCCCGCGCCCCTCTGGGGCACGACCAGAGCGCACCGGACTTCCTCAAGGCTGCTCAGCCCTCAAGACCCGTCCCTTCAGGCGTGACGCCCTACCGCTCGCCGCCCGGTACCCACAGGACGTCGCCCTCTGCCTTGTTGGCCGACCGCGCCAGGATGAAGAGCAGGTCCGACAGACGGTTCAAGTACGTCGCCGTCAAGGCGTTCATCGTCTCGCCGTGGACCTCGAGGGCCGCCCACGTCGAGCGTTCGGCCCGCCGGACGACCGTGCACGCCTGGTGCAGCAGCGCCGCACCGGGCGTGCCGCCGGGCAGGATGAAGGAACGCAGCTTCTCCAGCTGCTCGTTGAAGTGGTCGCAGTCCGCCTCCAGCTTGTCGACGTAGGACTGCTCGACGCGCAGCGGCGGGTACTCGGGGTTCTCGACGACCGGCGTGGACAGATCGGCGCCGACGTCGAAGAGGTCGTTCTGGACCCGGGTGAGGACCTTCACGACCTCCTGCGGGAGCTGCCCGAGCGCGATGGCCGTACCGAGGGCGGCATTGGCCTCGTTGGCGTCCGCGTACGCCGCGATCCGCAGATCGGTCTTCGGGGCACGGCTCATATCGCCCAGTGCGGTGGTGCCCTTGTCTCCGGTACGGGTGTAAATGCGCGACAGAATGACCATGCCCCGAGGTTACTCCGGGGAGTTCAGGCCCCGGCCCGGCGGAACAGCCGTGTGCCGATCGTCACGGCCACCACGGACAGACCGAGTCCCATGAGAGTGCCGTAGAGCATCTGCGTACTGGCGTAGTCGCCGACGTAGGCCGCCCGGACCGCGTCCACGAGATAGCGGAACGGGACGAAGTGCGAGAGCACGTCGAGCCAGCCGGGGCCGAGGGTCATCGGCAGCATCAGGCCGGAGAGCAGCATCGCGGGCAGGGTCACGGCGTTGATGACGGGGCCGAACTCCTGTGGCGTGTTCACCCTCAGGGCCAGGGCGTACGAGAGTGACGCGAGGGAGAGGGAGAGCAGGCCGACGAAGGCGAAGCCGATCAGGATGCCGGCCAGCGGGGCGCGCAGCCCCATGGCGACGGCGGCGAGCACGAGCAGCACCGCCTGGAAGGCGAAGAGGAGCGCGTCCCGCAGGACCCGGCCGAGCAGCAGCGCGAGCCGGCTGACCGGGGTGACCCGCATCCGCTCCAGTACGCCGTAGGTCTTCTCGACGATGATCCCGTAACCCGCGAACGAGGCGCCGAACAGGCCGAGTTGGAGCAGCAGTCCGGGCACGAGGACCTGCCAGGAGCTGCCGTCGGCGCCCAGCGGGAGATCCGTGAGCAGCGGGCCGAAGAAGAGCAGATAGAGGAGCGGCATCAGCATGCCGAAGAGCATCTGGAACTTGGAGCCCAGGGTCTGCCGGGCATAGCGCCCGAAGATGATCGCGGTGTCGTGCACCAGCATGGGTGTTCCTTCGTGGGGAGGGTGGGAGAGGGCGGGGGCGTCAGACCGCGACCGGGGTCTCGTCCTTGGGGGCCGGGCCCCGGCCGGTGATCGCGAGGAAGGCGTCCTGGAGTGTGGCGTCGGGCGAGCCCGCGTACCGCTGCTTGAGCGCGCCCGGGGTGCCCTCCGCCACCACCACGCCCTTGTCGACGACGACGAGGCGGTCGGCGAGCGCGTCGGCCTCGTCGAGGTAGTGCGTGGTCAGGAAGACGGTCGTGCCGTACGTGTCGCGCAGGCTCCGGACCAGGTCCCACAGGTCGGCGCGGCTCGCCGGGTCGAGCCCGGTCGTGGGCTCGTCGAGGAAGAGCACCTCGGGCCGGTGGGTGAGGCCCATCGCGATGTCGAGGCGCCGCCGCTGGCCGCCGGAGAGGGCCGCGCACTTGCGGTCGAGGAGTTCGGTGAGGCCCAGGTCATGGGCCAACTCCTCGGCCCGGACGGCTGCCTGAGCCTTCGTCAGACGGTAGAGACGGCCCTGAGTGATGAGCTCTTCGCGGGCCGTGATGTTCGGGTCGACGCCGCCGGTCTGCGCGACGTACCCGCTCTTCCCGCGGACGCCGCGCGGATCGCGGGCCAGATCGCAGCCGGCGACGGTGGCGGCGCCGCCGGTGGGCGCGAGCAGCGTCGTGAGCATGCGCAGGGTGGTGGTCTTGCCCGCGCCGTTGGGGCCGAGGAAGCCGACGATCTCGCCGGGCTCGACGGTCAGATCGATACCGCGTACGGCTTCGACCTCGCCCTGTTTGGTCGTGAAGGTCCGCGCCAGGCCGGCGGTGCTGATGATTGCCATGCCCTCAAGAAAAACAGAGCAGCTTAAATTTTGCAATGACTCCAAATTTCAAGCGGGCGCAGCGACGCCTACGATGGGTTCATGGCAGAAGGGCTCAGGGAGCGGAAGAAGCGCCGGACCAGGCAGCACATCTCGGATGTGGCCACGGGTCTGTTCCTGGCGCGCGGCTTCGACGCGGTGACGATCGCGGAGGTCGCGGAGGCGGCCGATGTGTCCGTGAACACGGTCTACAACTACTTCCCCGCCAAGGAAGACCTCTTCCTCGACCGCTCCGCAAGGCTTGTCGACCGGCTCTCGCGCTGGGTGCGCGGCCGCGACAACGGGGAGTCCGCCGCCGCGGCCGTCCTGCGCGAGCTGCGCTCCGAGGTGGAGGAGATGTCACCCAAGGTCGGCCTCGTCCCGGGCATCGACAAGTTCATGGTGGTCATCGAGGACGCCCCCTCACTCAAGTCCCGGCTGTGGAGCGTGCGCCACGAAGCCCTCGTACACCTGGAGGAGGCCCTGCGCGAGGAGGTCGGCGCCGCCGCCGACGACCCGATGCCGACCCTGATGGCCGGCCAGATCAACTGGGTGCACGAGACCGTCATGGATGTCGTACGGCGCGACATGATCGCCGGGCGTGACGCCGGTGAGGTCTCACGCGAGGTGCTCGCGCTGCTCGACGAGATCGAGGACCTTCTGAGCGAAAAGGTCCTCAACTACGCGCCGCGGACGGCCTGATGCGGCTTCGGGGCACCCTCTTGGGGCCCTCTCGGTGGGCTCTCGGTGTGATGTCCGTCAGATGAGACGTGACGCGCATCTCGATGGCCCCTATTGGGGCCTCACGCCCGCTAGTCTCCGCCGGAGAGTTGAATGTAAACCGTGGGTAAGACCGCAGCTGTTAAAGGGGAACGCACAGTGGCACGGAAGCTCGCCGTCGTCGGAGCCGGACTCATGGGTTCCGGAATCGCCCAGGTCTCCGCGCAGGCGGGCTGGGACGTGGTCCTGCGTGATGTCACCGACGAGGCCCTGACCCGTGGCACCGACGGCATCAAGGCCTCGTACGAGAAGTTCGTGAGCAAGGGCAAGCTGGCCGCGGAGGACGCCGAGGCCGCTCTCGCCCGGATCACCACCACGACCGACCTGGACGCCGCCGCCGACGCCGATATCGTCGTCGAGGCCGTCTTCGAGAAGCTCGAGATCAAGCACGAGATCTTCCGGGCCCTCGACAAGCTGGTGCGCGACGACGCCGTGCTCGCCTCCAACACCTCCGCCATCCCGATCACCAAGATCGCGGCCGTGACGGAGCGTCCCGAGCGGGTCGTCGGTGCGCACTTCTTCTCGCCGGTGCCCATGATGCAGCTGTGCGAACTGGTCCGCGGCTACAAGACCAGCGACGAAACCCTCGCCACAGCAAGGGAGTTCGCCGAATCGGTGGGCAAGACCTGCATTGTCGTCAACCGCGACGTCGCCGGTTTCGTCACCACCCGCCTGATCTCCGCCCTCGTGGTGGAGGCCGCCAAGCTCTACGAGTCGGGCGTCGCCACCGCCGAGGACATCGACATCGCCTGCAAGCTGGGGTTCGGCCACGCGATGGGACCCCTCGCGACCGCCGACCTGACCGGGGTCGACATCCTGCTGCACGCGACCAGCAACATCTACACCGAATCCCAGGACGAGAAGTTCGCTCCGCCGGAGCTGATGCGCCGGATGGTGGACGCCGGCGATATCGGCCGCAAGAGCGGGCAGGGGTTCTACCAGCACTGAACTGCCTTGCCCCGGCCGGGAATCCGGGCGCACCCGCACGTACTCCCGGCCGGGTCCCCCTCACGGGTGAATTGGGTATCGGTTCGCTTACGGACGGCAACTTCTGTGTCCGTAAGCCAGTCAGTTCAGTGAGACCACAGTTGAGACGTACGTGACGACGGTGGCGACGAAGCCACAGCACTCTCGGGGAGCGCATATGCACATCAGGGGCGACCACGCCGAGCTGACCGTCGGGGGCAGCCTCGACGTCCGAAGCGCGGCGGACGCCCGGACTGCCCTGCATTCGGCCCTCGACGAGGGTGTGGGCGATCTCGTAGTCGATCTGTCGGACCTCGCCGCGCTCGACGCCACCGGACTCGGCGTCATCATGGGCGCACACCGCCAGGCGGGCCGGTGCGGCCGCCGCCTGGTGCTGCGCAACGTACCGCCTCAGATGCAGCGGCTCCTCGTCGCCACCAGACTGCACCGCATTCTGGCGATCGAAGGCGGAATCGGCGCGCATCCCTTGTAAAGGACCACCCGTGTGTAAAGGGCCACCGGTGGTCAAAGGGAATGGTGCGCGCAATCCTCGCGAGACTGTGACGTCCCGGACGGCGCACCACCCCGGGTGTTCCGTGATACTGAGCGAAGGTCTAAGGTTCGGTCGCTCACCGATCCGTGGGTGCCGGACCAGAAGCGACAGTGCCGTATGCGAAAGGCCGGGGAAGCCAAGGCATACGACGCTTTTGGGGGGCTTTTGACCATGGACCCGACCAACCGGGGACAGGAAGAGTACGGCCACGAAGGGGAGCGCGGAGCCGGAGCGAATGGCGCAAACTCGCCCAGGCCGCCCCGCGATCCCCTCACTCCGGACTTCGGAAGTCCCGTGCCCGTGCGTACGGTTCAGCTGATTTCGGGTGACTTCCTGCTGACCGTCAACCCTGTCGACGGCAGCGAGATCGAGCCATGCCCGCCCGGGGAGCAGCCGGCCAGGCCGCGGAAGTACACACCCGCCGAACGCGAGGAGCTGCGCCGCGCCGCCAAGGCGCCGGTGCCGCCCGGGCCCGCGCTGCCCGTCCCGCCGCTCCTCGAGCGCCAGGAAGAGCGTGAGCGGCTCGTACGCCTCCTCGCGCGCGGCCGCTCCGTCCGCCTGACCGGACCCGCGGGCTCGGGGCGTACGGCGCTGCTCGACGTCGTCGCGGAGGACTGCGCGGATCTCGCCCCCGACGGCGTCGTCCGGCTCTCCGGATACGGCAGGGCGCCCGCCGACCTCCTCCACGACCTGTACGCCGCCGTGTACGGGTCACCGGGTCACCGGCCCGACGAGGCGCGGCTCCTGGAGCTCGTGCACGACATCGGCGCCGTGGTCGTCCTGGACGACCTGGAGTTCGGCGGCGGCGCCCTCGAAGAGTTCCTCGACGCCACACCCGAGTGCGCCTTCCTGCTCTCCGCGACGCCCGACGTGGCCGCGCCGCTGCCCGACTCGCACCTCGAAGAGGTCTTCCTCGGGGGCCTCGGCCGCGGCGGCGGGCTCGAACTCCTGGAGCAGGTCGCGGGACGCGCCCTCAGCGACGACGAGGCCGCCCTCGCGGGCGATCTGTGGTTCGAGTCCGAGGGCCTGCCGCTGCGCTTCGTGCAGGCCGGTGCGCTGCTGCGCCAGCGTGATCAACTCCGCGCGGAACGGGGGGTGTTCGACGGGGACGGCTCCTTCGAGGACGCTCCTCGCGATGCGGCATTCGGGGACGCCGCCCGTGACGTGTCCTTCGGGGACGCCGTCCGTGACGTGTCCTTCGGGGACGCCGTCCGTGACGTGTCCTTCGGGGACGCCGCCCGTGACGTGTCCTTCGGGGACGCCGTCCGTGACGTGTCCTTCGGGGACGCCGTCCGTGACGTGTCCTTCGGGGACGCCGTCCGTGACGTGTCCTTCGGGGACGCCGTCCGTGATGTGTCCTACGAGGGCACGCCCCAAGATGAGCCCCAAGATGCACCGCCCCGGGACGTGCCGCGCGACGAGTGGCGTGACGAGCCCCGTGACGCGTCCTTCGCGGCCGGCGACGGTCACGACGTACCGCTGCCGTCCCTGGCCGAGGCGGCCGCGCCCGCCGCGCTGCTCGCGTCCCGGCTGAGCGAATCGGCCCGCGCCACCCTGGAGTTCGCGGTCGCGCTCGGCGGTGAGGTACCGCACCAGGCGCATCTGCCCGCGCTCGTCGGCGACACCCACGCGGACGCCGCGCTCGGTGAACTCGCCGGTGTCGCCCTCGTCGCCGCCGTCGGCTCGCGCTACCGCCTGGCCGCCGGCGTACAGGCCCAGCTGGAGGCCGCCGGATACGGCGAGCAGGCGGCGGCCCGTGCGCACACCGCCGCCCAGCACTACGCCTGGTGGGCCGGGCACCCCTCGGTCACCGCCGAGCGTGCTGCCGCTGAGTCCGACGCGGTGCTCGCCGCCCTGACCGCGCTCGTTCCCGGCAGCGGGGACGACGGCGAGACCGGGCCCCTCAGTGCCGCTGTGCTGCTCGCCCGTACCGCCGCCCCCGCGCTGGCCGCGGGACTCGCCTGGGGGGCCTGGGGGCGGGCCCTGCGCACCGGGCAGGAGGCGGCACGGCTCGCCGGTGAAGTGGCCGAAGAGGCCTACTTCCACCACGAGTTGGGGATTCTCGCGCTGCTCGGCGGTCACCTGGACCGGGCCCGCGCCGAACTCGAGGCCTCCATCGGGCTGCGCGGCGCTCTCGCCGACAAGCGCGGCACGGTCGCGGGGCGCCGGGCCCTCGCTCTGGTCGCGGACCGCTCCGGCGGTGCCGTGCACGGCGGGCGCACCCCGGCGGGCGAGGAGGTGCCGGACGCACGCTACGAGGAGTCGGCGTCACCGCCCGGCGGCGTACCGGCCGCGCTCGCACCGCCCGTCGTGCCCGCGGCGCTCGCCACCCCCGGCTTCCCGCCCGATGAGGCGCACACCCTGGTCACTCGCGCCACCCGCGGCTCCGACGACACCCCGGAGGCGGGCACCCGACGGGTTGCCGTCAGCGGCACCAAGCGCAATCTCGTGGCCGCCGGCGCGGGCGCGCTGCTCGCCGCGGTGCTCGGCACGGTGGTGACGCTCGGCGCGATCTCCGACAAGGAACCGCCGTCCAGCACCGTCAAGCCCAACCAGACGGCCAGTGAACAGGACGACGGCGACGGGCTTCCCGCCGACCAGCCGCAGGAGCAGGACGACTCCACGCGCCGTCCTGTCGTCCCGGGCACCCCCGGCAGCTCCGGTGCGCCCACCCCAAGCGACAGCGGCTCACCGTCCGGCAGCCCGAGCGGCAGCGAGGACCCGGACCCGAGCGGATCGCCGTCGGACGACCCGACGACGAAGCCGCCGACGACCAAGCCGCCCACGACGAAGCCGCCGACGACCAAGCCCCCGACGACGAAGCCGCCGACGTCCTCGCCGCCCCCGTCGTCGTCCTCGCCCTCCCCGTCCAGCTCTCCTCCCACGCAGCCGTCCCAGCCCGACACGACCAACTCGGCGAGCGCGCCCGTGAGTAGTGGCGGCGGCAGCGGTTCGGAGGCGTCGCCGGGTGCGTCCGGCGACGTGATCTGAGGCTTCGGGCGCCGGCTGTCCGGTAGTGAAGGGGCCGGTCCGGCGCCCGAGGGTGAGCGCGAAGCGCGATGGACGGGGGAGGGCTGGGCGCCGCCCGGGAGAGCGAGCGTGACGATGCCTGCCCCGGCCCCCTGGAACCGGGCCTGGCCCCCTTCGAACAGAGCCGACCCCGGGCCCCTCAGAGCGGGGCCGGAACGGGGCCTGCCTCCGGGCCTCTCAGAACAGCCGCAGCTTGTCGTCCTCGATGCCCCGCAGCGCGTCGTAGTCGAGGACCGCGCAGTCGATGCCGCGGTCCGTCGCCAGGACACGGGCCTGGGGCTTGATCTCCTGGGCCGCGAAGACGCCCTTGACGGGTGCCAGGTGCGGGTCGCGGTTCAACAGGTCCAGATACCGGGTGAGTTGCTCCACGCCGTCGATCTCGCCGCGGCGCTTGATCTCCACGGCCACGGTGGCGCCGTCGGCGTCACGGCACAGGATGTCGACCGGGCCGATGGCCGTCGGGTATTCGCGGCGGATCAGGGTGTATCCCTCGCCAAGTGTCTCGATCCGGTCGGCGAGCAGCTCCTGAAGGTGTGCTTCCACGCCGTCCTTGATGAGCCCGGGGTCCACGCCCAACTCGTGCGAGGAGTCGTGCAGAATCTCCTCCATCGTGATGATGAGCTTCTCGCCCGCCTTGTTCACGACCGTCCAGACGCCCGCGTCGTCCCCTGTGCCCTCCTTCAGGGTGCAGGGCGGAGACATCCAGTTGAGGGGCTTGTAGGCCCGGTCGTCCGCGTGGATCGAGACGCTGCCGTCCGCCTTCACGAGGATCAGGCGGGGGGCGAGGGGAAGGTGGGCGGTGAGCCGGCCCGCGTAGTCCACGGAGCAGCGGGCGATGACGAGACGCATGGTCGGCAACGCTACTGGACACCCCCCTCTCTACGCGAAACGCCCGCCAGGTCCACCTGCGATGCTCCCCTGTCGCGCTCCTCCACGCCCCTTTGTTCCGGGAAGCACACCGTTCGTCTATGGCCGGTTGTGCCTGCATTCTCCTGGTGCGGGCAGGACAGGTTGCTTACCGTGGAAGCAGGAGGTCGCCGCGCGTGCACGCTGCGTATGCGATGTCCTTGCCTGTCCGTCAGCCCCCGCTCCCCGGGGGTGCGAGAGGAGAACCCATGTCGCTCGACGTCTCACCGGCGCTGTTGGAACAGGCCGAGCGAGGCGAGGTCGATGAAGCTGCCTTCGTCGACTGCGTCCGGACCTCCCTGCCTTACGCATGGGAGATGATCAGCTCTCTGGTGGCTCAGCTGAAGGTGGACGGCGGCGAGTTCGCCGACAACCAGACGCCTCCGCCGGACGAGCAGGCGCGTGGTCAGCTGCTGCGTGCGCTGGCGAGTGACGCTATCCGTGGTGCCCTGCAGCGGCACTTCGGAGTGCGTCTCGCATTCCAGAACTGCCATCGCGTGGCGGTCTTTCCGCTCAGCTCCGAGTCCGACGAGCGGCTGGCCCGTTTCACTTCGATACGTGGTCAGTTGCTGAATCAGTCGCCGGAACTCAGGGACTGCTGAGGCTTGTTGCTGCCGCCTCGTACGCGGGAGGTGTACAAGTCCGGGGCGGCAGCCCGCCAGGCCGACAGCGCAGCGTGCACCCTGAAGCTCCTTCTCCGCCGACGTCCGCCGACTTCGTCTCGGCAAGCTCCTTCTCGGCGCAAAGCCGCCGTCTCCTTCTGAGCGCGGCAGAAATCCCCGGCTCAGCGCAACTGCGGCAGCACTTCCGTGCCCAGGCGCCGTACGTTCTCCTCTGTCTCCGACAGGTCGCCCGAACCCTCCACGAGCAGCGCGAAGCGCGTGATGCCGGTGCGCTCCGAGGTCGCCGCGAGCCGGTCCGCGCACAGCTGTGGGGTGCCCACCGGGTGGATACCGCAGAGCAGTTCGGTGTACGCGAGCGGATCGCGCATCCTGCGCTCGCGGCCGTCGACCGTCACATGCGCGTCGAGGCCCTGCTTCAGCCAGCCCGGCATCGACTTGAGCAGCGTCTCCGTGGCCTGTGTCCTGCGGTCCGCGATCTGGGCGACGCCGGCCGACACATGCGGGGCGGCCAGGACTTCCTCCGGCGGGCGTCCGGCGGCCAGTGACTCGGCCCGCCACAGGCGCACCATCTCCGCCTTCTCCTCGTCCCCGACGTGCATGCCGAGCAGCATCGGCAGTCCGTGCCGCGCGGCGAGCCGCACGCTGGCCGGTGAGGTGCAGGCAACGATCACTTCAGGCCCCGTCGGGGAGCCCAGCGCTTCGGCGGGCCGGGGCACCACCGGCACGTCACGGAAAGTGAACTGGTCGCCTTCGGCGGCGACGCTTGGTTCGCTCAGCCAGCGCAGCAGAAGCTCCAGGGCTTCCGGGAAGCCCTTCTCGTAGGCCTCGACTTCCTTGCCGAAGACCTCCAGGTCCACCCAGGGGCCGCCGCGGCCGACGCCGAGCGAGAACCGGCCGCCGCTGGTGAGATGGAGCAGGGCGGTCTGCTCGCCGATGGCCACCGGGTGCTGGGTCGGCAGCACGCTCACCGCGGTGCCGACGCGGATGCGCCGGGTGCGGCCGAGCAGCAGCGCCGCCAGCGTCACGGCGGACGGGCACACGCCGTACGGCACGAAGTGGTGTTCGGCGAGCCAGACCGCATCGAGCCCGGACTCCTCGCTGACCTCCGCGGTGCGCACCGCGCGGTGCAGCGCCTCCCCCTGTCCCTGGCCCGGGAACTGCGCGGCCAGTACAAAACTTCCTAAGCGCATCGCACTCTGCCTCCTCGGCACCGACGCGGCGTTCCCCCTGTCGGCAATAACGCTCAGCACGTGCCAAAGGCACGGCCTGGCATAAAGGTTGGCCCATTTTCATACGAGAGTGTGCCCCGGAAGAATGGCGGGGGCCGATGACTTACGGGTACCCATGCGCATGACGCGTAGGCTGGTCAGGCTTCTTAGTCCTGTTGGTTCCCGTACTGCACGTGAGGTGTGCCCGTGTCACCGCGCCGCAACCGCCCCAAGGGCGCAGACCCCACTGGCAACGGCGCGGACGAGGACCGCCCCCGCTACGGCGGCCACCAGTTCACCGAGACCTGGGACGGCGAGGAGTTCAGCGTCCGCCATGTCGCGGGCGCCGGCGCGGCCGGCAAGACGTATCGCTGCCCCGGCTGTGACCAGGAGATTCCGTCGTCGGTGCCGCATGTGGTGGCCTGGCCGGGGCATGGCGCCGGCGTCGAGAACCGGCGGCACTGGCACAAGGCCTGCTGGAATGCGCGGGACCGCCGCACCAGCAGGGTGCAGCGGTCCCGTAACGCCCCCAGATTCTGAGGCGGTTGTACGTAGCGCGCCGTACCGGAAGCCGTACGTCCGCGCGCGTGGTTAGACGGTCAGACGTCCCTGACCTCGGTCGAGAAGAAGGCACCCGCCAGCGCGACGGCCGCCACCCCCAGCATGATCCACAGCGGCTCCCAGCCCTGCGGGCCCGAGTCGGTGACGGCGTTGCTGTAGAGCGCGCCGAGCTGGTTGGGGATGGAGTACTCGAAGAGGATCTGCCGCAGGTCGTTGAGGGACTCCGCGAACATGAACATCGCGAGCACCAGCGGCAGCAGTACGACGCCGATCATGATCGTGATGGCGCCCGCGGAGTGCCGCACCAGGGCGCCCACCGCGAGCGAGACGAGGCCGATGGTCGCGACGTAGAGACCCACGCCCACCGTCGACCGGAACCAGTCGGCGCCGCTCGGGCTCCCCGCGTCCACGATGGCGCTCTGGATCACGCCGACCAGCGCGGTGGAGACCGTGGTGATCGTGAAGACGAGCAGGAAGAAGACGATCGCCTTGGCGCCCAGGATCCGGCCGCGGGACGGGCACGCGGTCGTCGTCGTACGGATCATGCCGGTGCCGTACTCGGAGGAGATGGTGAGCACGCCGAGTGTGATCACACAGAGGGTGCCGAGCAGCACTCCGAAGAAGCCGAGCCCGAGGACGGACCCGGCGCCCACCTCGGCGTCGGAGGCGGAGATGCCCACGGCCACCAGCGTGCCCATGCCGATCACCAGGACGAGCATCACGCCGAGCGTCCACATCGTGGAGCGCACGCTGCGGATCTTCGTCCACTCGGAGGCCAGGGCATGGCCCAGGTGCGTCCGCGTGATCGGGATGGGCGAGATGTACGAGGGGCCCGGCTCGCCCTGCCACTGGGGCTGACCTGCGGCGGCCTGCGGCGGCATGGGAGCGCCCGGCTGGTGCTGCGGTGGCGCCGGCGTGGCCGCGGTGGACGGCGTGGACGGCGTGGGCTGTGTGGTCATCGGGGCGCGTCCTCGTTGTCGCTCTTGGTCAGGTCGGAGGCGGGCGCCTGGGCCGGCGGGGCAGCGGGCGGCTGCGGGGGAGCGGCGTCGGCGGTGGGCGGTGCGGGCTGAGCGCGCAGCAGAGCGGTGTGCTGTTCCTGGCCGGCCTGCGGCGGCTGCTGTGCGGTCAGGATGGCGGTGTGCTGCTCCGGGCCCGGCTGCTGCGGCGCCTGGCCGGGCTGTGGCGCCTGGCCGGCTCCGGCCTGCGGCGGCTGCTGTGCGTACGGGTTCGGCTGCGCGCCGGCCGGAGCGGGGTGTCCGCCCTGCTGGGGCGGCGGCGGTGCGTACCAGCCCGGCTGGTCCTGGCCCGGCACCGGCATACCCTGCGGCGGCATGCCCGGTGCCATGCCGGGCGGCATGGGCGCCGGCTGCTGGAAGCCGGCCCGCTGGTCGGTCGTCGAGCGGTAGTCGACGGCGCCCTGGGTGAGCCGCATATACGCCTCTTCCAGGGAGGCCTGGTGCGGCGAGAGCTCCCACAGGCGTACGTCCGCGTCGTGCGCGAGGTCGCTGATCCTCGGCAGCGGAAGGCCCATGATGCGCAGCGCGCCGTCCTGCTCGGGCAGCACCTGGCCGCCCGCCTCGGTCAGCGCGGCGGTCAGCTTCTCGCGCTGCTGCGGCTCGGTGTCGGGCGTGCGCACGCGCGCGAAGTCCGCGGAGTTGGCCGAGATGAAGGACTTGACGCTCATGTCGGCGAGCAGCTGGCCGCGGCCGATCACGATCAAGTGCTCGGCGGTGAGCGCCATTTCGCTCATCAGGTGCGAGGAGACGAAGACCGTACGCCCCTCGGCGGCGAGCGACTTCATCAGATTCCGCACCCAGAGGATGCCCTCCGGGTCGAGGCCGTTGACCGGCTCGTCGAAGAGCAGCACCTGCGGGTCGCCGAGCAGCGCGGCGGCGATGCCGAGGCGCTGGCCCATGCCGAGCGAGAAGCCCTTGGACCGCTTCTTCGCCACTTCCTGCAGACCGACCACGCCGAGCACCTCGTCGACCCTGCGGGCCGGGATGCCGGAGAGCTGGGCGAGCGAGAGCAGGTGGTTGCGGGCGTGCCGGCCGCCGTGCACCGCCTTGGCGTCGAGGAGGGCCCCGACCTGTCGTGGCGCGTTGGGCAGCTTGCGGTAGGGGTGCCCGGCGATGGTGACATGGCCCGAGGTCGGGTTGTCGAGCCCGAGGATCATTCGCATCGTCGTGGATTTGCCGGAGCCGTTGGGCCCGAGAAAGCCGGTGACGGTGCCGGGGCGTACCTGGAAGGAAAGGTTGTACACGGCTGTCTTCGCGCCGTAGCGCTTGGTCAGGCCGACTGCCTCGATCATTCTCCGCACCCATCGAGTGGTCAGGTCGTCGGGGCAGTGCATACGCCCCCGTAAGGCTTAGGAGGATATCCACGAGTTGACGGTTCCGGCCAAGTCGGAGAAAAGACCCAGCTCTCGGCGGCGAAGACCCGGGCGGCCTCCTCGCGGACGGCACGGTCGGCGCGGGCCCTGCGCACCCAGGACTCCGGATCGGGACCGAGCAGCGCCCGCAGCCGGGCCGAGCCCGCGAGCAGCGCGGCGAGCAGCGCGCTCTGATCGCCGCCGCCGGGCCGCGGCCGTCCGTCGTCCCCGGTGAGCACGCCGCGCGCGCCCGTGTAGACGTACGCACCGGGCAGTGCCTGCCCCTGTGGCGGTACGAGTCCGAAGGCCGCGCCGTCGAGCCAGTGGCGGCGGTAGTTGGGCAGCTCGGTGGCGTCCACGGCGGCGAGCTGTGTCTCGTCGAGCCAGGTCACCACGAGGGTGCGGGTGTCCTCGGGGTCCGGGTAGGGGGCTGCGGCCACATATCCGGCGCGCCCGATGTGGGCGGAGCAGCCCACGCCGATGCCGCGCACGGTCACCGGGATCATCGGCACGGTGTCCGGCAGGGCGTCCTCGGCGAGCTTGTACGCGATCTGGGCGGGGGAGGCGTTGGAGCCGACGGCAAGCACCGGGGTGCGGCTTTCGAGGTCGGCCAGGAGCTGGTCGAGGCGGGGGCCGCCCTCGATCTGCCAGCTGCCGAGCGGGCCGGGGGCCGGGCCCGGCTCCAGGGGCAGCAGCCGCCGCCCGTGCAGGAGCGAGGGGCCGGGGGCGGGGCGGCCCGGGTAGGTGAGGGGGTGCTCGAAGGGAACGGTGGCGAGGCCGAGGTCGGTGAGGGTGCGGCCGGGGAGCTCGGGTGGTTCGATCACCCGGGTCTTCTTTCCCCGCCCCGCCCTGATTCAGGCGTCGCGCCTCTTCAGGAGCACGAACCCGCCGAGCACCGCCACCGCCACCCACGCCAGCATGATCGCCAGGCCGCCCCACGGCCCGTACGGGGTGTCGTCGTTGACCGGGCTGACCACTTCCATGATCTTGGAGCCGGCCTGGTCGGGCAGGAAGCGGCCGATCTTCTTCGTGGCCGAGACATTGCCGAGGATGCTGGAGATCAGGAAGAAGAACGGCATCAGGATGCCGAGGGACAGCATCGGGCTGCGCAGCATCGCGGCGACGCCCATCGAGAAGACCGCGATCAGGGTCATATAGACGCCGCCGCCGATCACGGCGCGCAGGACGCCGGGGTCTCCGAGTGCCGCTTTGTGGTCGCCCATCGCGGACTGTCCCACGAAGAACGAGATGAAGCTCGTCGCCATCGCCACCACGAGCGCGAGCACCGTGGCCACCGCGATCTTGCTGAACAGGAACTTGCCGCGCTGCGGCACCGCGGCGAGCGAGGTGCGGATCATGCCGGTGCTGTACTCGTTCGACACCACGAGCACCCCGAAGACGATCATCGCGAGCTGGCCGAGGCCCATGCCGGCGAAGCTGATCGCGGTCGGGTCGAAGGCCAGCTTGTCGCGGGCGTCCATCTTGTCGAAGTCGTTCTTGGCGAGGATGGAGATCAGCAGGCCGAGGCCGATCGTGACGACCGCGGCCAGACTCAGCGTCCAGACCGTCGACGACACCGAGCGGATCTTGGTCCACTCCGATTTCAGTACGCGTCCTGAGGACATCGGTTCAGCTCCCCGACTTCTTCTGCTGCGACCACTGCCCGCCCCAGCCTCCGTCGCCCGGCGGCGCCTGCGCCTGCCAGCCGGAGGTGTCGGGCGGGGTGGTCTCCGAGTGCGCGTGGTACTCCACGGACTCCGCGGTGAGCTGCATGAAGGCCTCCTCGAGGGACGCCTGCTGAGGGCTCAGCTCATGGAGTACGAGATGGTGCTCGGCGGCGATCTCCCCGAGCCGGTCGGACGTGGAGCCATCCACTTCGAGGGTTCCGTTTCCGGCTTCCACGACCGTGATCCCGGCCTCGTGCAGCACATCGCGGAGCCGCTCCTGCTGGGGCGAGCGAAGGCGTACGTACGAGCGCGAGTTCTGCCGGATGAAGTCGGCCATCGAGGTGTCGGCGAGCAGCCGGCCCTGGCCGATGACGACCAGATGGTCGGCGGTCAGTGCCATCTCGCTCATCAGATGCGAGGAGACGAAGACCGTACGGCCCTGCGCCGCGAGCGACTTCATCAGATTCCGGATCCAGTGGATGCCCTCGGGGTCGAGGCCGTTGACCGGCTCGTCGAACATCAGGATCTGCGGATCGCCGAGCAGCGCGCCCGCGATGCCGAGGCGCTGGCCCATACCGAGGGAGAAGCCCTTGGCCTTCTTCTTGGCGACCGCCGTCAGGCCGACCGTGTCGAGGACCTCGCCGACCCGGGACTTGGGGATGCCGTTGGACTGGGCCAGGCAGAGCAGATGGTTGAACGCGCTGCGCCCGCCGTGCATGGCCTTCGCGTCGAGCAGGGCGCCGATGTACTTCAGCGGGTGCCGGATCTGGTCGTAGTGCCGGCCGTCGATCCGCACATCGCCCGCCGAGGGGCGGTCGAGGCCGAGCATCATCCGCATCGTGGTGGACTTGCCCGCGCCATTGGGCCCGAGGAAGCCCGTGACGACGCCGGGTCTGACGGTGAAGGTGAGGTCGTTGACGGCGACTTTCTCGCCGTACCGCTTCGTCAGGCCCTCGAGCTCGATCATGCGGCCACGCTAAAACGGGACAAAGCCCCCTGCCACTTGGAGTGACAAGGGGCTCTGGCCCGCTACGGCACGTGTCTGCCGCTTACTGCTTGATGCGTATTACTGCTTGATGCGTACTGCTGATCGCTTACCGGCTCTTGCTCACCGGGTCTGCTGCGCCGGGACCCCACGGGTCACCGGCTCGTCCTCGCCCGGCGCACCGGCGGCGGCGACGGCCGCACCGGTCAGCGTGGCCAGCATCTCGCGGACGTTGGTCAGCTGGGCGTTGATCGAGTCGCGGCGGTTGGTGAGCGCCGCGAGCTCGCGCTCCGATTCGCTGCGGATCCGGTCGGCCTTGGCGTTGGCGTCCGCCACGATGTCCTCGGCCTGGCGCTGCGCCGTCTCCACCGTCTGACGTGCCCGGCGCTCGGCGTCGGTGCGCAGCTTCTCGGCCTCCAGGCGGAGCTGCTCCGCGCGGTGCTCGATCTCCGCGAGGCGCTTCTCGGCCTTGGCCTGACGCGAGGCCAGGTCGCGCTCGGACTGCTCGCGGCGCTTGGCGAGGTTGGTCTCGAAGTCGGCGGCGGCCTGCGCGGCCTTGGCGCGGGTCTCCTCGAAGAGCGCGTCGGCCTCTTCGCGCTTCGACTGCGCGTCCTTCTGGGCCTCGGTGCGGAGCGCGCCCGCCTCGCCCTTGGCCTTCTCGACGATCCGGACGCCCTCGTCCTCGGCCTTGGCCTTGCGCTCGGCGGCAAACGACTCGGCGTCGTTACGCACCTGCTGGGCGGCGGATTCGGCGAGCTCGCGGTGCTGCTCGGCGGCCCTGCGGGCCTCCTCGCGCAGGTCCTTCGCCTCCTCCTCGGCGAGGCGGAGGATCTTCTCGACGCGGGCGCCAAGACCGGCGTACGACGGCTCGGCGTCGGCGACCTGGGCCTGGGCGTTCTGCGTCTCGAGGTGGAGCTCCTCGATGCGCTTTTCCAGAGCAGTGATACGGGCAAGAGCGCTGTCACGGTCGGAGACGAGCTTGGAGATACGTTCGTCCACCTGAGCGCGGTCGTACCCACGCCGCACAAGCTCGAAGCCGTAGGGGGAAGTGTCGCTCATGGGGTTCCTGTCGAATGAGACCGGTGAGGTGTTAGGGGGAATCCTAGGGGCCAAAGCGGCGTGTCATCGAGCAGTTGCCCGTTTGATCTGGAGAATGACACCCCTTTTGGGTGGCTCGCAGCCGGACCGCTTGCCAGCACCAGGGCCGAACGTCCTTGCCGAGCACGGAAGATGGGCCGTTGGCTAGCTCTCCGACGACTTGCCACCCGATCGAGGGGCACCCACCGTGGCACCGGCCTTGACGCCGCCCCCGGCACCGCCGGACGCCTTGCCGGTGCCGCCGCCCGAAGGCGCCTCGAATGATTCCAACGCCTCCAGGACGTCCTGGACACGGGAGATCTCGGCATTGATGTCCTCGCGCCTGCGCACCAGGACATCGAGTTCACGCTGGCCCTCCTCGACCATGCGGGCCGCCTCGCGCTCGGCCTCCGACCTGACCCGCTCGGCCTCGCGCACCGTGTCCGTCTTCTTCTGCTCGGCCTCTTTGAGCAGGCCTTCCGCCTTCTTCACGGCGGCGATACGGACCTTGCCCGCCTCCGAATTGGCCTCCGAGACAAGCTCCTTGGCCTTCGCCTGGGCCTCGGCCAGCTGCTCTTCCGCGGCTTTCACCAAAGCGTCACAACGTTCGCCCGCGGCCTTCATCTGCTCGGACGACTCACGCCGCGCCCGCTCGTGCAGTTCCTCGATCTCGCCGGTGATGCGGTCGCGCAGCTCCTCGGCCCGCTCCCTTATCGAGGTGGCGTCCCGGCGGGCGCCGACGAGGAGCTCGTCCGCGTCCGTACGGGCCTTCTCGACCAGGGAGTTGCCTTCGTTCGTCGCCTCGGAGACCAGGCGCTCCGCTTCGTTGCGGGCGGCGCCGACCATCGTGTCGGCCTGCTGCTCGGCCTCCGCCGTGGCCTTCTGAGCCTCCTCGCGCGCCTCCGAGGTCAGCTTCTCGGCCTCCGACGCCGCTTCCGTGATGAGCTTGTCGACCTGCTGAGCGGCCTCCGAGCGGCGCTTGTTGGCATCCGCGCGGGCCGCGTCCAGGGTCTGCTCGGCTTCCGTCTGCGCCTCGCTGCGCAGCCGCTCCGCCGCCGTGGCGGCCTCGGCCTTGACCCGCTCGGCCTCGCTGCGGATCCGCTCGGCGTGCTGCTGCGCGGAGCCCACCGTCTCGGCGGCCTCGGCCCGCAGCCGCTCCGCCTCGCCGCTCGCGTCGGCCACCTTGCGGTCGGCCTCGGTCCTGGCCTCGGTGAGCAGCCGCTCCGCCTCGGTCTGGGTCTCGGACTGCAGGCGCTCCGCCTCCGCGGTGGCCTCGGTGACCAGACGGTCGGCCTGCCCGGCGGCGTCCGTGCGGATCCGGTTGGCGTCCTCGCGGGCCTCGGCGCGGGCACGCGAGGCGTCCTGCTCGGCCGACGTCAGCCGCTCCGAGGCTTCCGTACGCGCCCGCTGGGCGTGCTCCGAAGCCTCGGTGCGCAGGCGCTCGGCCTCCGAGATGGCCTCCGAAACGGTGCGCTCCGCAAGCGACTTGGCGGCCTCGGTCTCCTCCTGCGCCTCGCGGCGCAGCCGGGTCGCGTCCTCGGAGGCGCGCTCCCGCTCGGCGTACGCGTCCGCGCGGACCCGCTCCGCCTCCTCGGTGGCTTCCGTACGGGTGCGCTCCGCGGCGTGCTCGGCGGCCGAGCGAAGGCCCGAGATCTCCTCCTGTGCCTGCTCCTGCAGGCCCGCGACGGAGTCCCGCACCTGCTGGGCGGTCAGCTCGGCGGCGGCGACGAGGTCGCCCGCGCGCCGGTCCGCCTCCTCGACCAGACGCTGCGCCTCGGTCTGTGCCTCGTCGACCCGCTTACGGGCGGCGGCGAGCAGCTCCTCGCTCTGCTCGCGGGCGCGCTCACGCTCCTGGTCGGCCTCGGCGCGTGCGGAGGTGAGCAGCTCCTCGGCCTCACGGCGGCGCCTCGAAGCCTCTTCCTGGGCGGCGGCGAGCGTCTCGGCGGCCTCGGCGGCGACCCGCTCGGCGGCGGCCGTGGCCTCCGCGCGCACCCGGTCGGCGGTCTCCTGCGCCTCGGTCTTGAGCCGCTCCGCCTCATTGGCGGCCTCGCTGCGCAGGCGTACCGCCACGGCCTCGCCCTCGGCGCGCGACTGCGAGGCCTCGGTGGCCGCCTCGGTGCGAAGGCGTTCGGCCTCCTTCTCGGCCTGCGCCTGCAGCGTCCGGATGCGCTCCGCGGCCTCGCTGCGCAGCCGCTCGGTCTCTTCGGCGGCCTCACGGCGGATCCGCTCGGACTCCGTGCGCGCGTCCTGCACCGTCGTCTCGGCCGACGTCAGGCGCTGTTCGGCCTCGGTGTGCAGCCGGGTCAGCTCTTCGGCGGCCTCGGACTGGCGGCGCGCGATGGCCTCTTCGGCCTCCTCGCGCAGCTGCCGCGCGGCCTCCTCCGCCTCCGCCTTGGTGGCGTCGGCCTGCTCCTGCGCCTCGCCGCGGTGCCGCTCGGCCTCCGCGCGGGTGCGCTCCAGGGTCTCCTCGGCCTGCTTGCGCAGCGTCGTGGCGCGCTCGATGGCCTCGGTGCGGACCCGCTCGGACTCGGTGGTCGCGGCGGTCCGCAGCTCCTCGGCGTCCCCCCGGGCCTTGGCGAGCAGCTCCTCGGCGGAGGCGGCCGCCTCCTCGATCTTCTGCACCGCCTCGCGCCGCGCCTCGGCACGGATCTTCTCGCCCTCGGCGACTGCCTCGGCCCGCAGCTGCTCGGCCTCGCCGCGCAGCCGGCGGGCCTCCTCCTGCAGCTCGACGGTCTTGGCGCGGTACTCCTTGGTGTCGTCCTTGGCGGCGCCCTTGAGCTGCTCGGCGATGTCATGCGCCTCGCCGCGCAGCCGGTCCGCCTCGGCCTCGGCCTCGCGGCGAAGCCGCTCGGCCTCCTCGCTCGCGGCCTTGGTGGTCGCCTTGGCGTCCTCCGAGGCTTTGTTGAGCACCTCCTCGGCGGTGCGCGCGGCGGTCGCCAGCTGCGAGGCGGTCTCTTCGGCGGTGACCGTGCGCGCCTTCTCGGCGGCCTCGGCGATCAGCTTCTCGCCCTCGGCCTTGGCGTCGGTCAGGGCCTGCTCGGCCTCCGCCCTGGTGGCCTCGGCGTCCTTGGTGGCCTCGCCGACGAGACGGGCGACCTGCTCCTTGGCGGTGCGGGTGCGCTGTTCGTTGGTGGCCTCGGCGGTGGCCAGGGCCTTGGCCGCGGCCTCCTTCGCCTCGGCGACGACCTTGTCGGCCTCGGCACGCGCCTCGCGCAGCGCCGTCTCCGCCTCGGCCATGCGCTGCTCGGCGGTGCGGTTCAGCTCGGCGGCCTGGCGGCGGGTCTGGTCGGACTCGGTGGCCGTGGACGAACGCAGCTGCTCGGCGTGGTCGGTGGCCTCCTGGGCCTGCGTGGAGGCGGCGTTGAGGAGCCGCTCGGCCTCGGCGCGGGCACGGCGCAGGATCGCTTCCGCTTCGGCCCGGCCGGCCTCGGCCTCGCTGCTGAGCCGCTGGCGGGCCTCGGTGGTGAGCCGCTCGGCCTCGGCGCGGGCGGCGGCCAGGGCCTGCTCGGCCTCGGTGCGCGACTCGTCGAGGAGCCGGCGGGCCTGCTGCTCGGTGCGGTTCCTGAGCTGCTCGGCCCACGCCACGTTCTCGTTGACATGCGACTCGACGGTCTGGCGGCGCTCGTTGAGCTCCTGGTCGAGCTGCTGCCGGCGGGAGACGGCCTCACCGTGCAGCTCGGCCTGGAGGCGTGCCTGCTGCTCCGCGTGCTCCTGCAGGATGCGCTGGGTCTGGGCGCGGGCCTCGCGCAGCTCGCGCTCGGCGTCCGAGCGCAGCTGGTCGGCCTGGATCTGGGCGTTACGCAGGAGCTGTTCGGCCTGGTAGCCGATGTCGGCCGTGTCGTAGGCAGGACGGGATGCGAGGCTGCGGCGCGCCTCGTGCAGCTTGGCGCGCAACACCTCGACCTGGTAGCCGAGGTCCTCGGCGTGCTGAACGGCCTTCTCCCGCTCGGTCTTCAGCCGCTCCATCTCGGCCTCGAACCGCGAGAGATGGTCGGTCTCAGCCCGCGAGTTCTCCTGGCGTTCGTAGCCCCGCACTGCGCGGTCCCATCCGTCCCCTGGTCGCAAGTTTCTCCAAACGAGCACCGTCCATCCGCCGAACGGGGCCCCCGGGGAATGGTGACAGATCAACGGCGAACGAGGGGCCGTCGGCCCGACGCTGCTGCCCCTTGACCCTCGTAACCCGGACCCCGGTGCGGCCGCCCGATCGAGGCGACGGCCGCCCCCAACCCTACCGGCCCGGGTATGCGGAGGTCAGTGGTCCGGTGAGGGCTCCGGTGCGGAAGTGACCAGTTCGGTGAGGACTCCGTGGCAGTCCTTGGGGTGGAGGAAGGTGATGCGGGAGCCCATGGAGCCGCGGCGGGGCTCGTCGTAGAGGACGCGGACGCCCTTGTCCTTGATGGCGGCGG